>NZ_JABXKO010000070.1:0-30693 GCF_017114965.1 Nostoc sp. JL31
AGTTTACTTTGACGCATTCATTGACCTTGCTACAATTCATATCTGGATTAACAAAATATTATTAGTGGGATAGGTTCATATAATTTTCAGGTTATGCTTGCCCGCAATGGCTTAGAAGCCGTGCAAATGGCTAAACAGCATCAGCCTCATCTCATCTTGATGGATATTCAAATGCCACAAATGGATGGATTAGAAGCAACCCGTCAAATTCGTGCCGATACCAAAACCCACTCGATTCCGATCATTGCCCTGACAGCTTTGGTCATGCCGGGAGATTTAGAACGGTGTCTAGAAGCGGGCGCAAACCACTACTTAGCCAAGCCGATAAAACTCAAGCAGTTATTGGAGATGATCGCCCAGCAACTCTCAAAAACTGACAATTAGCAATTATAGTTCAACTTATATTCCGCAGATATAGTAAAAAAAGCTAATTTTTTTAAACTCATATCTAAATATAAAGTCCCTTAAAACAGCCATAATAACAAGTTTGTAGTGGGGACTTCAGTCCCTAAAGCTAGGACTAAAGTCCTTACTACAAACTTTAATTTTTTTTATGCATAGATAGTTATATCTATCTTACTTATTGAGTATATTTGCAATTGTGATAACGGCGATCGCATTCAGTTTGTATATGTCCTGCCATTGGTCTTATATCATGCTGAGTAAAAAAATTATCATTCAGACTGCAAAGTTTAGGGAGCAGAGAGAAAGAGGGTTTTAAGATTTTTACATAGATGCCCACAATCATAACTAATGAATCAGATATAGCAATTCGAATTCAAACGTGAGAATATAAGGAGATTAAAAGCACCCAATTATAAGCTTTACAGCGATTTTAATCCCTATGATTTAGGATTGCTATTACTATCTTCATAGATAATTTGTATTAGTAAGTAAATATTTATAGATTATTCTCTGGGAAAAGTGATATAAATTTTATCAGCACGCAAGAATAAAATTATACATTAAAATTCTCAAACAAGTTAACGCCAAACAGATGTCAAGAGCGATCCCATAAATTCTCTCAAATATGGTAAAATCCTGGCATTAATGAAGGGTTTTAGCATTTCTTGAAAAATGTCAAATTTTATATGCAAACCTGCGGAAGGTGGGTTAATATCTACTTGATTAATTAATGCACAATGTCTCAGCAACAGCGCACTCTCTTAATTGTCGATGATTCCCCAGAAGATCGAGAACTCTATCGGCGGTATTTGCTGCGCGATCGCGAACATTCTTACACTATCCTAGAAGCAACGCTGGGACAACTTGGGCTAGAACTTTGGCAGCAACATCAGCCTGATGTTGTGTTGCTTGATTATCGACTGCCCGACATGGACGGACTGGAATTTCTGGCACAATTGCAACCATCTACCCAACAGCCTTGCCTACCTGTAATTGTCGTCACCGGGCAGGGCAATGAGGCGATCGCAGTTAAGGCGATCAAAGCGGGCGCACAAGATTATATTGTCAAAGAGCAAATCACCCCAGAAGGACTGCAAATAGCAGTCAATGGGGCAATTGAAACAGTGCAGCTACGCACCCAACTACAACAGCGGATTGAACGAGAGCGCGTAGTCTCACATATTACCCAGAAAATTCACCAATCGCTGAATCTGGATGAAATTCTCCAGACAACCGTAACCGAAGTGAGAGAATTTCTGCACACCGATCGCGTCTTGGTTTTTCAGTTAAAACCTGATGGCGATGGCACAGTAATAGCAGAATCTGTTGGGGGACACTGGCAATCGCTGCTCTCATCTACTATGTACGATCCCTGCCTCGCGGAGAACTACCTTGCATGGAATCCGTCGGAAACTGTCAGCTACGATAGCGCCTTAGTCGAGAACTATATCCAACGCTATCGTCAGGGTTACGTAACGGCAATATTTGATATTCAGGATAGCAGTATTGATCCATGCCACGTTGAATTGTTGGCTCAGTTTCAAGTGAAAGCTAATCTGGTGGTGCCGATTATTTCCGATAACCACTTTTGGGGATTGCTAATTGCTCATAACTGTGCAACTCCTCGAAGGTGGCAACCCTTAGAGATTGACTTGCTCAAAGAACTGGCGATTCAAGTTGGCATTGCAATTCGGCAGGCGGAACTCTATCAGCAGGCACAGAATGAATTGACCGATCGCAGACGAGTAGAAGCAGAATTACGGGAGAGCGAAGAATGGCTACGATTAGCACTGTCAGCCTCTCGGATGGGAACATGGAACTGGAACATCCAGACGGGAAAAATTTCCTGGTCGGATAACCTGGAAGCCTTATTTGGACTGGAACAAGGAGAATTTGACGGTTCCTTCGAGATGTTTGCCGCGCGAGTCCATCATGACGATCGCGATCGCCTACTAACAGCCGTCGATCGTGCTGTCGCCACTGGAGAAGACTATGACATTGAATTTCGGGTAGTATATCCCAATGGTACAATTCGGTGGGCACTAAGCCAGGGCAAGGTATTTTACGACCAACACGGACAACCGATTCAGATGGCGGGTATCGATCTAGATATCACCGAACGCAAACGATCAGCCGAAACTCTGCGTGAGAGTGAGGAACGTTTTCGCCAACTCGCAGAAAATATTGATGCGGTGTTTTGGATCAAAGAGGTGTCGAAAAATCGAGTTAGCTATGTCAGTCCTGCATATAAAAAACTGTGGGGATTGAACCCGCAGGAATTGTATCAAGGACAACAAGCATGGGTCGATCGTATTCACCCAGAAGATCGAGAATCGACAGACAGAGCGTTTCATGAAAAAGCTGTCGCCGGTCAATTTGATGAAGAATATCGGATTATTTTACCCAATGGTAGTATTCGCTGGGTTCACGATCGCTGCTTTCCCCTGCGAGATGAAACAGGAGAAATTTATCGGTTTGCCGGGATTGCCGAAGACATTAGCGAACGCAAACAGACAGAGCAAGCTTTGCGAAACAGTGAAGAACGCCTGCAAATGGCACTGGAAGGTTCTGGTGGCGGTCTATGGGATTGGAACATTATTACCAATGAAGATTATTTAAGTTCACGATGGCTGGAAATGCTGGGATATGAGCAAGGAGACCTACCTGGACACTTTAACAGTTGGGAGCGACTAATTCATCCTGACGATAAAGTTTGGGTGATGGAACGGTTGAATGCCCATCTTCAGGACGATTCGGTGTCTTACAAATTTGAATATCGGATGTTAACCAAGTCTGGGGAGTGGAAATGGATTGCCAATCACGGAAAAGTGGTTTTGCGCGATCAACAGGGCAATCCCCTGCGAATGGCAGGCATCCATTTTGATATCAGCGATCGCAAACAGGCAGAGCTTGATTTGCGCCAGAGTGAAGAATTTAAAAACCGTATTTTAGATAGTAGTTCTGACTGCATCAAGGTATTAAGCCTCGACGGGCGGCTGCTGTATATGAATACAGGTGGACTGTGTTTGATGGAAATTGACGACTTAAATCCCTATCTGAATATTGAATGGCTCTGTTTATGGGAAGACGGCTATCGGCAACAGGCAGAGCAGGCACTAGCTGCCGCTAAAATAGGTGAAGTCAGCATTTTTCGCGGATACTGCCCAACCGTAAAAGGCACTCCCAAATGGTGGGAAGTGGTCGTTAGCCCGATTCTGGATGCTTCCGGGCAACTAGAACGAATCTTATTGATTTCACGAGATATCACAGAACGTAAAAAGACAGAACTCTTATTGCAGGAGAACGAAGCCCGGTTGAAACTGGCGTACAAAGCGACGCGATCGGGAGTATGGGATTGGGACATTACCCGCAACAGCGCTCATGTATCTGAAGAGTACTGCAATCTATTCGGGCTTGACCCAACCACAGAGGAAGTCAGCTTTGAACAGTGGTTAAACCTCCTGCACCCAGACGATCGCACCTCTGCCAATGAAATAGTGAGTTACACCATCCAGCAACAGCAAGAGTACTATGAAACTGATTACCGCATTCTACATCCTGATGGTATTCGCTGGTTAGCAGCCAGAGCTAAGGTTTTCTATGATGCTGCGGGCAATGCAATACGGATGCTGGGCAATGTGCAAGATATCACTGATCGCAAACAGGTAGAGGATGAATTACGGCAAAGTGAAGAACGCTACCGCTACCTAGCAGAGGCGATTCCGCAACTTGTTTGGACTTGCGATGCCAGTGGTTCCTGCGATTACGCGAATCAACGATTGTGTGACTATACCGGATTGAGCTTGGCACAGATTTTAGGGCAAGGTTGGATATCAGGCGTTCATCCAGACGATAGACAAGCGGCTCAATCCTTGTGGAATAATACTGTGGATTGTGGCAGTAGCTATCGCCACGAATATCGCTTTAAAAGAGCTTCTGATCGCAGCTACCGTTGGCATTTGGTGCTGGGTATGCCGCTAAAAGACCAACGGGGGCAGGTGGTGAAATGGTTTGGCACCTGTACAGATATTCACGATCAAAAGGAACTGGAAGTTGAACGCAATCGCCTACTTGCCCAAGAGCAAGCAGCCAGAGCAGAAGCCGAACGCGCCAATCGGATCAAAGATGAGTTTCTCGCCGTTCTCTCCCATGAATTGCGATCGCCTCTTAACCCAATTCTCGGCTGGACAAAACTGCTGCAAACCCGCAAATTTGATGAAACCAAAACAGCTGAAGCTTTAGCCACCATTGAACGCAACGCTAAACTGCAAACTCAACTGATTGATGACTTGCTCGATGTCGCCAAGATTCTGCGCGGCAAACTCAGCATAGATGCGTCTCCCGTGAATTTGGCATTTGTAATTGAATCTGCGATCGACACAGTAAGAACCGCAGCTGTTGCTAAATCAATTTTGTTGCATCCAGTACTGCCGAATATTGGGCAAGTCTCTGGAGATTCTAACCGCCTGCAACAGATCGTTTGGAATTTACTTTCCAACGCGATCAAGTTTACCCCCAAGGGAGGACGAGTAGAAACCAGACTAGAGCGAGTTGAAGATCGGGCACAGATTATCGTTAGTGACACTGGCAAAGGCATTAACCCAGACTTTCTCCCGTATATTTTTGAGTCATTCCGTCAAGAAGATGTCTCAATTACTCGCAAGTATGGGGGGTTAGGATTGGGGTTAGCGATCGTCCGGCAGTTAGTTGAGGCTCACGGCGGCACCATCACGGCTGATAGTGCAGGTGAAGGCTTGGGAGCCACCTTTACAGTCCAGTTGCCATTGCTGAATGTTGAACCGGAAATCAAGCAGCCAGATGAGTTGCCACAACCAGCACTCGAACTCACGGGTATTCGAGTTCTCACAGTTGATGATGATGCCGATGCCCGTGAGTTATTAACAGTATTGCTTGCTGAATACGGAGCGAAAGTCTTGACTGTTGGCTCTGCGGCAGAAGTTTTAGCAAACCTAGAGTCCTTTCAACCCGATGTTTTAGTCAGTGATATTGGAATGCCCGAAGTCGATGGTTACTCCCTGATTCAACAGATCCGCGCTTTAACTGCCGAAAAAGGGGGAGAAATTCCTGCGATCGCTTTAACTGCTTATGCCAGAATTGAGGATTCCCTGCGAGCCATAACCAGTGGCTATCAACGGCATGTTACCAAACCCCTTGATCCAGAAGAGTTAGTGCAAGCGGTGGTGGCACTGGCACACAGAAAACTAAACCATCCCACTCCTTAAAATAATTAGGTTTAAGCTTCAATCAACATCTATGTTTGGATTGATCTTCAAAAGTACTTCTCGAATAATGGCGGAGCGCTGCCAGGCAGATTGTGCCTCCTCTTTGAATCTTTCTGCCGCCAAGTTTTGATTGCGAGCCTCCATCCTTGAAGCTATACGATGTGATAAAGAAGCTTTCTCTTCCAATGCCCTTAAAGCGATCCATAGTGCATCTTCCACCTTATCAGACTGGGTGGCTAGCAAAGTTTCTACTGAATAAGCATGACCCGTGCGGCACCGGAAGCGCAACAAATTTCCCTCTTCGAGTTCCCAGAGGATACCGCCGCAGTCAGGACAGCCAAAGGTTGATGGTTTACCAGGTCGATCGCCTTCGTTTTCTACTGCTTCCAAACTCAACTGCGCTATTTCAGTTTCAAACTCCATCTTGCTAGGTACGGGGTTTTCTGGCTGTATTTCCATTGGTATATTAACTAAAGCTACCAAAATAGAAGGAATATCTGAAAGTGGCGCGATATGGTCAATATCCTCTACATTATCGATCGCATTACGTGGCATATTAGGATACAAAGCATCATCGGGATTTTGGACAATTGCCACACCGCCCCGCATTTTTACAGCCATTATTCCCGCCGTGCCGTCGTCAAGCATACCTGTTAGTAGCACAGCAATCACTCGTTGCCCATAGGTTCGCGCTGCACTGCGAAACAATGGATCGATGGCGGGACGACAACGGTTTTCTTTTGCTCCCCGCGTTAAACGCAAATATCCTTGTTCTACCAGTAAGTGGTGGTCAGGCGGAGCCACATAAATCCAACCATGAACAATAGCTTCGCCGTCCTGAGCATGAGACACTGGCAAGTTGCCAGCGCGATTTAATATTTTTGGCAGAATACTGATGCTGTGACTGGATACGTGAAGAACTATAATCACAGCAGCATTGAGATCGGCCGGCAAATGCTTGACTAGATAAGTCAGCGCCTCAACTCCACCTGCTGATGTTCCAACGACAATAATATTGTGTTCAAGCATTAATGTAACGATTTCACTAGCATAGCTGCGTAGTCAACAAAAGCACGTTTACTACCAATTTTGAGACTAACGCAGCCAAAGAATTTGCTCACCTAGCTTTGAGAGGATTTATTCTTCATTTAAGGAATAAGACTTTAGACGAATAGCACGAAATGCAACTTCGCGTCTCTAAAAGGGTTTTAAAATCACGCAAAATTATTCTCCGCGATTGAAAAATGTAAACTGCGGAAAACCATTTCCACAGAAATATATTCTAAGGGTCGTAGCAGTGCTACATCTCGACATTGTTTTTCAGTGCTACGTCTCTGTAGACATCGATCAAATTTAAACATTAGTTATCAAAATTTGAGCGTTTGCAGCTAATGTTCTTCCATGTATAAGAAACGCTTAAGCATTTGCAGCAAATGTATAATTAGTTGTTGCAAATGCTTAATACTTTGCAACAAATGCTCTTCCATATATAAGAAAGGCTTAAGTATTTCCAACAAATGTATAATTAGTTGTTGCAAATGTTTAATGCTTTGCAACAAATGCTCTTCCATGTATAAGAAAGGCTTAAGTGTTTGCAACAATCATTGTAATGAACTTATAAATCTATTTATTACGTGAAGACTTGACTCGTTCCCAGGCTGCGCCAATGTATTCATTGAGTCAGAGACTTAATGTCTTGACTGGCGGCGCAGCCTCTAATCAGCCATTCCCATGCAGAGTATAGGAACGAGATAATCAACCAGTAAAATCGGAAATTGGAAAGCTATTTTATTAGGAGATCAAAAGCCAAGTGTGCTGATGTAGTGTTTTTATACATATCCTGAGCTTTACATAGAATACAGTTCAGTTAAGCACTGATCTTCGAATTTAGTGTCTGATATGATGCTTTGTTTTTAGCAAATAAATCTCTTGTAAAAGTCTCTTCACGCGGTAGAATAACGAGATTTTGCAAGAGGTATTAATCATGAAACCATTTCTGTTTGTAACCGACTTAGATGACACCCTGGTATACCGGACTGTGGGCGATGACAGCGCTTTACCAGAACTAAATCAACTGCTGAGTCAACATCGCCAAAAATACGGCACTAAGATCGTTTATTCTACCGGGCGATCGCCTGTACTTTACAAAGAACTCCAAGCTCAAAAAAATCTTTTGCAACCGGATGCCCTCGTTCTTTCCGTAGGTACAGAAATTTACCTGGATGGTACTGATACTCCAGACTCAGATTGGTCAGAAATCCTCTCTCCGGGATGGGAACGGGAAACTGTATTATCTATTACGAAAAAATATCCTGAGTTAGTTCGGCAACCAGATTCCGAACAGCGTCCCTTCAAAGTGAGTTGTTTCCTAGAACAAGATGCATCTGTCAGAGTGATATCACAACTTGAAGCAGAGTTGCAGAAATCTAAATTAAATGTAAAGTTAATCTACAGTAGCGGTATTGACCTTGACATTATACCCCATAGCAGCGATAAAGGTCAGGCAATGCAGTTTTTACGCCAGAAGTGGAAATTTGCAGCAGAACAAACAGTTGTCTGTGGTGATTCAGGTAATGATATTGCTTTATTTGCTGTAGGCAACGAACGGGGAATCATTGTGGGGAATGCCCGCAAAGAGTTACTCCAATGGCACAATGAGTATCCCGCAGACTACCGCTACCTGGCAAAAGCTTTTTGTGCAGGTGGAATTATCGAAGGCTTAAATTATTTTGGTCTCTTGTAATGATTAGTTATTTAAAAGGTATAGTCGCTGGTATCCAAACAATTGGCGCTAATCGCGTGATTCTGACTTTGGAAGTGAATGGCTTGGGGTATGATTTGCAAGTTCCCCAACGCCTAGCAAACCAGTTACCAGAGTCGGGAGGAGTAACGCAAATTTTTACCCATTTGCAAATTCGTGAAGAAGTGCCCTTTCTCTATGGCTTTGCTTCCCCAGCCGAACGCGATTTATTTCGCCACTTGCTGACTGTCACAGGTATTGGTGCAGCCTTAGCGATCGCCCTCTTGGATACTCTGGAACTACCAGATTTAGTCCAAGCAATTATCGCTGGCAATATACAAATCCTAATTCAGGCTCCAGGTGTGGGCAAAAAAATTGCTGAACGCATCTGTTTGGAACTGAAAAGCAAATTAGTCGAGTGGCGCAAATCAGCCGGGTTCTTCGTCGCCACAGGCGGGCCTGCACCGGGAATTCTCGAAGAGGTGCAAATGACCCTCTTCGCCTTGGGATATACTGCCCATGAGGTCAGTCACGCCCTACATGTAGTCAGCGAAGACATTGGACTACCCCAAGATGCTTATGTCGAAGACTGGATTAAACAAGCGATCGCTCATCTCAGTAGCGAACAAGTTTAATTGTCATTGGTCATTTGTCATTGGTCATTTGTCATTTGTCATTGGTCATTTGTCATTTGTCATTTGTCATTTGTCATTTGTCATTCTCCCCTGCCCCCTTATGCCCACTGACCAAAAACAACTCATGATACAAGCCCCCAAATTTATTTATTATTTATGGGGATCATTAATTTTGAATTTTGAATTTTGAATTTTGAATTCGGAGCGAAGCGACGTGACCCTTATGCCTGGCTAGAACAGTCCTTAGCAACAATTCATCGGGCAGACTGGTATCGTTCGGTACAACCTATCAATGGCCGTTCGGGTCCAACGGTGGTTTTAGCTGGGCAAGAGGTAATTAATTTTGCCAGCAATGACTATTTGGGATTGGCTGGAGATGAGCGTTTGATGGCAGCGGCGACGGCTGCGATCGCGGAATTTGGTACTGGTAGTACTGGTTCTAGATTACTCAGCGGGCATCGGGAGTTACACAGGGAATTAGAGGAAGCGATCGCATCTACCAAACAAACAGAAGATGCCTTGGTATTTAGTTCCGGGTATCTAGCTAATTTGGGTGCAATTACCGCCCTTGTGGGCAAGCGCGATCTAATATTCTCTGACCAGTACAATCATTCCAGTCTAAAAAATGGAGCGATTCTCAGCGGTGCAGCAGTGGTGGAATATCCGCACTGTGATATGGCAGTATTAAAAACTCAGTTGAAACAGCAGCGGCAAAATTACCGCCGCTGTTTGATTGTTACTGATACCGTTTTCAGCATGGATGGCGATTTATGTCCGTTGCCTGTACTGTTGGATCTCGCTGATGAATTTAGCTGTATGCTGCTAGTCGATGAAGCTCATGCCACTGGGGTACTAGGAAAAACTGGCGCTGGGTGTATTGAGCATTTTGGATGTACAGGAAAGCAATTAATTCAAATTGGCACTTTGAGTAAAGCTTTAGGTAGTTTAGGCGGGTATGTAGCAGGAAGTAGCGCCTTAATTGACTTTTTGCGGAACCGCGCACCGAGTTGGATTTATACCACTGGGCTTTCGCCTGCTGATACAGCAGCAGCCTTAGCAGCAATCAAGATCGTGCAACAAGAACCGCAACATCGTGCCCAATTGTGGGTAAATATACATTATTTGAAAACTTTGCTGCAACAGTTACCTAACCTGAAATTGCTGCCTTCTGAATCACCCATATTATGTTTTCAATTGCCTAATGCCACAGATGCGCTTAAAGCTGGAAAACAGCTAAGAGATGCTGGCATTTTTGCCCCAGCAATTCGTCCCCCCACAGTACCCACAAGTCGAATCAGAATATCCGTGATGGCAACTCATGAAGTCGCACATATTGAAAAATTGGTCGCAGTACTATCTGAGTGCTGAGTAGGAGAGTTAGGAGAGTTAGGAGTTAGGAGTTAGGAGTTAGGAGTTAGGAGTTAGGAGTTAGGAGTTAGGAAAAATTCTTCCCAATGCCCCATGCCCAATCCCCAATCTTTTTACAAAACTGGCAATTGATTAAACAAAATCCAATAAAAATCAAGCTGTTGGACTGCTTGGTTAAATTGTTCAAAATCCAATACAGTTCAGTTAAGCATCTCTTTCTTCTCTCTGCGTTCTCTGCGCCTTGGCGGTTCGTTAAAAAAACGACTTTGGTAACAGAGTTTTAGCCTTAACTGAACCGTATTGGTTCAAAATCGACAGGTTTGACGATGTAGCTATTTACCCCAAGCTGGTAACTCTCGATCATATCCTAGTCTTCAGCAGAAGAGGTCAGTACCACAACCGGAATCTTCTAGCAAGTCAAACTATATTTATCGTTTGGTGAATATGGCAACAGATGCGCTAATTAAAAAAACAGAAATTTTGTTAAAGTGAAACTAGAAGTAGGCGATCGCATTGTTATTATATCTAAATGCTGAAGTAGATATCTTGGCAATATCAATATTTTACTTATTCATTCAAATTTAAATATTGATTGCTACCAAATAAATAGTAGTATATCAAGTAACGATCGATTTCCAAAAAATTTCACCTGCAAGGAAGGGAGTAAAAGAGCGTCATTTATCTTGATGGATAGAACTAAATTTTTACTTTCTATATCAGATAGCTAACAAATCAACCTCTGGCAAAAGAGGTTTTGTAACTCAGCAAAAATCTATCTGGAGATAAGTTACTAAAATTTGCAAACTAGCTTAGGGTATATACAGCCTCTGCAATGAGTATTGGTTGTTCTAAGAACTTTTCATGCCCCATATTCATTATTCTCAGTTACTGCGTTATGGCATCGTTGTATTAATTGTTGCACTTGCATTAGTGCTAATGTTGATGCTAGACCCCTGGTTAAGCATGAGTGGAACTCCTTTTTTGCTGTTTTTTAGCGCTGTAATGGTGAGTGCTTGGTATGGTGGTTTGAAGTCAGGGGTGTTAGCAACTTTCTTGTCTGCGTTACTAAGCGATTACTTCTTTCTCCCTCCAGCTTATGAGCTGAGTTTTGACTTATCCAATTCTGTGCGAATTGGGTTGTTTGCATTACAAGGATTGCTCTTTAGTATCTTATGTGAGCGATTAAAAACTGCAAAAATACGAGCTGATAGAAATCTGCAAGAGCTAAGAGTTAGTGAAGAAAGATTTCGATTAGCATTAAGTAGTTCAGATATCGTGGTCTTTCAGCAGAATTGCGATTTGCGATATCAATGGATTCATAATCCTCAAGGTCTAGAAACTGCTGAGGAAATGTTAGGTAAGTCTGATGATGAATTATTTCCAGCCTCAGTAGCAGAGCAATTGAAGGGAATTAAGCTAAAGGTAATAGAGACTGGTGTTGCAACCCGCCAAGAAGTTTATCTGACAACTTATGGAGAAGACTGTTACTACGATTTGCTAGTTGAACCACTAAAGGATGCAGACAATAGCATTCAGGGTATTACCTGTACAGCTGTGAATATTACTCAACTAAAACAAACTGAACAAGCATTACGGGAAAGCGAAGCTAAGTTTCGCAGTGTAGTTGAGTCAAACATGATTGGTATTGGCTTCTGGAGTAGAGACGGGGGGATTACAGAAGCAAACGATGCCTTGCTGAATATGGTGGGTTATACCCGTGAAGAATTAGTTTCTGGAAAAATTAACTGGCAAGATTTAACTCCTACAGAGTACGGGCAACTCGATAAGCAAGCACTGACTCAACTTCAAGACAGTTCTTTTTGCACACCATATCAAAAGGAATATATCCATAAAAACGGCTCACGCTTCCCGATTTTGGTAGGTGCTAGCCGCTTTGAAGGGATTGTAGATCGAGGAGCTTTTTTTGTTGTCGATATTACAGAGCGCAAGCAGGCTGAGGAAAGACTACACTATATCGCCCAAATTAGTAGTTTACTCTCTACTTCGCTAGATTATGAACAAACCTTAGAACAGATCGCTAAAATCTCGGTTCCCCAGCTTGCTGATTGGTGTAGCGTCGATATTTTAAATGAAGATGGTTCCATTCGCCGCCTACCCATTGCCCATACAGACCCATCGAAAGCGGAGTTGGCGCGTAAACTTCAGGAGTATGCAACAGATTACAAGGGTGCAAGCGCAATTACCAAAGTACTGCAAACCGGGCAAAGCGAATTAATCTCAGAGGTATCTGACTCGCTATTAGTGGCAAGTACTCAGAATCAGGAACACTTAGAACTTGTTCGCCAACTGGGGATGAAGTCTGTGATGATTGTGCCGTTAATTGCAAAAGGGCGAGTACTGGGCACCATCAGCTTTGTCACCACTCAAGCAGACCGTCGGTACGATCGCACTGACCTAACTTTAGCAACAGATATTACCCAGCGTGTTGCCTTAGCAGTGGAAAATGCCCAACTTTATCGAGACATCCACCAAGCTTTAATCCATTATGCCGAATCTCTATCTCTTTTAGATGCGTTACTAGGAGCGGCTCCTGTTGCCGTATGCTTTTTGGATCGGGAACTGCGATATATCCGCATTAATCAAGTTTTCGCTGACATTAACGGTTTAACTATAGAAGAACATCTAGGATGCAAATTTAGAGAAGTCTTGCCAGCAATGGCGGCTGAGTTAGAGCCACAATTACAGCGCGTGTTAGATACTGGAGAACCCCTGCTGAATATGGAAATCAGCGGTGAGACAAGGGAGCAACCCGAACGTTACGGTTACTGGCTGGGCAACTATTACCCAGTTCGTAACGCAATGGGTGAAACGGTAGGAATTGGAATTATTTTGGCAGATGTTACCGCAGCAAAGCAAACAGAAGTTGCTTTGCGAGAAAGCGAAGAAAGGTTTCGGGCAATGTTCAATCAAGCAGCTGTCGGTATTGCTCTCGTAGCGTTGGATGGACAATTTCTGCAAGTTAATCCTGCTCTGTGCGAAATTACTGGGTATAGCCTAGAAGAGTTAATTCAAATGAACTTTCAGGAAATTACCCACCCTGACGACTTAGAAGTTGATTTGGAAAATGCTGGGCGAGTTTTAGCAAAAGAAATTAGTGGTTATTCCCTAGAGAAACGCTACATCTGCAAAGATGGTTCCATAGTTTGGGTCAATCTAACTTCATCAACAGTTTGGGATGTTAACGGACAACCTATGTATGCATTAGGGATTATTGAGGATATTAGCCATCGCAAACGAATTGAAGCCACACAAAACTTTTTAGTCGAAGCCAGCACCTTACTAGCTGCCTCATTAGATTATGAAATCACCTTGGAAAATGTGGCAAATCTAGCAGTGCCAACTTTAGCCGATTTGTGTATTGTAGATGTCTTTGAGGAAGATTGGTCAAGTAAACAAATTGCGATCGCAATTGCCGATCCCACAAAACTAAATATTTTAGACGAAATCCGACGGCGTTATCGACCCAAAACCAAAGCCAAAGAGCTTGTACGGCAGCTACGCTTAGGAATATCTGTCTTTTATCCCGAATTATCTGACTCACATCTTCTACAGATGTCTGAAGACAACGAACATCTGCAATTGCTGCAAAATCTGGGTATTCGTTCTCTAATGGTGATTCCAGTTCGTTCCCGCGGGCAATTATTTGGAGCAATCTCTTTTTTTACCGCCGAATCTGGTCGGTACTATCAACAAACAGACTTGGCTTTAGCAGAAGATATTGCTCGGCGGGCGGCGACAGCCATCGACAACGCCAGACTCTACCAGGAAACTCAACGGTCTGTCAATCGCACAGTACTTTTACAAAAAATAACTGCTGCCTTCTCAGAAGCTCTAACTCCCCAACAGGTGGCTGATGTAGTGGTGAACCAGGGCATTGCCGCCTTGGAAGCTACTGGTGGTTCCGTTGTCTTACTTACTGAAGGAAATACTACCCTAAAAGTTGTGCAAGCAATTGGCTATCCGCAAACGCTCATAAATACTTGGACAAGTTTTCCAATCGCAGCACCTAACCAAATAGCAGAAACAGTCAGAACTGGGCAGCCGATTTTTTTAGAAAATTTAGCAGCCATGATTGCTAGATATCCCGACTTAGCAGACGTTGTGACTGTTATAGCGAATAATGCTTGGGCTTCCATTCCCTTGATAGTAGAAGGTAAAGTAATTGGGGCTTTGGGATTAAGCTTTACTCCTCTTCAAATATTTAACGAAGAAGACCGGGGATTTATGTTGACACTGGCACAGCAGTGTGCGCAAGCCATCGCCCGCGCTCAACTTTACGAAGCTGAAAAGACAGCTAGGGCACAAGCCGAAACAGCCAACCGGATTAAAGATGAATTTCTCGCTGTCCTTTCTCACGAACTCCGAACTCCCTTGAATCCGATTTTAGGGTGGGCAAAGTTACTCAGAACCCGCAAGTTCGACGAAGCTACTAAAATCCGAGCATTAGAAACAATCGAGCGGAATGCCAAGTTACAAACCCAATTGATTGGAGATTTACTTGATGTTTCGCGGATTTTGCAAGGTAAAGTCAGCTTAAATCTCCATGCAGTGGATTTGAAAATAGCGATCGCATCTGCACTAGAAACGGTGCGTTTGGCAGCAGAAGCCAAATCGATTCAAATTCAAACGGTGTTAAGTAATGATATCGGCAAAGTTCTCGGCGATGGCGATCGCTTGCAACAAGTAATGTGGAATCTCCTCTCCAATGCCGTTAAATTCACACCCACAGATGGACTTGTAGAAGTGCGTCTACAGCAAGTTGGTTTAGATGCCCAAATCCAGGTAATTGATACAGGTAAAGGAATCAACCCAGACTTTTTGCCCTACGTCTTTGATTACTTTCGGCAAGCAGATGCTAAAACAACCAGAGTATTTGGTGGACTGGGATTGGGACTGGCAATTGTGCGTCATTTAGTAGAACTTCATGGTGGCACAGTTCAGGCAGAGAGTTTGGGAGAAGGACAAGGGGCTACCTTCACAGTCAAACTACCTCTGCTCAAAAATTCTGAGTTGCGATTTAGCAGTAGTGAGGCTTCTCAAGCAGAACTCGAGACTGAGGAGACATTACTTGCTGGAGTGCAAATTCTGCTTGTGGACGATCAAGCCGATGTGCGAGAATTTTTTAGCTTTGCGCTGGAACAATATGGCGCGACAGTAACGGCAGTTGAATCAGCAGATGAAGCGCTGCAAACATTAGTGCAATCCCAGCCAGATATCCTCTTAAGCGATATTGGAATGCCCATCATGGATGGGTATATGTTGCTACGCGAAGTGAGAAAATTACCGCCAGAGCAAGGCGGACAAATTCCCGCGATCGCTTTGACTGCTTATGCAGGAGAAATTAACTACAACCAAGCAATGGCAGCAGGATTCCAAAAACACTTACCTAAACCCGTCGATCCAGTGGATTTAGCCGCAGCGATCGTTAGTCTCGTTGATCGCACTTAACCTTGAGGTAAATAAATTCTTCAATTTCTCTTCTTTCCTTGACAAATTAAATGCCTCGTTCCCAGGCTGTGCCTATTGGTGACAACTTAAAGCGATCGCCAAAATGTCAAGTGGGGTGTGGAGATAAGTCCAAAGTGTCTCGCTGTTGAGATTTGAGTTGATATTTAACAACGTTAGACAATGCTTGTTGCGATACGCAAGTCGCTTTGCACAATCAATTTGTCTTCTCGATTTAATAACCGATGTAACTCGCGCACCGATGGTACTTGTCGCCACAGTAGTGTTAATACTGCTGCCACCATTAGAGGTAAACCCAGAATCCGGTCGCGTAGCCCCAACTGCTGGTAATAGGACAGTTGATTGTATACCAGTGGTGTTAATAGCTCTTCCATCCACGCGGCGATTACTTCGTTTTCTGGCGCTGGCATGTTTCTATCCCGCTTGTGATCTGGGTTTCCGACTCTTGGATTTGCCATCGTTTTTTCCCTTGATGCACCTGTTGACATTACTTTTGTCTTAAGTTGTCACCAATAGTATCTGACTGGGAATGCCGTCCTTGGGGCTGCCGCCTCCCTTGCTGGCGGCAGAGCCGCAATTGAAGTGCATTTCCAGCCCAGAGGCTGGAAACGAGATTTGAAAAGGCTTTTAGTTAAGTTGACATCAATGCAAGGCCTTGTGCCTCTACCGCCTGGTCTATTTACTTGAAAATAGCTATAGCAAAAACAGAGACTTACACAGATGCAAGTCTCTGGTTGGCTTTTATGCCGCTGCTAACTAAAAGCTTCAGTTATTCTTTTATGGCTTTTTCACACTATCAACTTTTGCTTCTACCTTCACTGTCTTCACACCTTGAACTTCTTTAGCTAAGGTTTCAGCTTTCTTGAGTTCTTCAGCAGAAGCGGCTGTACCTTTGAGGATAATTTCACCCTCTTTGTTTTCAACTTGTAACTTGTTGCCTGGTAAACCTTTATTCAACTTTGCGCTAACTTCAGTTTTTAAATCGCTCTTAGCTTTTGTTGCTGCCGTTTTTTCAGGAGCGGTTTTAACTTTCGTACCTGTATTAGCTGCTAAAGGAGTAGTTGGTGTTTCTGGAACTTTGGCAGTTTGATTTGTCTGCGAAGCTGGTTTGGCTGGTGCTTGAGCGGCTTCATTAGTTGTGCTAGGAGTTTCTGAACCAGTTTTAGGAGCCTCTTGGCAGCCAAAAGTACCAACTACCAAAATGCTACTAACTACTAATAGAATTAGCTTTTTCATTATCTATCTCCGAATTGAGTACTTGAAGCGGTTAATTGAGGTGTGTGTGATGATGAGGAGCAAATTTAAAAAAACAATTAAAAGTGAAGTAGCAAAAATGCTTAAGCAATAGCTCAGGTTACTGAAAATTGAAATTTGGACGATTTCTTGAAACTAAGATTTTGCACCCAGTTTTGAGAAATTCCAATTCAATTTTCCTGACGGCTGATAACCAGTATGGCTTTACTCACAGTCTGTGGCTCTCTATGAATTTAATGTAGATGCTGAGTAGCTGTTTTGATGGTAGACTATGCCACTCCACAGTAGTGACTCGATGTTATCAGATTTGAGTTAATTTGGCGATATCTATGACGAATTTCAAACTTCAGCCTTTTTGCAATCCTGTATAAGCATTCTTACCAACAAAATGTTACTTTATAAAACTATGGCTTACTTACAATGCCTTAAATATCAGGAAATATTAGCCAATGCCCTACCTTACTTCGGCTAGCGAAATTCGTGCCATTGTTGCTGAATATACAAACGCTAAAACACTGTGGATAGATACAGAAGTCGCTGACTATAAAAGTCGTAATCCCCGATTATCGCTGATTCAGGTATTAGATAATCCTCAAGATATGAGTGGCGATCGCGTCTATCTTTTAGATGTCTTAGATCAGCCTACTATTATAGCTGAATTTATTGACCAAATTATGATAGATTCTGCCATTGAAAAAGTTTTTCACAATGCCAGTTACGATCTAAAATTTCTCGGTAGCAAGAAAGCCAAAAATATTACTTGCACTTTGGAAATGGCCAAAAAAATTCCCTACTATCTTTTGCCATTACCTAACTACCAACTCAAGACAATAGCGACAGCACTTTGTAGCTTTAATAATATCGATAAACAAGAACAAAAAAGTGATTGGGGAAAACGCCCTCTGACTGAAGAACAGATAGAGTATGCTTACCTAGACTGCATTTATCTTGCTCAAATTCACCTAAACTTGTTAGGCTTACAAGCCCAAGCCAGCCCCGAACCTGCAACGGAAGATTTAATATCACTAAGTACTAGATACTCGGAACTTGAACAGCAATGGAAGTCGTTGAATTCAGAATTTGAGCATTTGCAAGAACGTATGAAAAAAGCTATGCAAGCTCAAAATATATCTGAAACTTCTAATTATAAGCTGACTAGTTATGAGCGTACAACAGTCAAAGCTGCATTTACAGAATTGGCAAAGATAGCACAAACTCAAGGTATTAATTTAGATTTTTCAATCACACTAACTCAGAAGCTCCAAAAGGATTTAGGAAAAAATCTGGAACAATTGTCTGTAGATATTGACAAAAATACGTCTTGGCGGCTAATTTCCAAAACTCAAGAGAGTGAAGCTGAGGATGAGTAAATTGTTCATCAGGCTACAAATGTCAGAGTTTATAGAGTTATTGTGAAGAAGAAATATTGAAACTTAATAATTATTTCCTGCTTTTTTCTCTGATAAATATATAAAATATTAGGGAAAATTGTCAATTAACTTTAAAGGCCTATCAAAAATTAGAATAGTTATTGAGTTAAAGAATTAAAATCTAGATTTTGGTACTAATTCCGTTCAGGTATGATGGCAGTTTATATTAACTTATGAGACGGCGTTTATTTGGGCAAAAGCGAACAAGGGTAAATACTTTATTTACCATAGCTATTTTTACTACATTGACTGCAATTAGCAGTATTTCTTGTAGTAAGAATGACAATGTATTGGTGACAGAAATAGGAGTTAGTCAACCTAGCCGTCGTTCAGCTACAACATCCAGAGGTGGGGAATTTTATCTTCAGGGAAAGAATCAGCATTTAAACGGCGACTTGCAAGCTGCGATCACTTCTTATAGTAAGGCAATTAGTCAAAATTCTCAGTATGGCGCTGCCTACAACGCGCGAGGATTAGCCTATTTTGATTTGGGAGACAAGGAAAAAGCGATCGCAGATTACAATCAAGCACTCCGCATCAATCCTAACGACGCCGAAGCCCACAATAACTTGGGGAATGCCCGCGCCTCACTGGGAAACAACAGAGAAGCAGTTAAAGATTACAGTGAAGCAATTCGCCTCAATCCCAACTATGCCGAAGCCTACAATAACCGAGGAAATGCCCGCGCCACCAATGGAGACAAAAAAGGGGCAATAGACGATCTTGATCAAGCGATTCTGCTTAACCCCAAATATGCGATCGCTTATAATAATCGAGGAAATGCCCGTGCTGCCAATGGAGATCCCAAGGGTGCGATCGCAGATTACAATCAAGCCATTAGCCTCAATCGTAACTTTGCCCCTGCCTACAATAACCGAGGAAATGCCCGCGCCACCAATGGAGACAAACAGGGGGCGCTCAAGGACTTACAACAAGCAGCAAACATTTTTCAAAGTCAAGGTAACAACGACTTATACCAACAAGTGATGAATAACATCAAAGAACTTGGGCAGTAGCAGAGGGGCAGGGAGCAGGGGAACAGAGGAGCAGAGGAGCAGGGGGAAATTCCTCTCCTCTGTATACTTTTCCCTGCACCTCTACCTCTTTACCCAATGACAAATGACAAATGACAAATGACAAAATCACATCCCAGAACCAATGTGAATGCGATCCTCAACTTCCGCAAATTTTTCCTGTGCCAGCTGTTCAGTACTCAATAGTGAAACGACAATCGCCACAATAAACGCCAGTGGGATGCTTATTAATCCAGGATTTTTTAGGGGAAAGGGTGCAGAAGCGTGCTTGAGAATCGTTACTTGAATAGTAGGTGACAAATAAATCAGCACTAAAGAGGAGACAGTTCCTACTAACATACTTGCAACTGCACCATTGGTTGTGAAGCGTCGCCACAGCATGGATAAGAGCAACGCTGGGAAGTTTGCACTCGCAGCGATCGCAAATGCTAAACCTACCATATAAGCTACGTTTTGTCCTTTAAACAAGATACCCAGAAATATTGCCACTAATCCCAAAAGCATTGTCGCACCACGAGCCACCTTCAATTGTTCTGACTCGTCAGCATGGCCAGAGCGCACCACGTTCACCCACAAATCGTGGGACAATGCAGCTGCACCTGAAAGTGTCAACCCAGCAACAACCGCCAAAATCGTTGCAAAAGAAACAGCGGCAATAAAACCTAAGAAAGCATCACCGCCAAGAAATTCTGCCAACATCGGCGCAGCCATATTACCACCAGTACCAATTTGCTTGATGGCATCTTGACCTACTAACACCATAGCTCCAAAGCCCAGAATAAAGGTAAGGAGATAAAAAACGCCAATAATAGCTGTGGCATAAGTAACAGAGAGCCGCGCTGCTTTGGCGTCGGGTACTGTATAGAAACGCATCAGAATGTGTGGTAGTCCAGCAGTGCCGAACATCAACGACATCCCCAAAGAAATCGCATCAAAGGGATCGGAAACCAGTTTGCCTGGAGCTAATACACCTGTATACTTTTCAGATGCAGCAGCGAAAAGAGCGATCGGGTTAAAGCCAAATCGTGCTAGTACCAAGATAGCTAGTAAGACAGTTCCGCCGAGCAACAAAACTGCTTTGATAATTTGTACCCAAGTGGTGGCAATCATCCCGCCAAAAATCACATAAGCCATCATCACACAACCGACGATGACCACAGCTAATTCATAATCAAAGCCAAACAGTAGTTTGATTAATTCCCCAGCACCTACCATCTGGGCAATTAAGTAAAAGCTAATTACTACTAGCGTTCCAATTGCAGATGCAATACGTACAGGTTTTTGCTGCAAGCGAAAAGCCACTACATCGGCAAAAGTGTATTTACCTAAATTACGTAGTGGTTCGGCAATTAGGAACATAACAATCGGCCAGCCCACCAGGAAGCCGATAGAATAAATTAAGCCGTCAAAGCCGTTGAGTGCCACCAGCCCAGCGATACCTAAAAAGCTAGCTGCACTCATGAAGTCTCCTGCTAGGGCCAGCCCATTTTGGAAACCGCTGATTTTACCACCAGCTGTATAGAACTGTGCCGTATTTTTAGTAAGCTTTGCCGCCCAATAGGTAATGCCTAAAGAACTTACAACAAACAGAAGAAAGAAAGCGATCGCTAACGGGTTAAAGTGACCAAGACTGGTAATATCCGCCGCCAGTGGCAGATTGAACCACACACTATTCATGCTTTTTTGGTTTAGTATTTTTGAATTTGGGACTAGAAATTGCTAATAGCTAATTCGCCTTACTCAGTGCTGAGTGAGTCAAATACTACTCAGCACGGGCTAAATGCCCCGCTAACAGCACTTTTAACTCAGCACTCTTCATTTGCGTTTCAGCCTTGCGATTTGGTCGTCGTAACTACTATTTGCCCAACGCACGTAGATAAAAATTAATACCCATGCTGAGATAATTACCAGCGCCCCTAGTAAAATTCCCAGGCTCAGACCAGGAACTACTAATGACCCCAGCAGGGGCTTATTGAACGCGATTAATAGGATAAAGCCAAAGTAAATAAACATCATGGCTCCAGTCAGAATCAAGGATACCCGCCAACGTTCAGCGGCGAGAGCCTGGAGAGCCTTTGTGCGATCGTTCATGTCTTCCTTTAGGTTGAGAAGATTAGGTCAGATTGTCTCATTGAAGCTGATTTCTGCGTAATTTTCTTAAAGATTATTAGTAAATCTATTGCTATATCAGGTAATAAAATTAACTTTGCAAAGTGATATACCCAAATAACAAGACAATAGCGACTCTGTTTTGAGTCAAGAAACATAAAACTATAGATGCTGTTATTTATTATTTTTTCGGTAGTTTTTTATACCTTTAATTAAATCACTAACTCAGGAATTAAATTTTTATATACTAAAAAATAAAATAAATAGGTAGTTCCTACCAAGTTTTAAAATACTTCAAGTGTTATGAAATGTTTTTTTAAGTTATTAAATCAACTGAGATTAATAATACTAATCCTCTTTTCTTTGTGATAATTGTAAGCCATGGATCCCCGACTTCTCAAAGAAGTCGGGGATTTTTTGGATCAAATCAAAATTGATTTAGGATAGCTACCGTTTTGCTGTAATATTCAGTCTTGGTATAAATGCTGATAATACTACCACCAACTGCAAAAAAAGTACCTTCTTGCTCATCTTTAGAAAATTGCAAATTTGGGTATTTAGCAGCAGCTTCATCAGCAGTCATGGCTTTGGCTTCCATTTGATCTGGCAATAGTCCAGTAGAACCAATGTAAAATACTAAGGGAGATATTTTATCTTGGTAGATATTTTCTGCATATTGTTCTAACTTTTTATTTGCGACTGTTAAAGCTGCAACCATTTCTTCTTTGTTTATCTGCTTACCAGCTTGTTTGTCCTGCAATAACTGCGCCAAACTATCAGCACCAACTTTTTTAAGAATATCTCCAACAATACCATTTTGCTCAAGCCCAAGAAAATCATCAAAAATTGGTTTCATCAATTCGTCAACTTTTGTAATCTTGGTACGTGATGAAAGTAATCTGTGCCTAACAGCGAGATTCCGATTAAATGCCATCTCGAAACTTGGCTTAATGATAATTTCTCCAGTTTCTTTGTCATAAAAACGATACATTCTATTGAGAAACTTGTTAGCAGAAGGTAACTTACTCAGGTTCAGAATATATTGACTACCAATATCGATTTTATAACTCAACTTTGAGTCAAGAGTACCATTAGCTAAAGCTTCGTTGATGTCAGTGTATTCATTGGTTGTAGGAAAGTTGATGTAAGTATTCTTAGATAGATAGTGCTTTTTAAACTCATCTAACTGCGCCTCGATAAATACATCTGATTCTCTTTTTAAGTGAGCGCAAATAATACTAGTCAGTACTTTAATTTCTGCCAGTTCATCGAATAGTCCATCAATACTGCTGTAACGACTATTAGCAGCTACAAGTGGCAAGTTATCTAACTGAATCGTATATTCTGCCCGAAAGTCAAATTCTTCTGCATCCAGTATGCCTTTTTGTTTGAGTAAATCAAAGAATTTTTTACTACTAATTTTGACCTGTAAGGACTTTACATTGATTTTGCCGTCACTTACAATCGTGTAATTATTAAAGGTATTGAGGTCATTTACTAACAAGCCTGCTATTTCAATAGTAGGAGTTTGATCTTCAAATTTGGCAAGTTTAACTCTACGTTTAACAAGCATATTGATAGTAGCAGCGTTGCGGCTAAACTGAAACTCGCCCATACCAACATACTCAGCATTATCTATATATTCTGTTGTTAACCAAGGTTGTAACAGTTCTCCATTTTCGTTTCTAACACCTCTAATACGCTTAACACCTGTTCTTTGATAATGTTCTTGTAGGTGTTTGATGTTGACGATAATATTGTTGCGATATTCGGCAAAAATTTTGATTAGTTCTACTAGAGAAATCTGATTCTTTGTCATATTGCCACCTTCCATATAAAGGTCAATAATCTTTTATAGCAACGGTTATTGAAGTCTATTAATATTCCACAATAAGCTTTTATAACCGTACTAATTTCAAGTAAAAACACATAATGATTTGATTACCAAGCTTTGTACACAGTTTGGTAAATTCGTGGATAATTGAGGGTTTAAGTTTAAACGCAGAGGAGCGCAAAGTTTGTTTGAGTCTATTCGCTACGAACTTAGGCAAAACTGTACTTCGCGTTGCATACTTATCAGACATTCATACTTTTATAGTACAATTGTATCATAAAAATACCAAGTTGTGTCGGCGTAGTCCCTAGTAGATATCGTTGTGCAATGAGGTGTTATGGTATAGGGCAATTCAGTCAAAATCATTGCGAATTTTTTGAGCGCACATTTAGGCTCCGGGTTTAAAATAATCGAAGAGGCGATCGCCTGAATCTGCGCGAATCAATGCTACAACTACATCTGGTAAGGCAGCTAAACTGGGGTAAACCAAGTAACGCGGTTCCCAACGGGGGCGGAACTTGTCTTTGTAGGCGTGCAGTCCCTTGAAGTTGTAGAAACGATTCAAATGCTCGTAAAGATAGTGCAATACTTTCTCCAAGCGGCGTGATTCCGGGTTATCTCCAACTCCAGCAAGCGCAGAAAGACCGAAATTAAAGCTGTCGTAGCCATTCTCTTTAAAATGCTGGAGCAGGGAAATAAATAGAAAGTCCATTGTGCCATTTTCAAGAGATGAGCGATGTCGCATCAGGTCAATAGTCGCTTCGTTAAGTTGATACTCCCGGATAATGTTGGCAAAGGCGCTAATCTGACCTTCAGGATTATGCACCACAGCAATCTCGCACTCTCGCAGGTAAGCTTCGTCAAACCAACCCAAAGAAAATTGTTTTTCTGAACCTTGTACCATTTTCAACCATTCATCACTTACAGATTTGAGTCGGTGCAATAAATCATTGGCGATGGGTGGTTGGTAAAAGTCAATTTGGTATCCTAGCTTAGTTAAACGACTAATTGATGGTCTAAAGTTTTTACCGGCTTTACCTTGTAACGTAAAACTTTTTAAGTCAACGATCGCTTCCTCTCCAATCTTGAGTACCTTAAACCCCAATGACTTGTAAAGCTCTACATCATCAGGCATAGTTTGGTAAAAGCCAGGATACCAGTCGTTACGCTGGCAAAACTGCTGGAAAGCAATAATTGTCTCTTTGCGGTCTTCAATGGGGCCGATGGGATCTCCTAATGCGATCGCACCCCGTCCTTTGGGAACATAAGCAATTACACTATTACCCGAAGGACTGAAATAATAACTTTTATCATTTAAAAGTGTAAGCGCAGCTAAAGAAGAACATCCATATTGCTCGACAATTTCTTTAACTCTTCGTTGCTCATTTGTAGTTGTTAGATTGCGCCAAAATACAGGTTGCAACAGCATTACTATTGCATAAGTAATAGTACCTGCGGCAATAATATAGATAGAATTAGCAAAAAATTCTCCAAATCGACTCTTTGGTTGCAGTCCCCAATTATCCTCGGTGAAGAACATCGCCAAAGTCTGAACTATCGCTTCCCGCCAATTAAAATTTTCTGAAAATTTGCCGTCTAACAAGTAAAATCCAATAGTTCCGTATGCCAGGGTAAATAATAAAGCGCCTATCAGCACTCTGACTCCCCGTGCAATGGAAGGACGGTCTGATTGCGCCGTGAAAAAATGGCGCATCAAAATTAATTGCACTAGCAAAACTCCAGAGAGTAGACTTTCTTCATAGTCCAGTCCCTTCAGCAAGTGGCTGCAAATAGAAATTACTAGTAAAGCAATGGTCAATAACCAGGCTATTCTTTTCCGGCGTAATAAATTAGTAGCGAGTGTTAATAAAACAAACCCAGTCAATGCTGCGAATATGTGACCGCTGGCGCGAATTTCAAACGGTAAAAATTCCTTTAACCAGTGAGTCCGCCCATACAGGTTAGGTGTCACTGCTGATAATAAATTTACTACTCCGACTAAACCTGTTAGAAAAACTGCACTCCAAAGTCCAATCTTAGTTTTTAAATTATTTGTCATTGGTCATTTGTCATTGGTCATTTGTACTGAGTTTCGACTGCGCTCAACTACCGCGTAGCCGTTGGCGCAGCCTCTCCAAGAGTTGTATTGGTCATTTGTTTTGGCGTTAAAACTCTTAACTCTTAACTCCTAATTGTTTAAACTGTTCTCCGACATAAGAGAGGGAATCTTTGAGATGTTTGTGGAAGTAGTTCCAACCTACATTAGCACCAGACAAACCATGACCTCCGGGAAATGCATAAAATACGTGAGCAATGCCTAATTTATTTAAGGTTTCGTTGAAGGCTTTGGTGGAAGCTAGCAAATTAGTATCGTTCAAACCAGCATCTAGGTAAACACGCAATCGCTTCCTATCTTGAACTGTTAGCTGTTGCACAATTTGTTGAGGACTATTTTGTGAACCGCTGTCATCTGTAAAGTAACCACTGTGGCTAAACAAAATCTGGAAGTTATTGAGATAGCGTAATCCGATATTAAATGCCCCCCATCCTCCAGAAGATAAACCTCCTAGCGCCCAAAATTGGGGTTCTTTCAAAGTGCGGTAGCGCGACTTGACAACTTGTACTAATTCTGAACCAATCAAAGTGCCCACTTTGCCATTCGGCCCATCAAAGTAATTGGGGTCGTATAAAGGACTAGAACCGCGATTATCATTACCATCAGGGGTAATCACAATCGATGGCGGTAATTTTCCACTTTGATAAAGTTCATGCAATACATTTAAGAGTGCGTATTTATCAGCATAAGCACGAGCATCATCATGACCACCATGCAGTAAGAATATCACAGGGTAGCGCTTTTGCGGATTTTTGCTATAGCTAGGGGGCAAAATCACGCCGTAGTTACGGACTGCACCCATCGCTTGGGAGTTGAAGGTTGCTAATTGAAACTTTAGCCCAGTATTTGCCGTTTTTTTGGGTGGGTCTAGTTGTGGCGCACCTAAGATGAATACATAATAATAACCTGCGCCAGTGAAGAGTGCGATCGCTCCTACTAAGCCAATTAACAGTTTATAAATCTTCATACTATTTTAAAGGTAAAAAAATCACCTCCGTTAGAACTTACTATAATTAATCTGCTGAAAAATTGCAGTAAAGTTTTTCACATTAATGTTTAAATATCAACTGTTTTGCAAAGTAGTATTATTGATCGTAGGGATTTTTAATGATTTCAATTACTTTTTTTGATTAATATTTAAATTATCAGCCATGTTTGCTGTTTCAGAAGCTCGAAATTGTTCGCCGACAAATGTCAATGAATTTGCTAAATGTTTCCGCCAGTATTGCCAAGTGTGACTGCCAGGGAACTGACGAAATGAATTATAAATTTTCAGATTGTTTAGTACTTTGCTAAATCGCTCTGCTTCCGCGATCTCATCAGTATCTGATGTACCAGAATCTAGGTATATTTTCAACTTTTTTTGAGCTTGTAGGGGAATGGTTTTGATATAAGATATTGGGCTATTGGCTGGGCCACTTTTATCTTGAAAATAACCACTATGACTAAATAAAATCGAGAAACGATCTAGGTTGTGTAATCCCACATTGATTGCTCCCCAACCACCAGAAGATAAACCACCTATCGCCCAAAAATCGGGATTATTGATTGTACGATAACGGCTTTGGATAACTTTTACTAACTCATCGCCTACGGCTGTAGAGACTTTACCGTTAGGTCCATCGATATATTCGGGATCTCGGTAGGGACTAGAGCCACGTTTGTCATTGCCATCTGGTGTAATGATGATGCTGGGTGGCAACTTACCTGTAGTATAAAGTTGTTCTACAGTCTTGAGAGCTTGTCCCTTATTCTGAATAAACCAATCACTGGGATTACCATGTCCACCGTGGAGGAGAAAGATTACAGGATACCTTTGTTTTGGGTTTTGCTCATAGCCAGGAGGTAAAGAAACGCCATAAGTGCGACTTGCACCCATTGCTTGACTATCGTAAGTTTCAATTTTATAGGTTAGGAGAGTCGCTGAGTTGCTAGTATTGCGCTGGGTTGGAAGAATGGAAGGCTTTGTTTGTAAATCCTGCTGTTGCGGTGATTTTGCGACGACACCTTGGGAGAAATTACAGCCAACGAGGGTTAATACTGAAAATAACAAGAGAATTTTAGATTGTTTGTAGTTCATCTTTGAAAGGCATTGGGCATGGGGTAGTTAGTCGTTGCTTGCCTTCAAAAGCTTATGCAAACGGTATGTCAACGCTGTGTCAACAAGATGGAAACTTTACGACTGGTTGTAAATTAAAAGTCAAGACTTAGGATGAGTTTCTTCATGATGCTTAAAAAGCTGCGACTCAATTTCAGTTCTTTGTTTGGCTTGTTGCTGCTGCTGCTCTCCCTGTGGGCGATCGCTAACGAATTACGTCAGTATAATTATCGTGATATCCTCAACTCTCTAGCTGCTATTCCCAAAAGTCGCTTAAGCTGGGCAATTTGGCTGACAGCTTTGGGCTATGTAGTGATGATTGGGTACGATATCTTAGGTTTTAACTACATTAATCGCTCCCTAAGTTGGAATAAGATAGCTTTCACTAACTTTATTAGCTCTGCATTTAGTAATACCATCGGTTTTGCTTTGCTGACTGGCAGTGCTATCCGTTATCGATTTTACTCAACTTGGGGAGTTTCAGCAGTTGCGATCGCTCAAGTAATTGCTTTCGCCAATTTCACTTTTTGGTTGGGGATGTTTGCCGTTGCAGGTTTATTGTTCCTCATCAACCCCCTGAAGATTCCTACTCAATTACATTTACCTTTTGCTACTGTGCGTCCCATCGGCGTAATTTTTCTACTATTAGTTGCGGTTTATTTACTAGGAAGTATTTTTATTAAACAACCATTAATAATTCGTGGAGATGAATTTCGATTTCCTTCTTTGAAAATATCTCTGGCTCAAATAGCAATTTCTAGTTTTGACTGGATTCTTGCGGCTGCAGTTCTTTATATTTTACTTCCTAGCAATATATCTTTGTCATATTTAGACTTTTTGGGCATTTATTTACTAGCGATGTTTGCAGGTGTTGTCAGTAATGTCCCCGGTGGTTTGGGAGTATTTGAAACTATAATTTTGCTGATTATCTCCTCAAAAGTTTCGGCGGCGGCAGTTTTGGGTTCAATGTTAGCTTATCGGGGAGTCTATTATTTCTTACCTTTGCTAGTAGCAGCAAGTTTGCTAGGACTTTATGAAATTAGATTTAGAAAGGGGAATTAAAAAATAAACAATAACAACCCCACCCTAACCCTTCCCTTATAAAGGGGAGGGAACTAGATTTCTTGTTTCCCCCCTTAACAAGGGGGGATTAAGGGGGTAATTCGACTTGTGTGTACATTGTAGCTTTAGTAAAGGGAGAGGATTATGAGGTGGGCTGTTAGGGAATTATTTTTGCAAGATATCTAATGAATAACGTGTGGAATTCAGCTTTGGTATAACCACTACTATCCATTGATATCAAATTTGTAAAATCAGTAACTACTGTTATTTTTAAATGCGGAATCCTGCGGTGCTATCTTCACATTTGGCAGCAGAAATTCCTAATTTTTGCTGAGGCGATTGCGAAACAAATCCCACGAAAATAGTAACAGTTAGTTGCAAATTTTGAAGTAGATTTCCAGAAATCATCATCAAAATTTGGTTTTACTGTTTGAGGTTAGAAAGAATCATGAAAAATAAAGTATTGTTTGGCGCTATATTCATGGCAACTTGGGTAGGAACATTAATTCCCAGTGCTTTTGCTGCTTCACCCTGTTCTGTAGGACAAAAGGCTGAGGTTCTTTGGAAGGAAAGATGGTATCCAGCAACGGTACTTAAAGTTAATGATGAGAAATGCTATATTACCTACGATGGTTATGATAGTTCCTGGAATGAATGGGTTGGTACTGCACGCTTTCGGGCATCATTTCAAGCTGGAGATGCAGTGAGAATTTTGTGGAAGGGAAAATGGTATCCAGGGCAGGTTTTAGAAGTTAGTAACGATCTTTATAAAATTACTTATGATGGCTACGATAGCTCTTGGGATGAGTGGGTTGAACCTTCCAGAGTAAGCAGATAGAAAATATTTCACTTTTATAATAAGACTTATGCAACTGCCACTATCACTTGTGCCAGTTGCGTAAGTCCTAAATAAATTGTGATTAAAGGGGAATATGAATGGCGATCGCTATTCGACAAGCTCGTGACGACGAACTTGAGGCGCTAATTCCAATACTACTGTTGGCAGAACAATCGGAGCGTGCGCTGCGACGGGGGCTTGCTAACCTCGTCGATGCTGTATATTGCATGGACGACAGCGAACACTTGGTTGGTGCAGCAACGATGAAATGGCGCAGCGACCCCTGCGAAATTATGGAACTTGGTATAGCCTGTGACTTTCAAAGGCAGGGATTAGGTAAAGAGTTCGTAGCTTGGTTGATTAAAGAGGCGAGGCAACGCGGTAAGAGACAGATACTCGTCGGCACGTCTAATTCAAGTATCGCCAACATTGCTTTTTATCAAAAGTGCGGATTTCGGATGGATCATGTGCGCCAGGACTGACTTTTGGTATTTACCTCAACCAAGCTACGAAAACAGCATTCAGATTCAGGACTTGCTCGTATTTCGTTTCGATTTGGTGCCATCCTCAACTAAGAAAAACAAATTGAAAGAGGAAAAGCAAATTAGGTATGAAAACTAGGGTAGAATTAGTCCTTCGGGATGAAGAGGGAGAATGGCAGCAATGATGGTTCCCATTTAAGTCTGCTTGCTCACCAAAAAATTTACAGATTAATTGAGATAGTAGCCTAGATATAGATATGGTTACTTTAAGCTTGAGTGACTAGTGCTATGTACATTGAATCATTATCGATAGCAACCTTGGAGCAAGCAATTCACTTAAGAGAGGAAGTTTTCCCAGGCGTGAGTAATAGTAGTGATAGTTCATCGCTAGTGGCAAGTTTATATCGAGATAAATATGCTCAATGGTTTTCAAACAGTGGAATTACCCAACTCAATTACTGGGTTGCTATCGATGATAAATCTTTCCAAGTAATTGGGCTAACTTCCTATGATGAAACAGAGCCTAGAAAAATGACCTAATGAAGAGCAGGGCGTAAC
>NZ_JABXKO010000085.1:0-128660 GCF_017114965.1 Nostoc sp. JL31
AGTTTACTTTGACGCATTCATTGACCTTGCTACAATTCATATCTGGATTAACAAAATATTATTAGTGGGATAGGTTCTTGTAGAATTACCTGTTGACCCTCAGCACCCCGCGCCGCCTGACCCCAAACCCCATCAAAGTAGTAGCGTCCCCGCTTGAAAAACTCAGGGTTATTGATAACTGCTTCCACGTCTTCTACTGTGAAAACTGGGTCACGCGATCGCCCTTGCTCAAAAACAAAGTCATTGTAGCGCCGCAGTTCATGCTTGTGACAAATAATTAGTTAATGTACAACATGCAAGAGGTCTAGTCTTGGCATTACTGAAAACATCAAATTCCATGACTTTTACCGATTACCCAATTACGCCGGAAAAACCGGGCTAAAGCTGATTCTTCTAAAGATAAATAAATTGGCCGTCCGTGGGGACAGGTGCGAGGGTTGCGAGTGCGTTGCCAATTATCTAAAAGTGTCTGCATTTCTTGTTGATTCATCGGTGTACCGTTACGAATGGCACTGCGACAGGCGACAGCTACTTGGGCTGTTTGTAAATCGCCTCCCCAACTAAGTTCTAAAATTGCTTCTGCACAGTCGTCTCGCTGCTGCAAAGGTGCGGGGATATTACGGACAGCCCAAAGTTGTTCGCCAAAAGGTTCTATTTCTAAACCGATGCGTTGCAATTGCAATACTTGCGCTGGCGATAATTGATAAAGAATTATTGGCGGTTCGACGGGTAGAAGTTGCCAATCATCGCATAATTGCTCATATAAAACTCGCTCATGGGCAATGTGCTGTTCTACTAACCACATCCCACCTGAATGTTCCGCCACAATATAAGTGTTGCTAACTTGAGCGACAGCTTTTAAAGAGTTAGGAGAGACGCGATTAATCGCGTCTGTACAAGGTTTGGGATTTTGAGGATTGAAATTGTAACCACCTTTAGCTTCTGCGGCTTTGAGTAATTTACTAACTCGTGTTGTATGGACAGCTTCTTTGAGATTGTTAGAAGAAATGCTGAGTGCTTGGTTAATAGCTTGGGTAATTTGCTCTTGCCAATAAATGATTTCGTTGAGATAAATTTCTGTTTTTGCTGGATTGCGATTCCAGTTAATTTGATCGGGGGAAATGGCAAGATGTAAGAAACAAATTGGATAGCGATCGCGTGGTAATGTTCTATGAAATGCTGATAATATCGTTTGTTCTAGTTCCGGGGTCTTCACCATCCTGCCGTTAATTGCTACACGTACCCAATCTGGACGATGACGATGACAGCGATCGGGTAATCCTACCACTAAATTGAGTGAGGAGTGAGGAGAGACGCGATTCATCGCGTCTGTACAAGAGTTGGCAGGGTTGGGTATTTCGAGTTTGACTTCTTGCAAGTCACCTTGTCGCACTTGGGGTAAAATCTGCGGTAGTAGTTGCCCAGTTGTTCTAGCCGGAGAGATGGTGAACCATTGACGGTCATTTTGCCAAATCTGCCAGGTGACTTGGGGATGACACAGGGCGACTTGGTGAATTGTGGCTTGCACGGCTTTCATTTGCTGTGCTGTTGTGGGTAATCCCTGACGACGAGATGAGCAATTACCAAAAAGATGAGAAACTGTAACTACTGTACCAGGTGCGATCGCAGTTGCTTCAACTTGTACAACTTTCCCACCATCGCCATAAATTATCCGCCATCCTAAATTTCCCCCCAGAGGACGACTCAAAATTTCCAACTCTGCCAGAGTCGTTAAACTGTGCAACGCCTCACCACGAAACCCTAAACTGTTAATTTTCCACAAATCGGCACTAGAGCGAATTTTACTAGTGCTGTGGGCTGTAGCTGCTTGTTGCAAATCATCTAGGTTCATTCCACAACCATTATCTGCCACACGAATTCGCCATTGCTGTGGCCACAGAGAAATTACAATTCGCGTTGCACCTGCGTCTAGGGAATTTTCTACCAATTCCCGCACCACAGAAGCTAAAGAGTCGATTACCTCACCAGCTGTAATGAGATATACGACTTCTGTTGGTAGAGCTTGAATAGTAGATGCCATAAATTATAGTTTATAGCTTCTGGGGGCACGCTATATACGACTTATAGCAAGAATCCTTTCTCAGCAACAAAATAACCACAAATAAACACTGATAAATTATCTGTGTGCATCTGTGGTTTAATTTATAAAACATTAATTTTGCAGGATATCTATTGTGTATTACAACTTTTTCTCTCGCATCAGAAAAAATTAGTAATTGCAACATTAATTAACATTAAATCACCTTACTTTATGAATATCTTTAGGCGATTCGTTAATTAGTATCTCTCATAGACAAAATTTTCGGTGGTTCAGGTTTGAGTAAACCGTTCAACAGTGATGCAGGACGTTGACTGTAAGGCCAAGCAAAAGCATGACGGAAAGCTGCATCTTGACAAGCTTGTAGTTGTTCAAAACTAATAATGTTGTAAGTCAAGAGATTCTCATACTCAAACGGTAGACGCACATTGTGCAATCCAGCATTATCAGTACAGATAGCGATATCAACTCCAGCATCAAGACAACGGTCAAAAACTAATTTGAGTTGACGTATATCTTGCAAGGTTCCAGTTTTTAGGTAAGTTGTTGGGCAAACCTCCAAACATTGTCCGCGTCTAGCCACATCATTAAGTAGCTCTGGATATAGTAGGGGAATTTGAATGCCGTGACCAATCCGCATCAAATATGGTAACAGTTCTGGATAACAACCAGCGGTGGTTTCATATAGATGTCCCGTGGTGTTAACACCCTGCGATCGCGCATAATCATATAAGCTAATCCATTCTTCTAAGCGATCGGCGTAATAACTATCACCTCCTGCTACATCTACTGCACAGACATACTGTTTATTTTGCGCCGCCAAATCCACAATCGCCTTGTTCACCTCATAAGGTAGGCGTGTGTGCATACAGAGAATTTGGCTAGTAACAATCGGATATTCGGGCTGGTGGCTGGCAAGCCCTACTACTCGCACAATTTCTGCCATCTTATCAATTCTTTCGGATTGACTCAGATATTCAGGTGTCCGCAAATAAGGAGTGTAGCGCAGTTCCAGGTAAGCCAAATTTTCAAATATGTAAGCACCCCGCACCAAGCGATAGATAAAGTAAGGCAAAGTCTCCACAGTTTGCACGCTTTCTACCAAGGTGTGTAATTCTAGATACTCATCTAGAGTGTTACGTGGGCGGGTATAAAAATCTTCAAAATCTGAATAGTCAGCAAAGCGGGAAATTAACTCCGAAGAATGTCGCTCGAAATATCGCCATAAAACTCGTGGTACGACCGAGCCGCCTAGATGTCTATGTAATTCAGCGTATAAAGCCATAGTGGTATTTTTAGGTAAAAATTTCAATGATTGTAACAAAAACATCGCGAGAAAAATCTGTCATCAAAAAAATTTAGCTCCAACTTCTTTGGAGTAGAGGTTTCCCTCCATCTGAATTTCAACAAATACTCCGACCAAGAAACTGGGCAAACGATTTGGTGGCTTGCAATTAGATAGGGTTGAGAGCAACAGATAAATTTCTGTCTCCTACCTTTTGCACTAGTATTTGCAGTATGAATAAACTTGACATTACCAATATTAAATTGATAGCATTGATATCCTTAATTTTTGTGCTACACTAAAAGAACATTGCTATTGTCAAACGAGTCATATATAGCAATATATTTTTCCTTTAACAAAGCAAATTCCTGGCAAGGTTGGTATTAATTGAAAATTCAAGCGTTGGAAGTCAAGGCTGGCGATCGGATTATTGCTTACTGCAACAATAAAATGCAAACCTGCAAGGTAAAACGCATTTTAGATCCAGGTCAAGCTAATATCACACTATCAGTATTTACCTCTGAGAATTATCGCGGTTGCTCAGTTTCATCTATAGTCCGCTTCCAAAGCAACGCTTTAGTTGATTTGGTAAGTTAAAAATCAAGTAAATATTCAATCTCAAAAATATTCCTAGCTATTGTCCAGCCTCCAACTGGACAAAATTTTTGTTAAAGGTGTGATGCCTACGCACATACAAATCTGTTAATTATGGCTGGATGATTTTCGCAACCTTACACTACCTAGTGGCTTGTCCCATTAAATATAATGAGTTTGTACTAAGCACTTCAGTACTTAAAAATCCAGGACTAAATAAAGTCCTTACTACAAACTCATTCACCCATCATAACTAATAGGACAGACCACTAGCATAGAGAACAGTAATTGATAAAATTCTGAGATAAAAATCTAATTTATGGCTTTTGTTAGTTCTTTTTCACATCACGAGCCATGTTTAGGTAGTAGTCGTCAAGTTTGGCATTAGAACGACGGCGGTTAGTGGCAGGAATTTTAGCAATGTTATCCCGATTCGTTTCAATTGGCTGTTTAGCTGAAGCTTGTTTTACGTCTTGCGCCCCATCGGATTCCAAGAAATAACCAGACTGAGAGAATCCGAAAAGCTTGCCAAAAAAACCAAATAAATTTCCGAAAAAATTAGAAATACTTTGGAATAAAATACCAAACAAGCCTTCAATACGAAGGAACAAGTTCCGAATAATTTGGGTTAGACGAAGCATAACAGCACCTTTAATGATTGCCTATTACCATTGTGACTCAATTCGGATTCGGGAATTGCTGATATGGCAAAAATCTACCAGTAGGTAGGTATAGCTCAACTAGGAATTACTCTTGATATGGCAATTTCCGATCGCTGTGTCCGATCAATTCCCACAACCCCTACTTTTCCTGAACCAGCAAAACCGACTTCACAGGACGCTTGATAGAATTTCCCTCCAAATCAACCTTCCCGTAAAAGGTTTTCCCATTGTAATAAAGCGAAGATGAACTTCCCCCATCCAGATTCATCGCTTGATCGGCACCAAGAGTTTTCATCAAGTCAGCTAATACTGGCAAAGATATTCCAGAGTTTGCCGAAGCTGAGGGTTTTTGAGCCACCATAACTAAAATAACGCTGCCATCACGGGTGATACCTACAGCAGTTCTGGCATTGGGTTGATTGCTGCCAAGGGCATCTCGTTTATTAGCGTTGTCCACAAAACCCTCTTTTTCCAAGGTGAGTTCCGGTAATAGGCGTGGGCCAGCACCTATAGCATCAACTAACTGACAACCTGCTGGTGGTGACTGACTGTGTAGAGCAATGGAATAGCGGGTAGTTTGCCCACATGAGTAGCGACGGAATTCTGTGCGATTGAATATTTGACCCAAATAAGATTTTAAGTTGGGATTGTTCACCAGGCGCTCGTTTTCCTTGGGATCGGCTATCAACTTTCCTTGTCGGACAACATAAGATGTAGTTTTTTGGTTGGCTGGGTCAAAAAAGCCTGCGTTCAAAATAGCCACAGCTTGATGCTTTTGGGCAAATTCCTCTACAGTGCCTACCTTCTGTGATAGTGCAGGAGTCACCAAAAATTTGCTATTAGCTGGAATCAACACGATGTGAGCGATGCTTTGGGGCAAAGTGCGCTCTAAGTAGCGGATAGTTTTTGGTGGTGAAGCCGCAATAGTAGGTATTGAAGGTGTTGAAAAACGCAAATTCAACCACAACACCATTGCCAAACTAATTAATATCAAAGCCAGTAGTTTGATTTTTCTCACATTTAAACTCACTTGCGGTTAGATCAAAACAGTTGATTTAGTCGATTTAATTAAAATACTTTAAGCTGAAAAATAAGCAATTAACTTTAATTATTCCCGATTAGCCCATTTTTTAGGGATTTATGAAAAGTAGATAGTCAAAAGTATACCAAAGGGCATATTCCCAAAAAGACTCAATTAGGTATACGTTCGCAATTATGGCTACTGAACCCATAATTACAAACGAAGGAGTCGATGATATACCTATACTTCTAACTCAAATAGAGCGTATGGACGTACAACTGAATTGCAAATTAGCAAACCAGTATCTTGCAATTGTCCACAGAGGTATCTGCGGCTTTGATAGTTGCTTAAGTTCGAATAAATTTAAATTTTTAACTGCTTATGCGTCCTCGTCAAAAAATTATCGAGATGTTCTCAACCTTCGTTGAGTTGGAAGGAGACAGATTCAGCAAATGGTTGATTGATATCAAACTGCATCGAAATATTCAAAATTGCTTGGAGTCTTCACCATTCGTCCCTAACTCAGAAAATTTTTGGGCGTTACATTGGTACAAGTGCTGGCGAGAGCAATCTAATAGCCTTGCTAGAATGCATTTATCTGCTTATTTACAGGAACCAAATTATTGGGCTGCTAAAAAAACAATTGCCAAGTTTACAAATAGTCAACATAGCCTCGCAGATTATTTTCAAATGGCAAATGCTGAAATTGAAACAATTCTCAAAAATTTTAATCTAGAAAAATGCTCTAGCTTAAAAACCTATGCTAGTATGGCAGTTCCCAGTCGGCTAAAAGATATTTTACGCCAACGCAAAGAAGCTGATATTTGCACAAATTGGGCATTGTTACGCAAAGTAAGCAAAAAGCAGTTATTAGAAGCTCTTGCTCAAGCTGGATTATCACCGATTCTAATTGCCCAATATCGACTCGCCTGGACTTGTTTCAAAGAACTGTATGTTCAAAACCAACCAGGTGGCACAAAGTCATTACCAGAACCAGAACCCCAACTTTGGGAAGCTATTGTCAACCTCTACAACCGCGAACGCCAAAATCAGTTAACTCAACCTACTCCACAATGCACGAGAGAGAAAATGGAACAGTGGCTAACCCAGACATCTGTGTACGTGCGTGGTTATCTGTATCCACCTGTTAGTTCTCTAAATGCAGTGATATCAGAAGATGACTCCACAACAACTTTTGATTTGCCAGATCCATCTTCTGACTCATTAATTGCAGAGATGATAGCCCAAGAGGATGTTCAAAACCAACAAAATCAACAATCTCAGATTGAAGGTTTTTTGTTACAAAAATTACAAACTCTTGAGGTAAAAACTCAGGAAATACTTAAACTTTACTACCAACAGGGGTTAACTCAGCCACAGATTGTAGAACACCTACAAATTAGTCAGCCTACTGTTTCTCGCCGACTGCTCAAAGCCAGAAAATCAATGCTTTCAGCATTGATCCAATGGAGTCAAGATACGCTTAATATTTCTGTTACTTCCAACCTAGTTAATGATATGAGTACCGCTTTGGAAGAATGGTTGAAAGTTAAGTATGGGGAATCTCGCTGAGATTATGAAGGATGAGGTAGTAAAAATGACTTCCGCTTTTACAGATCCGCAAGAACTATTGTTAGAAATATCACCATCATTACAAATAAGTTCTTGGCAAGAAAGCCAAATGTACGCCACACCTAGCAGTCGCTGGCGTGCTTACATAAATCAAATTTGCCTTCATGGGTTTTTGAATTGGGTAAAAGCTGAATATGTTCCAGAAGCAAGTATCTGGCACAGTTCCCCTGGTATTCCTGCTTTTTGGGAATTTGTCAATGGCACAGCAATTTTGTTAAACCAAAAGCGAGTCGTTTTAATTCCCAGCGAGGCAATTGATGATAGTGAGTTAGAAGTTCCTCAAGAATGGGTAGACATTCCTAGTTGGGCAGCAGACTATTATTTAGCAGTGCAAGTCACACCAGATGGCGAGTGGGTAAGAATTTGGGGCTACATAACCCATCAAAAACTTAAATTACTAGCAGACTATGATCGAGTAGATAGGACTTATTGTATAGATGCAGGGCACTTAATTAAAGACCTTAATGCTTTTTGGATGACCTACCAATTTTGTGGAACAGAGGAGATGAAAGCTGCGATCGCTCCACTACCAGAATTATCGAGTGTTGAAGCAGAAAATCTTGTGCAACGGTTAGGTAATCCCTCTGTAACATTTTCTAGACTTGCAGTGCCATTTACAACTTGGGGAGTGCTACTAGAGAATGAGCAGTGGCGACAGCGTTTGTACCAAGAAAGGCTACAATTTCTACAACAGGCTGCGCCTACGCAATTTTCACAAGTACAAGTGAATCTCAGTCGTTGGCTGGAGAAGATTTACGATGCTTCTTGGCAAGCTATAGAGACTTTTTTTGAGCCAAACTCCAGTAGCCTAGCTTTTAATTTCCGCACTTCTTCCGGGTTAAATGCTACCGCTATCAAACGCGCCAAACTGATTGACTGGGGAATAGAAATAGAGGCTCAAAAAGTTGTTTTATTAGTTGCCTTAATACCAGAAGCTAACCAACAAGTTAGGATTCGCGTGCAGCTACATCCAGCTTGTAATCAACCTTCCCTACCTGCTAATATCAAGCTAGTTTTACTTTCAGATCGAGGGGAAATACTTCAACAAGTACAAGCAAGAACTCAAGATATTTATGTGCAGTTGAAACTCTTTGATGGGGAAGTGGGAGAATGTTTCAGCATCCAGATCGATCTGAATAATTATCAAATAACAGAAAACTTCATAATTTAGTTATTAGGAGCCAGCAGTGTCAAATTGGTGTTGATTGGGAGCATCCTTAACTGAACTGTACTGAGATATAAGTAGTCCGTCCTTTGCTTTTACCCGTAGTTTATTCGATAAAAAAAGGCGATTTGAGGGCTGAAATGCTTAAGCAAAGAGCGCTGCCTACGGCGGTAAACTACGCACTATTTTTTCGATACCTTCAAAAGTTTTTAATGCCTCTGGTGATGTATTTTTATACAAGATTGATGCGATCTCTTTTGCGGCGGCTGTATAATGACTACACTTTCCTTTGGAATTTTTGCATAAGTAGAATGCTCTTTGTTGATTAGTCATTAGTTAATCACGAATGGCAAAGTCCACTTAACTTATGAGTAAGCTAGTTGTCTTCAGCTTCTTGGGAGGAGATTTAAATCAAGGATTTCCTGTTGTCACGGCTCAACTTTGGTGTCATAACCAATTTGTACCCGTGAAATTAACAGGGAGTCTACCGCCAGCCCCAGAACTAAGCGAACTTTACCGCAGATGGCAGTTACTCTACGCAGCAGTTCATCAACGCCTGGATCGTAACAATCAACGGATAAAAGTACATTCGCAAGACATAACCAATATTTCTGTCAATGACTTCGATGAAGTGTGTCAACAGCTACAAGCCAATATCAATGCTTGGTTAAAATTTGAATCATTTCAGAATATTGAACGGCAGTTACGAACTCTACTCAGTCGTAATGATGAAATTAGAGTAATTATTGAAACAAATATAGTTCTACTGCATCGCTTGCCTTGGCATCTGTGGCTTTTTTTTGAAGATTACCCGAAAGCGGAATTAGCTTTGAGCAATCATGAGTATGAATCTCCTCAGCTATTACAAAAATCTCCTACAGGTCAAGTCAAAATTTTAGCAATTTTAGGCAATAGAGTTGGTATTGATATTGAAAAAGACGCCTCTTTGTTACAAGGTTTAACAGATGCCAAAACCACATTTCTTATAGAACCAACACGGCAAACACTTGATGAGTATTTATGGAAACAGGATTGGGATATTCTATTTTTTGCCGGACATAGCAATAGTCTTGCTGACGGAGAGATTGGGGAAATCTGCATCAATCAAACAGAAAGTTTAACAATTTTGCAGTTGAAAAATGGACTTAAGGCAGCAATTAGACGCGGTTTGAAACTAGCAATTTTCAATTCTTGTGACGGAATTGGTTTAGGACGAAATTTAGCTGATTTAAACATTCCCCAAATGATTGTCATGCGGGAAGGAGTGCCAGATTTAATCGCACAGGAATTTTTAAAAAACTTCCTTACTGCCTTTGCAGATAGCAAACCATTTTACTTGGCTGTGCGAGAAGCGCGAGAAAGACTTCAAGGACTGGAAAATGAATTTCCTTGTGCCAGTTGGTTGCCAGTTATCTGTCAAAATCCTATAACTGTTCCTACTACGTGGCAAGAACTGCGTGGCAATTTTGATAATACTAAATTTGTGAGTAAAGTTTCGAAAAAAGGTAAAATTGCGACATCAAAATCTAAATTTTGGAATGTACTACTTAGTACTTTTCTGGTGGCTGTTTCAACGGTAGGTTTGAGATACTTGGGAGTCTTTGAGAAAATCGAACTGCAAACTTTCGATCGAATGCTACGGCTGGGACTCAAGGAAGATCCAGATCCAAGGTTGATAATTGTAGAAATTACTGAAAAAGATATTCAATCACGACAAGACATGACCAAAGGACTAAAATCCATTTCGGATAGTACGTTAGCTAAATTGCTCGACAAATTACAAAAGTATCAACCGCGAGTTGTTGGACTGGATATTTATAGAGACTTCGCTGACCCCCCAAACAAATCAAATCTAATACAACTTCCGACTGAACTTAATAAAGAGAACGTTGTTGTTGTCTGCAAAAGCCGCGATAGTAAATACGATCCCCAAGGTGTTAAACCTCCGAAAGACGTACCTGTAGAACGTCAGGGTTTTACTGATGCAATTAAAGACCCAGATGGTATCGTCCGTCGGCAAATTTTGATGATGGCACAAGAGCCTTCTTCGACTTGTACAACGCCTTATTCGCTCTCGTTGCAATTAGTTACTCGTTACTTATCTTATGAAAATATTAAACCTAAATTCAATGAAGATTATGTACAGTTTGGCTCTAAAGTATTTAAACGCTTAAAACCTAGTCGCAGTGGTGCCTATCAACAAGGAGTTGATTTAGGCGGAAATCAAATACTTGTCAATTACCGTAATACAGATTATCAGAGAGTTTCCCTTGATGATGTATTGAGTAATAAATTCGATCGTAAATCATTTAAAGATAAGGTAGTTATCGTTGGAGTGACAGCTAATACAGTCAGCGATACTTGGTCAACTCCCTACAGTACTGCACAACAAGATTACCAAGAAATATCAGGGGTATTTATACAAGCACAAATGGTTAGCCAAGTTTTGAGTGCAGTTTTAGACAAACGTCCAATTCTTTGGGTTTTGCCTTACTGGGGCGATATTCTTTGGATATGCGGTTGGTCTGTAGCTGGGAGTCTGATTATTTGGTGGGTGCGATCGCTCTTAGATAAGAGATGCGCTATCTTTGTGACAGTTGTCATATTATATGGAGTTTGTGCGATCGCTCTTTTAAAACAAGGGCTATGGTTGCCATTTATTCCTTCTGCCTTTGCCGTGGTTGCAGGCGGTGTTGTTGTAGTGTTGATTCAACGCCGTCAGGAATTTTTCACTATTTCACAACCCTTAGTTGAATAAAATTTTCCTTTATAACTGAAAAACAACGTCAATTTGGCGATTGACGATCTCAAAAATCTGTCATTAACCTCGCCTTGCGAAGCACAAATTGTAGTACAGTTTCTTCGCGGGTAATAATATCAACTCTGCCATCCATACCCAATTGAATTTGACATTTCTTTGTACTGCGACCTAAAGCAAGGTTCTCTGGTTCAATTGTGACTTCGTAAAAAGCACCTACAGCAGTTGCTTTTGGAATAGAGTTCGTATCAGCATCAGCATCGTTTTTTTGCGACCTAACAGCATCCGGGGAAATCGCTTTGACAACGCCATTGAGAGTACCGTAATCAGGATAAGGACAAGCACTAACTCGCATTTGCACCTTTTGACCGACTTTTATCTTACCTTTTTCCTCAGAACCGACAGCTGCTTTGATAACTAAAGGTGCATGACTAGGAACAATTTGGACAACTTCCTCCCCAGCCCGGAGAGTTTGACCGGGGTTTCTCAAATTGAGCTTGGAAATAATCCCGTCTGCTGTAGCGGTAATAGTAGTTTGCTTTAGGTCAATTTCAGCTTGCTTGAATTCGCTAGTATCGCGCTCTAATTGTTTTTCCGTTTCAATTTTCTGTTTGAGAAGTACTTGAAGTTCTCTTTCTAAGGATGCTTTATTCACTTCCCCAGAGGCTTTTTCTTGAGCAATAAGCTCAGTCGCCATTGCTACCTCTGCATTGCTGGGATTGAGAACTGCTTGAGCGCGATCGCTTTCAGATCGAATTTGACTATCTATTGCATTAATTTGCGGAACGGTTTGAATTAGTTGTAACCTAGCTTGTTGAATATTGGTTTGCAACTCGTTTTTTTAGTTTGCAGTCAAGAGTAATCAATAGTGGCAATTGTATCTCCTTTTTAAGGTCTCATTACTTGCTGCGGACTTTAATCAGAAGCGCTTCCAAACTAGCAAGTTGAATGTCTCCGTTTAGAGGTTCTCCATTCATCGCAAGCATAGGAGTACTATCAACTCCAATCTGTTGTGCCAATTCAATATCTTTCTTAATAGCAGCAATAGCAGCACTGCTGTTACGATCCTGGTTAAACCGCTTCAGATCCAATTTCAGGGTTTTGGCAGTTGTAACATAGAGAGATTCGCTTAACTTGTCTTGGTTTTGAAAAAGCGCATCATGGAACTCCCAGAATTTTCCTTGTTGACTCGCTGCCCAAGACGCTTTTGCAGCGGACATGGCTTCTGGGTGAATTGAGGTCAAAGGCAGATGCTTGTACACCAACGTGACTTTATCTTGATGTATTGCCATAAATTGCTTAACTGTTTGATGCGCCTTTACACAATAAGGACATTGAAAGTCAGAGAAATTTATCAGCACAATTTTTTGCTCATGAGCACCAGTAGCTGGGGATTCGCCAATCACTGATTTAGGATTAGCTTTCATTTTTTGTAAAAAAGCCATTTGTATTTTCTGTTGTTGTTCCTGTTTTTTCAGTTGGTATGCAGAAACAGACTCCAAAACCACTTCTGGATGCTTGCGAATGACTTGCAAAACCTTGGCTTCCAATTGTGAATCTACTGGTTGATAACTTTCAGATGGCGTAGGCATTGAATAGTTCTTCCATCCTAAACCTAACAGAATTAACCCAACAACAGAAACTAGAAAAATCAATGACAACGCTCCTGAAAATCGCGATGATTGATGTTTTAAATCCTTGATGAAATTCATTAACATAATTTTCCCTTTGAATATTTGAGTAAAGTTGAAGAGTGTATTTTTTGAGTCGATTGCTTAAAAAAATCCATAACCGCCCCAAGCGGGTGGTTATGGATTTATCAGAGGTTAGGAAGTATTCTCAACTACCTCAATAGTGCAATGTTAGCTAAAACACTTTTGGGTTAAAGCTTTACTTACTTACACAACTACAAACAGAATTTTTGCCTGGGACGTTTGTATACCAGTTCCCGTCCCATTTCAAACCGACTGAACTACAAACTTGAGGGCATACTTGTTTTGCGTGTTCATTGCTCCAGATAGGGCCCGCACTAACATCTCCAGCTAAAGCCAGGTTAGCAAAGCCAAAAATAGCAGAACCACCAATAACTGTTGCGCTGAGTGTTAGTAAGAATTTCTTTTTCATGAGGGAACTAGAAGTATTAGACATGACTTTCTCCTTGAAACTGTTAAATGATATTCAGAGGTTTTTTAGCTTTGCCTCCTGATTCTTAATTGGTAGCAGTGAGTTAATTTTATTCACTGTTAGGAATCAGAGGTTTTTTAGCTTTTCCTCCTGATTCTTAATTGGTAGCAGTGAGTTGATTTTATTCACTGTTAGGAATCAGAGGTTTTTTAGCTTTTCCTCCTGATTCTTAATTGGTAGCAGTGAGTTGATTTTATTCACTGTTAGGAATCAGAGGTTTTTTAGCTTTTCCTCCTGATTCTTAATTGGTAGCAGTGAGTTGATTTTATTCACGGCTGAGAATCAGAAATTTTTTAGCTTTGCCTCCTGATTCTTAATTGGTAGCAGTGAGTTGATTTTATTCACGGCTGAGAATCAGAAATTTTTTAGCTTTGCCTCCTGATTCTTAATTGGTAGCAGTGAGTTGATTTTATTCACGGCTGAGAATCAGAAATTTTTTAGCTTTGCCTCCTGATTCTTAATTGGTAGCAGTGAGTTGATTTTATTCACGGCTGAGAATCAGAGGTTTTTCGCTTTGCCTTCTGATTCTTAATTGGTAGCAGTGAGTTAATTTTATTCACGGCTGAGAATCAGAAGTTTTTTCGCTTTGCCTTCTGATTTTTAATTGGTAGCAGTGAGATTGGTTTATTCATCAGGGCAAACGCGCGTAATTTGTGAAAGCCTTGCTGCATAGGGATCTTGTTGAAAAAATAGCCTCAACTATCAAACGCTCAAACCCTTGCTATTGAAGGATTCTTATACTTTAAATGCGTTTGATCTAGTTTATTTACTTGATTTAGTAACGCCAAATTGCTAATATCCTCTCTTATGCATAAGTTGATTAACCTGATACTTACACTCTGGATTGAGGCTTCCAAGCTAAATTTTCTTTTCTATAGGAGAGTGCAATGTCTGCTAGAAGTGCGCCTTTGGACTGGTTACAAGGTCTAGGAATTGCCATTGGAAGTGGGTTCATCGCCTTTTATGCAAATATCTCAGTTGCCCAAATCACCCCAGACGGCACTCTGCCAAATAATTCCAATGTGAAATTAGAGGGCAATACCAGGATTATTGAGGGTGGAACCACAAGAGGGGATAATCTGTTTCACAGCTTTGGGGAGTTCTCTGTTCCTAATGGCAGTACTGCTTTCTTCAATAATGCACTGGATATTCAGAACATCCTGACACGAGTAACAGGTAAGTTAAATTCTAATATTGATGGTTTCATCAAATCTAACGGCAGAGCCAATCTGTTTCTAATTAATCCCAATGGGATTATTTTTGGTAAAAATGCTAGTTTGAAGATCGGGGGTTCGTTTGTCGCCACAACAGCCAATGCCATTGGGTTTGGCAATTTGGGATTTTTCAGCGCCTCGAATCCAGAAGCACCTTCACCCTTGTTAACAGTAAATCCAAATGCCTTATTATTCAATCAAATTGCGGCTTCCCCGATTCAAAATAGTTCAATTGGTTTACGAGTTCCAGATGGAAAGAGTTTGCTGCTAGTAGGCGGCAATGTCAACATGGATGGTGGGATACTGAATGCTTATGGTGGTCGAGTCGAGTTGGGAGGATTGACATCAAGCGGAACTGTAGCGCTTCAGATAGATGATAACAACTTTCGCTTGGGCTTTCCTGCTGAAAGTACGCGATCGGATGTTTCTTTAGCTAATAATTCTGGTGTACATGTAGAAGCTGATGGTGGGAGTATTGCAGTTAACGCCCGAAATTTAGAGATGACGGGAAGGAGTTTTTTTCAGGCTGGTATAGGGCAAGGTTTGGGGTCAGCTAGCAGTCAGGCGGGAGATATTACAATTAACGCTACTGAGTCAATTAACCTGAGGAGTGGAAGCCAAATTGGAAATTTAGTGCAACCTCAAGCAGTAGGTAAGGGTGGTAATATCAACATCACCACTAGGTCGCTTTCTTTAATAAATGGCGCTCGACTCGATGCTAGCACCTTAAGTAAAGCGGATGCAGGTAATGTGAATATCGATGCCCATGATACCGTCTCCTTTAATGGAGTAAGTAAGGATGGTATTACCAGTGGAGTCTTCAGCCTAGTCAATGAAGGCGCTTCTGGCAAGGGTGGTGATATAAAAATCACTACTGGGTCGCTTTCTTTGACAAATGGCGCTCGACTCAATAATAGCACCTTTGGTAAAGGGGATGCAGGTAATATGAATATCAATGCCCGCGATCTCGTGTTGCTTGATGGTTTTGCTAGAGAAAAAATCAGTGCCATAGTGAGCAGTGCGGGAACGGAAGAAGCTCAGGGCAATGCAGGTGATATCAACATCACCACTAGGACACTTTCTCTAACAAATGGGGCACAAATTCTTGACATCAGTACGGGTAAGGGAAATGCTGGCAATGTCATGATTCAAGCAAGAGATGCCGTCTCCTTAAATGGTAGTTTTAAGGATCAGAGCAGCGCTATATTTACTGATGTATTGAGCCAAGGCGCTTCTGGCAAGGGTGGTGATATCAACATCACGACTGCATCCCTTTCTCTTCAGAATGGTACTCAACTAGTTACCACCACCGCAGGAATAGGAAATGCAGGTAATGTGAAAATAAATGCTCACGATAATGTCTTTATCAATGGGGTAGGTAGTAATGGACTGTCCAGTGCTATCTTTAGCAATGTGCTAATGCCTGAGGCAAAAGGCAATGGTGGCAACATCGACATCAGCACTAGGGCGCTGTTAGTAACAAATGGTGCTGTTATGTCTACTAGCACCAGAGGAAAAGGCGATGGAGGTAACATCATCGTTAATGCCAATACTTTAGAAGCATTTAACGGTGGACAATTGATTACTTACAGCACAAGCAATGGTAAGGCTGGTAACATAACCTTGAATGTGACTGACCAAATCATCTTTTCTGGCAGCGATCCCAAATATAATAGTCGTCTTGCCCAATTCAGTAAGGATAAATTTGAGCTTCCAGAGCCTGCAAGTGGTGCGTTTGCCAGTACGGTAGAGAATTCCACTGGTCAGGGGGGAAAGATTACGATTACTACTGGGCAGTTGAATGTCCAAGATAGTGGTAAAGTAACTGTAAACAGTGCAGGAAGTGGCAATGCTGGTAATGTAAATATCTTTGCTCGCTCCATCCGTTTGGACAATGGCATCGTAAGCGCTAACACGCGCAGCATCAACACTGACCCCAATCAACTACAGGCAACTATCACCCTGCAAGTGAAAGATTTATTATTACTAGGTCGTGGCAGCAATATCACGACTAACGCCATAGGAGAAAATGTCATCGGTGGCGATATTAACATCAATACCAATATTCTTGCCGCCTTTGAAAACAGCGATATCACTGCCAACTCTGATGACTTTCATGGCGGTAATGTCAGAATCAATACTAAAGGTATCTTTGGCATTCAGTTTCGGGATATAGCTTCCCTAAACACAAATGACATCACCGCTACCGGAGCAACTCGCGAGTTGAGCGGTAATGTGCAAATCACTACACCTGATGTAGACCCCACTCGCGGCTTAGTCGAACTCCCAGTTAATCTAGTTGATGCTTCTAGGCAAATTTCCAATGCCTGCACACCTGGAACTCGGCAATTCCAAAATACATTTGTGGCAACAGGACGCGGCGGACTACCCATGAGTCCCACTGAACTATTACAAGATTCAAGTACTGTGTCTGCGTGGGTGAGATTAAGGCCAAACGCAGAAAAGGCAAACACAACGCCTGTGCCACAACCAACAGCAGTTTCAACTACTCCCATTGCTGCTACAACTCCAATTGTGGAAGCTTCTGGCTGGGTAATCGATCGCAATGGAAACATAGAACTAGTAGCACAAGTTCCTCAACTCAACCCCCACAGCCCTTGGCAAACACCTGCTTCCTGTCCTGTATCTCAGGGAGGTGTGAAATATGGCAAAACTTCAGCTGCCAAAGCGAGTAATTAGATTTGCGGTAACTCCCGTAGTCCTATTTACCCTTGCTGTTTTCCTGACTATTATCCCTAGTACATTTGCTAAACAAATCCAGACAAATTCACCAAACGGGTTTCACATTCAAACCAATAAACCCCCAGCCACAACACCACAGCAACTTCTTGAGCAAGGAGAAGCACTTTATCAAACTGGGCGCTTTACTGAAGCAGTAAATGTTCTACAACAAGCTGTCCGTATCTATCAACGAGAAAGCAATAACCTCGCACAAGCCGCAGCGCTGACTAACCTCTGCCTTGTATACCAGCAACTCGGCTCCTGGAAAGAAGCTTATGCAACTATTGACAATAGCTTAAATTTGCTTGGCTGGGATGAGATAAATCAAAAGTTAAATGTCAATAATCCCAAATCTGAATTGTTAGAAATTCTGGCACAAACTCTAAATATTCAGGGCGAATTGCAATTAGCAGATGGACAAACTGATGCATCTGTGAAAACATCACAACAAGCAGAGCAAATCTGGAAGAAATTAGATGACAATGCTGGAGTAACACGCAGCCGGATTAACCAAGCACAAGCCCTACGAGTTGCTGGTTTTTACCGCCGTAGCTTAGATATATTGAATGAAGTATCCCAACAATTAATTTCCCAACCTGACTCACCTGTAAAAGTAACAGCTTTGCGATCGCTTGGCAATGTCTTACAACAATTAGGCGAACTTGAGTTATCCCAGAAAAACTTACAACAAAGCTTAGAAATCGCTCAACGTCTGCAACTGCCTCTAGAAATTAGTTTGACGGAATTTAGCCTCGGTAATACTGCTAGGTCGCTAAGTAATATTAAAGATGCGATCGCTCATTATGAAAATGCTGCCAAAATTGGACCAAACCCTCTCACCAAGGTTCAAGCCCTGATTAATCAGCTGAGTTTGCTTGTCGAAAACGAACGCATCACTGAAGCAAAATCATTAATACCCACAATCCAATCTCAAGTCCCGAATCTGCCTACCAATCAAGCTGGTATTTATGCACGGATCAATTTTGCTCAGACTTTGGCCACAATTGGTAACAAAAAAGATATTGCAGAGATTCTGGCAACTAGCGTTCAGCAAGCCAAAATAATCGGCGATGAACGTGCCCAATCTTATGCACTGGGCAGCTTGGGAGAAGTTTACGAGCAGAACCAACAATTGCAAGAAGCACAGGATTTGACGCAGCAAGCCTTATTTATGGCTGAAAAAATTAATGCCTCAGATATAGCTTATCGCCTTGAGTGGCAGTTAGGACGTTTGCTCAAAGCACAGGGAAATATCCCAGCAGCCATATCTGCTTATGATGCCGCTGTAACAACTCTTCAGTCTCTTCGCAGCGATTTAGTTGGAGTTAATCGAGACGTGCAGTTGAATTTCCGCGATCGCATAGAACCCCTTTATCGGCAGTCTGTAGAGTTGATTTTACAAGAGAAAGGACAAGAAAAACCAGATTTAGATAAAGCACGTCAGCGAATAGAAGCCTTGCAAATCGCAGAACTAGACAATTTTTTTCGAGAAGCTTGCTTGAGCAACCAATTTGTGGTTTTGGACAAAGTAGTAGACCGCGACAACCCGAATACTGCTATTTTTTACCCGATTATCCTAGATAACTATTTAGAAATTATCATCAAACTTCCCAAACAACCGTTGATTCATAAAACTTTTCAAGTCAACCGTCAGCAAGTAGAACAAGTTATTACAAAAATACGAAAGACAATAGTCCAACCCGATGCCGATCATAAATTTAAAGCAGTTTCTCAACAGCTTTATAACTGGTTAATTAAACCAGTTGAAACAGACCTTAAAAATAGTAAAGTTAATACTCTAGTCTTTATTCCAGACGGGTTATTGCGAAATATACCGATGTCTGCATTATATGATGGCAGAGGGTATTTAGTCCAAAAATACTCTGTAGTTATTAGCCCCGGACTGCAACTATTTACTCCCAAACCTCTAGGACAGAAAAAATTAAATGCCCTTGCTGGAGGACTATCGCAACCACCCAAAAATGAAAAGTTTGCACCACTTCCCAACGTTAAAGTTGAACTGAAATTAATTCAGGAAGCAGGCGTATCGACAACTACATTATTAGATAAAAATTTTACTAGTACAAATTTAGCAAAAACTATCAACGCTCAAGCTTTTAGAGTTGTTCACTTGGCAACTCACGGGCAATTTAGCTCTAAAGCAAAAGACACTTTTATCTTAGCAGCTGATGGACGCATCAATGTGAGCGAATTAGATAGCTTGCTCAAAAGTAGAGAGCAAAAACGAACAGAGCCAGTTGAATTACTTGTTTTGAGTGCTTGCGAAACAGCCGCAGGAGATAACCGAGCTGCCTTGGGATTAGCAGGAGTTGCCCTGCGTGCTGGTGCGCGGAGTACTTTAGCCTCTTTATGGCAAATTGGCGATGACTCTACAGCTTTATTTATTGAGGAATTTTACCGCCAGTTAATGAGTGATAAAACTACGGCAGAAGCTTTACGCTTTGCTCAATTAAAATTACTTGAAGCTCCTGAATATAACCGTCCGATGTACTGGGCACCCTACGTTATAGTTGGTAATTGGTTGTAGAAATCTAGGCTTATAGATACTTTACCGGATATGAAATTATTAGCGGGTTGGTAATTTTATTAGAGGCATCGTAGAAATATTATCCAAATAGATGGATTGCAATAAACTTTGCCAATCTTTTTCAATATATGCATCATTAGAATTATAAATGCGTATTTGGGCTAGCATATTTAAAGCGTCAAACCAAATTCCTTTTTCAGCATAGATTATAATTTTTTCCCGAGGCTCATTTGCGGCTTCTAATTGTTGCATAACACGCTCATCTAAATTGATTCTTTTAATGTCCCCTTCTACATATACAGGAATGCTTGCTGTATCTTGGCTACAACGTACTTTTAAATACCATCGATATGTCTTATCTACTTCTAATGAAGCAGTACTAGGGAGAGAAATACCAATTATACTTGGCTTCGAAGGTAGGGCGATCGCATTTCTATAAACATCATTTTCGGCGCTATCCTGTAAGCTAAATTCAGCGCTTGAGTTAGACAAATCCTTAGTGTAGGGGATGTAAAACCAAAACGTAGGTCGTTCTAAAGTGGTTAGTCCCTCTACAGTCCCGACAATTGAATTGTTTGTCTGTTTGCCAACCTTTTGTTTCTCTTGAAATGGTACTAAAGCAGTGAGTGGGGTTGAAACCGCAGGGCAATTATCTCGACTACCCATTCCTGCTCTACGCCCAGATACAGGACTTAATGGAGCAGGTGCTTTTGGCAAAATAAAAACTGGTCGAGAAGTAGGTTGTTGAGGTGAAACAGGTGTTTTAACTGGTTGTGCAGGCTGTTTATTAGTAACTGGTTGTTTAGTTTGATCTATTACTTGTGGTGAATATTGGGTAGTGCTGCTCAAAATCAGAGCAGTTGTTAAGATCCATTTCATTGACTTAACAGGTACGATTTTTGCTTGTTGCTATCGTCATCATAAAGGTTAACGTAGCAATTGGTTAAATCGATCGTTACTATTTTTGAGTGAATTGCCAGATTTCGACTTAATTACTTCTGGTTCGCCCATTTTTTAGGGAGTTAGAAAAAATAGATAGTCAAAAGTATACCAAAAGGCATATTCTTAAAAAGACTCGATTAGGTATATGTTCGCGATTATGGCTACTGAACCCATAATTACAAACGAACGAGTCGATGATATAAACTGTTAAGCATATAAGAAAGCACATTGAGATCGCAGGGGGCAGGGAGCAAGGGAGAGGGTTTGCAGCTTTTAGTTACCATGAAAATGATGCAATTTAAATGACGATTATCTTATCTAAACTTCTAACTTAAATAGAGCGTTAATCCAACTGCGATCGCACCTTAAATTAAACCTCTGTATGAAAACTTGTATACAAATTTTCTGGTAGATATATTTAGCCATCTTTTATAACTGATTCCAATTGTTGAGGCAGCGAATGTGTGTCTCTAGATGTTGAGGCAGGCAAGTAGACTGTAAATTGAGTACCTCTGCCTATTTGACTGTAAACATTGGCAAAACCACCGTGATTTTTAATGATACCCAACGCCGTAGAAAGTCCTAAACCTGTACCTTTGCCTACCTCTTTGGTGGTGAAAAATGGTTCAAAAATCCGTTGCTGGACTTCTGACGACATCCCCATACCAGTATCCGTCACCACGATCGCAATATAAGAACCAACTTTCGCATCAATATTTATCTGGGCAGAATGTTCGCCAATCACCAGATTTTCCGCCGCAATCCTGAGAATACCGCCATTGGGCATAGCGTCGCGGGCGTTGATTACCAAGTTTATCAATACCTGATGTAGTTGAGTTATGTCTCCACGAACGTACCAGAGATTTTTAGGGATATCTATCTGGCAACTAATGGATTTGGGGAATGTTTGAGCGATAATTTGCTCAATCTCTGCCATCAAAGGCTGAATTTGTACAATTGTCCGTTTGCTTTCAATACCCCGTGCAAAAGATAACACTTGTTTAAGCAAATTAGCGCCGCATTTGACATTATTTTCTAAAGTTTGCAGTATTTGCTGACTCTGGGAATCGGGCAATTTCTTCTGCAACAGTTGAACTGACATTAAAATTGGCGATAGTATGTTGTTGAGGTCGTGAGCAATACCGCCAGCTAGAGTGCCGATACTCTCCAAACGTTGCGATCGCAGAAGTTGAGCTTCTAGTTGTTTCTGCTGAGTAATCTCAGTGTTCACACTCAAAATGGATTTGGGTTGTTCATTATCATCTCGGATCAGTGTCCACCGACTTTCAACAATAATTACTTTGCCTTCCCTTGTCAGTTGATGCAACTCACCCCGCCACTCACCTGTATTCACCACCCTTAAGTAAGCATCTTCTAGCTGTGGTGAAATCTCTTTATATAAAAGTTGTAAAACATTCTTACCCACAGCTTCCTCAGCCTTCCAGCCGTATAAACTCTGGGCACCTTTATTCCAAAATAGGATTTGGTTGTGGATATTTCGCACCAGAATTGCATCAGTTGACACATCCAATAGCGCCGCTTGTTCACGAATTTTCTGTTCTGCCTGTTTTTGCTGGGTTATATCTCGCGTCACTGCTAAATGGATGAACGTGCCATCAGATTCGTTACGTAGTGGTACAGCATGAGTTTCTATGTAGCGGCGAGTGCCTTTAAATCCCACTATTTCAAACTCCAAAGTACCCTTGTTACCTTGGCAGACACTTTCATGCAAGTCGGCAAAGGCTGCTTTGTAGTCTGGCGCAACCACAGTATCAACTGGTTTACCAATCAAAATATCAGCACTTTCCACTTCCATCATTGCCACCCCTTCTGCATTAATTTCTAAAAGGGTGCCATCCCTGGCAATTAACTGGATGCATTCTGGTTCTGCATCTATCATGGCTCGTAAACGATTTTCGCTTTGGCGTAGGGCCAATTCTGTCTGCTGAAGTTGCCTGATATAACGCCACAACAAATCATACAGCAGCGCCACCAGCACCAAATCCACAATCGCAGCGATAAAAAATGTCACCATTGCCTTTTGGGAATTTGCTTGTGACTGCTGCATTTCCTGCTGTAATAAATTTTTCCTCGCTTTCAAAGAGTCGTTAATCAGTTGTTGAATCTCTTTGCCAACTTGCTTGTCATTATCAGATAAGATTTGCTGCCGAACTGCTTCTAATCCCTGGTTTCTTCTGAGGTAAATTCCTTGTTGGAGAATATTGAGTCTCTTGATAATTTTCGGCTCTAGTAAAGCAATCCACTGCTGCTTTTGACAGTTATTAACAGTTAAATTCTTGAAAATCTGAATATTGCTATTTGTTTGTTGATAAGCTGCAAGATAAGTTTGTAAATCATCTGCATCTGCTGTAATTAAATAACTACGTTGTGCAGTTTCAGTATCTTTGAGTCTAGATTGGATATTTTCAATTTGGGTAATAACTTTATAGGAGTATGTTAGCCATTGCTGGTTGTGAATCAGCTTCACAGTGTTGCTATACGAAACTACAGCATTAGTAAATACAACTGCCAATGCTAGGACGAATATTGCTTTCAGCTTTTGGACTCGATACCATTTTTTGCTCATGCGATCGCCCCTTCTGCCGCAGATACCCTCCATCAGTTAAGATTAAGGATTAAAAACAAATACTGAGAATATTTTAAGGATTTTGATAACACGGGTAGCAAAATACAATCTGTTATAGTTGTAAATATCTGGATTTTTAAGGATGATGATTTATACATGATACTCACAAAGAAATCCGCTAAATTTTAATATAAATTCATTTTGAGCCGTAGTATCGCCAATACAATTCGGATCGGGTAATTTGCCTATCCATAATATTTGCAGAGACGTTGCAATGCAACGTCTCTGATTTGGAATTTTAATTAACCCCACACTATCCGTAAATCCAAAACAAAACCAGGTAATATATCTTCTCCAGACAGGCTAGTGGGAGACTCTAATACTTCTTTTGGTTGTCCTTGTCTATAAATTTCGACGCAACGTGTTTTTCGATCGATTAGCCAACCAAGTCGCACTTTTGCATCCATATATTCGCCCATCTTGGCTTGCGTCTCGCTCAAGCTATCAGATGGAGACATTAGCTCTAAAACAAAATCAGGAGCTATGGGAGGAAATTTATCGCGCTGTTCGCTGCTGAGTGCATTCCATCTTTCTAACTGTATCCAGGATACATCGGGGGAACGGTCTGGGCCGTTGGGAAGTTTAAAGCAAGTGGAAGAGTCGAATACTTCTCCAAGTTGGGTTTGTTCATTCCACAAGACAAATCGAGTAGTAAGTTTGGCATTGCATTTTCCAGTTTCTCCCCCTGTTGGTGGCATTACAATTAATTCTCCCTTGGCGTTGCGCTCAAATTTGACATCAGGATTATCCCGACACAATTGGTAAAATTGGTCACTGGTAAGTTTGATAACGTTATTAAAGTTGATGGTAATCGCTGTCATAACAGGGTGACATCATAGATCCACAATGGAATTTGCTGTTGAGGCGCACGTCTGTACGCTCTTACTACAATTATCTTGACATGATTCAAGCTATATGTTAATAATAATAGTTTGTGGAAACTTTACTTCTTAATATAAGCTCTTGGCTAACGTCATTGTCATAGGTGCCCAATGGGGCGATGAAGGAAAAGGTAAAATAACTGACTTACTCAGCCGTTCCGCAGATGTTGTGGTGCGTTACCAAGGGGGTGTCAATGCTGGACACACGATTGTAGTTAAAGGTCAGACCTTTAAACTGCACTTGATTCCCTCTGGGATTTTGTATCCAAATACCGATTGCATTATCGGCTGTGGAACAGTCATCGATCCACAGATTTTGATCGCAGAACTCGACCAACTAAAAGAGTTAAATATTTCCACTGACCACCTGCTGATATCTGAGACAGCCCACGTAACAATGCCTTATCATCGATTGATTGACCAGGCATCTGAAGAACGACGGGGAAGCCATAAGATCGGCACAACAGGTCGGGGCATTGGGCCGACTTATGCTGACAAATCTGAACGTACAGGTATTCGGGTTTTAGACTTGATGGACCCGGATGGGCTGCGCGAGCAGCTGGAGTGGACGATTAATTATAAAAACGTCATTTTAGAAAAGCTTTACAACTTGCCGCCTCTAGATCCACAAGAGGTGATTGAGCAGTATTTGGGGTATGCAGAACGCTTGCGGCCTCACGTTGTTGATACATCGTTGAAAATATCCGATGCGATTCAACGACGGCGTAATATTTTGTTTGAAGGCGCACAAGGTACGCTCCTAGACTTAGATCACGGAACTTATCCTTATGTTACCTCCTCTAACCCTGTTGCGGGTGGAGCTTGTGTTGGTACTGGGGTAGGGCCGACAATGATTGACCGGGTAATTGGGGTGTCAAAAGCCTATACAACCCGTGTCGGAGAGGGGCCATTTCCCACCGAATTAGATGGCGAGTTGGGAGAATTATTGTGCGATCGCGGTGCCGAATTTGGCACAACCACCGGACGCAAACGGCGCTGTGGCTGGTTTGATGCCGTCATCGGTCGCTATGCCGTGAGGATTAACGGCATGGATTGTATGGCGCTCACCAAACTGGATGTTCTTGATGAATTAGAGGAAATCCAAGTTTGTGTTGCTTATGACATAGATGGTCAACGCAGCGAACACTTCCCCACAAGTTCTCGTCTATTTGCTAGATGTCGCCCCATCTACAAAACCTTACCAGGGTGGCAAGTGTCAACAACTCACTGCCGCACCCTAGAAGACTTGCCACAACGAGCATTGGATTATCTCAAATTCTTAGCCGAATTGATGGAAGTCCCGATCGCGATCGTCTCATTAGGAGCCAGCCGCGATCAAACCATAATCGTAGAAGACCCAATCCACGGGCCCAAACGCGCTTTATTGCACCCTGACGGGACACCTGCTACCCTACTTAGTGCGTAAATTTAGTCATTAGTCATTTGTCATTGGTCATTAGCAAATGATTAATGACAAAGGACAAAGGACAACTGACAACTGACAAAGGACAACTTTTATGGCTATTACAGTCGAATCTCAAAAACGTCCAGAAGGCAGCAAGCCAAGAGCTTTGCGCCGCGCTGGATTGATACCTGCCAATTTGTATGGTCATAAGGGTACAGAATCCATTTCTTTGACCATTGAAGCCAAAACTGTTGAGCGTTTGCTCAAAAGAGCTTCCGTCAACAACACCTTGATTGAGTTGAATATTGCTGATGCACCTTGGCGCGGTAAAACCTTGCTGCGGGAACTTCAGATCCATCCAGCCAAAGGTACGCCTTATCACCTCAGCTTTTTCGCGGTTGCTGGCCACGGAGACACCACTGTAGAAGTACGGCTGCGTTTTGTCGGAACTGCTGTTGGTGTTAAACAAGAGGGTGGCGTGTTAGACACTGTAATCTCGGAATTACAAGTGAGTTGTGCGCCAGAAAACATCCCAGATGTGATCGAAATCGATGTTTCTAATCTGCAAATTGGAGACAGCTTGAGTATTAGTGATATAGCCTTTCCTGAAGGTGTAACACCTCTAGCTGAATCAGAACGACTTGTTGTGAGCGTTTTGCCACCACAAATTAGCGCTGAAGATGCTGGGATAGAAACTGAAACTGAAGCAGCTCCCTAGGCTAGGTAAACTGTGTAATAATTTTTGATGATATCCAGGGGGGAACTCCTGGTTTTTTTGTATTTGAACCGCAGAGGCGCAGAGAGCGCAGAGGACAGAGATGACAGAAGCGACTCTTCCAGCTTTAATTCAGCAAATGTTGCAGCCGGGATTTTATCCCCATCCGGTAACAGAACCTATTCAACTAATTCAAACTCACGTTTCTTATGTGCTGTTAACTGGGGATTACGCTTATAAGCTGAAAAAACCTGTGAATTTTGGCTTTTTGGACTTTTCTACCTTAGATAAGCGGCAGCATTTTTGTCAGGAAGAGTTACGGTTAAATCAGCGGGGTGCTGGTGAATTGTATTTAGAAGTTTTGCCCATAACTCTGGTGGGAGAGCAATACCAGTTAGGGGAAACGGCCGAGGCTGTAGAATATGTGCTGAAGATGCGTCAATTTCCTCAAGAGTCGCTATTAAGCACACTTTTTGAAGCAGGTAAGTTAAATGAGACGCGTCTAGATGAGTTAGGACGGGTTGTGGCTCAATACCATGCCAAAGCACAGACGAATGATTACATTCGCACTTTTGGCGAAGTGCCAAATGTTCGGGCTGCTTTTGATGAGAATTCTCAGCAAACTGAGAAGTATATTGGTGGCCCTCAGACTCAGGCGCAATTTACAGAAACCAAGCAATATACAGATAACTTTTTTGCTGAACGTCCAGAATTATTTGCTAGCAGAATTGACAACGACTATATTCGTGAATGTCACGGGGATTTACACCTAAGAAATATTGCCCTGTGGCACGATAAAATCTTATTGTTCGATTGCATTGAATTTAATGAGCCGTTTCGCTTTGTCGATGTGATGTACGATGTGGCGTTTACGGTGATGGATTTGGAAGCTCGTCAGCGTAAAGACTTAGGTAATGCATTTTTGAATGCCTATATAGAGCAAACTGGAGACTGGGAAGGCTTACAGGTGTTGCCCTTGTATTTAAGTCGTCAGGCTTATGTTCGGGCGAAGGTGACATCATTTTTGCTAGACGATCCGAGTGTACCTGCGACGGTAAAGGAAGAAGCGACAAAAACCGCCGCTGATTATTACAAACAGGCTTGGGAATACACTAAACCAAACTTGGGACAACTAATTTTGATGTCGGGGTTGTCGGGTTCTGGTAAAAGTACCACAGCCAGGTCTTTAGCCCGTCAACACGGAGCGATTCACCTGCGTTCAGATGCAGTGCGGAAGCATTTAGGGGGAATTTCTTTGTGGGAACGGGGTGGCGATGATTTGTATACTCCTGAGATGACCGAGAAAACTTACACACGGCTGTTGGAATTGGGAATTATCCTGGCTAAACAAGGTTTTTCGGTGATTTTGGATGCCAAGTATGATAAACAACAGTTACGGCAAGAAGCGATCGCCCAAGCTACAAAACATCAACTTCCCCTTCAGATTATCCAATGCACAGCACCGTTGGAAGTTCTAAAAGAGCGTTTGAACAATCGCACTGGTGATATTGCTGATGCCACCGCCGATTTATTAGCCTCACAAATCAAACATGCTGAACCTTTTACTGAAGAGGAACAACCTTATGTAAAGATTTGGGATACAACTCAGCCACAACAGGCACAATTAAAATAATTCGTAATTCGTAATTCGTAATTCGTAATTCGTAATTGAGTTGAAAATTAACAATTACGAATTAGTAATTAGTAATTAGTTAAATAAGTTTTTTATTTTATGGCAGACAAAAAGAACGACCTTTTCAGTATTTCTCCCAGCTTCTTGTCTCAACTATTATTTGGGGCATTTTTAACATTTATATTAATAATGACTGGCTCCGCACCAGCCCTGAGTATCTTCTTAGGAATCATGGGCGGTTTCATCTTAAGCTGGATCACCAATGTAACTGATAATAGCCCCCAGGCTTCATCTGTCGCCTCATCTGATGGTGTCGATACAGGATTGAAATACTGGTTATTTTTCATGCTGGGCTTTGTATATTTGGGCTATCCCGCACCCACGAGTATCTTACTAGGTGGATTAGGGGCTTTAGCTGGAGGCTGGATTACTGCTTGGTGGGGAAGTAAGGAAGAAACTAGAACTCAGTTGCAAGTTGAAGAATCAGAAGAGACGGAAGTTGAACCAACGAATGAAAGGATCAACAAACGGCAAATCAGAAAAGCCGGTCGCCGTTACCGTCGCGCTCCTGGAAGTAGTTTCAATTTCAAGTTTTGGGAAAGGTAGTAATTTGGGAATAGCGCATTGGGCATTGGGCATTGGGCATTGAAAAGAGGCAGAGGTGCGGGGGGCAGGGGGGAAAAACTTACTGCAACTTCTCCTCTGCTCCCTGCTTCCATGATTCTTCCCCACTCCCTCATCTCCTATTTCCCATGCCCCATGCGCTATTCTCCATGCCCTAATAAATATGTTTTTATATCTATCCAAATTACTGCCATTATTTTTTTATCCACTAGGATTAGCCTGTGTAAGCTTGGTAGTAGCATTAGTGACTTTGTGGAAACGACCCCGGATTGCTGCGATCGCAATTGCTTTTTCCCTAACTTTATTGCTATTTTGTAGCAATGCTTGGATCGCTAAATCATTAGTGCGATCGCTAGAATGGCAAAATCTTCCACCCGCTCAAATACCTAATGCAGAAGCGATTGTGGTTTTGGGTGGCGCAACAAAATCAGCTTTTCCTCCCAGACCTACCGTCGATTTAAGTGAAGCAGGCGATCGCGTCATCTACGCCGCACAACTCTATCGCCAGAAAAAAGCGCCTATAATCATTCTGAGCGGGGGGCGCATTGATTGGCGTGGAAGTGGTTCTCCAGAATCAGCAGATATGGCCACAATACTCACATCTATTGGTATTCCGGCTGAGGCGATTGTTCAAGAACCTGACTCTCTCAATACTTATCAAAATGCTGTAAATGTCCGCAAAATTTTGGAGTCTCGTGGCATTCGTCAGGTATTATTAGTAACTTCGGCAATGCATATACCGCGATCGCTTCAAATTTTCCAGCGTCAAGGAATCAATGCTATTCCTGCACCCACAGACTTTCTAGTTAGTGAGGGTGAGTTGCAAGAACTCGGTAGTACTCCCAAAGCTGCTATACTAAATTTATTACCTGATACTGAAAACTTACACCAATTTACCATCGCTTTAAAAGAGTATATTGGTTCTTTAGTTTATCACTTACGTGGTTGGCTTTAATCAAGTTAGCAGTTGTTAGAAAGTTAAGGTTATGAGTTATGAGTTATTAATTAGGAAGTGCGGTAATTACCTGAATTCAAAACAGACGCGATCAATCACGTCTCTACTACTCTGAATTTTATGTCAAAAAATTTACCTTATATTATTCCAGTTGCTCAACCCCAAGTTGAGGAAACTTTTGCCTCTTACCAAACAACCCATCAGTTTTACTACGAAGTTCGGTCACGGTCAGAGTTTCAGCGTTATTGTGATTGGTATTATACAACCGCAGAACAAAACCGCCAAGAGCTTAAAAGAATGCGCGGCGAACTGAATATTTTTCAGTGGTTTCGCCGCCGATAAGTGATTTAGATGATTTCTAACTCATTTTCACGTAAATGGGCTTTAAACTTTTTACTAAACTGCACTACAATCGGCAGATTAGCGCTTACTGGTCTGTCTCGCCATTGGGTGGCAATAGCTACTACATCGCCTTCTGTGCCTTTGATGTCAAAAGGCTGATTCCGATGTTCAGGATGATGATACACCACTACCGAATCTTTAACGCGGACGCGATCGCCAACTTTCATAACAACATTTACACCTAGCATTTTCTTTTCCACAAGTATCTGCTACAAAATATATGATTAAATCGCTTAGAATTTGATTTAATCAGCTATTTCTTGACGCTTCATCGGGGTGCAACGGCTTAACCCTCTGCGTCCAGGCACGTCTTAGCAATCCGCGCGTACTTTTTTAAGTTTTTTGCCACCTTAATAAGTATCGCCCATAGCCTTTCTCTTTAACCCAAAAGCAGGGAAATGAAAGAAAATCAGGCGATATCGGATGTGCTTAGTACTTTGACAATATATCCAACCCTTTTATCTTGACTCTAGGATGTTCCCCAGGTCAACTCTCTCACGAATTTTAGTGTATGGCAGATGCTTGGTTATTGCGATCGCTCGTTTGTATACAATAGAATTTGACCTCTCTTGTTTTACTGGAGTTTAGACTAAGCCATGCAAAACGACTCAGCAGGGCTGAGTCTAAACTCCAGTACGGCGGGCTACGCCTACGCTCTCAGTATTGAGAGATTGTCCGGAGCATTACCCATACATATTGTTGAGTCATCCTCCTTCATAACTACGTCTTTAATCCAATGGAGGCGATTTTCAATACTCCAATAACCGCGAATACCACCTTGCACCCCTAAGACAGGTGTGGTTCAAATACATCAAAACTGCTGTAAACGCTAGGATTAAAATTTCTGGTTTACAGTGGAATGTTAAGAGTGTCAACCAAATTGTTTCTGTTCGTTGTTGCCAAAACCGGATGCTCCCTACTCACACCCCCTATTTTTCTTGAAAATATCTGAAGATATATGAAATTTAGAACCTTCAAATATCCTTTCGCACTCATCCTAGTCAGCTTCGGTTTTTTGCAGATAGCTGATGCTCAAACTCCTGTAGCGGAAATCTCCAAGCTATCTCAAGAAGTTTCTGTACTTCGGAAACAGGGCCCAAAAGGGTTACAAGTATTTCTTAAATCCCATGCTAATACGTTAAATACCGCTTCTTCAGGAGCAGTTCTACCTTCCCCTGCACTTCGGGTAGCTTTAGACGAACTTTGTCAACAACGGGACTGTTACGCCTCTCGTTTGTATTGGTACACTGATATAGAACAAGCCAAAGCTGCTGCTAGAAGCAGTGGTAAACCCATTCTATCTCTGCGGTTATTGGGTAGGCTAGATCAAGATTTGAGTTGTGCTAATAGTAGATTCTTCAGGGTAGCGCTGTATCCGAATGTTGAAATTTCTAAGCTGCTTCAAGACCGCTTTATTTTGCATTGGCAATCAGTGCGCCCTGTACCCAAAGTAACTATTGATTTTGGCGACGGACGCAAGTTGGAGCGAACGATTACAGGCAATAGCATTCATTATATATTGGATGCATCGGGTCGGCCAATCGATGCTATTCCAGGGTTATATAGTCCCAAAGCATTTTTGCAACAGCTACAGCAGGCTGAATTAGCAGTAAAAAATTACAGTAAACTTACACCAAGCGATCGCGAGTCTTATTTAAGAAAATACCACAGCGATCGCTTAAATTCTATCCAAGCCCAATGGGTTGCAGATTTATCTCGCCTGGGTATCCAGTCTCCCCCTAAGTTGGTAGAAATTCCCAGCAATCGCAGTCAACTACCGACAGCAGAAATAGCAAGCTCTCTAGCAGTTTCTAAAATGAGAGTTGAAACGCCAATGCTAACTGCTCTCCAGTCTAGTGCTGAACGCAATCAAAACGCCTTAGCTGAAATTACTGACCAGAAAGTTTGGGACAAAATTGCTCAACTCTATGCCGCCGATGTCAAGCTAGATCGAAACAGTATTTCTCTAATCAGAGCTAAAAAGTCTCAGTCTGTCAACACTCAAGAAGATAATTTGCCGATAATAGTGAAAAATTTTGAAGCCACAATGGCTCTAGATACAGTCAGAAATGAATATATGCTGCACAGCCAAATTCATCAATGGTTTATGCAAGGTAAGCAAACCAGGAGCGTGGAAGCGCTCAATGAACAAGTATACGGACAACTATTTTTAACTCCTAGTTCTGACCCTTGGTTAGGGCTTTTCCCCAGCGACAGCTACAGCGCCATTGATAATGATGGCATTCGTTAGGGGACTTGCAAAAAATAAATTATCTCAAATTATTTCTAGATTTGTAGGAGCGCAAGCCCTTGCGCCCCTACTCATAACCTGATGTAAGTAAAAAGGAGTGATGAGATTTTATAGCACTGACACCTTACCCATCACTCCTTATAACTTGCGCGTTGATTAGCTGTTACGCATTGTTAAATTACACCAGCTTACTACTTCATTTATCCTCTAACTAAAGAGGCGGATAATTATTAAGTTAATACGTGCTTCTCTATACAAATATTTTTAACTTATTAATATCTATCTTTGCAATTATTAGATATATTAGTCCCACTATTGCTTGTTCTCACTAGTTTTAATCTTTACCTGTGCCAGATATTTCCATAATGAATTTGAAAATCGAAAGGCTTAGATTCCCAACTTCTCAAAGAAGTGGGGAATTTTATTAATAGACAACGTATTCAGAATCACAAACAAACTTAACTTAGATTCTATGTCTTTAGTAGTAGTTGCTTGATTCTTGTGATGGAAGTTGGCGACAGTCTTATCAGTTATTCTTAAGGAAAATGGAAACAATTATCATTAGCACTAAATCATTCATTGGGGGAATGACAAAGCGGGTTCAATAATAATAGTCATAAATTAAGGTTGAGATGTAGGGTTTTGCGAGTCTGCTATCTTATCTAATTTCTTTGCTAGTCAGCATTTTGACTGGCTTATCAGTTTAGTCAAAAATTAGCATAATCTTAGATGGGGAGATTTGGCACTCGTATTTAGCTGAGTTTACCGAATTTTACCACCAAAGGTAGAAGTAATACTTAGCAAAACCCCGTAAAATTTATTCTTTGATTTTTTGTTAAAAAACATCCGAGTGGCGCAAGTTCTTAATGGACACTTTGTAACTTGCTAAATTCAATTTACTTTTGAGTATCCAGGTTGAATGCGACACGTGTCATTTCAAAACTGGTTTGTTTATAGCGCCTGTAGGATATAAATTGTCGAAAACCTAAAATAAATGTAATTTGACAAGTTCAATTGAATAAAAATTGCAGTTTACAACCAGTTAAATTTATCACTCAGCCAAATTACGAGTGCTGCAATTTTTTCAAGGATTTACTTGGTATATTTTTTTGCTCAACCTCTGCAAGCAAGTAGCAGGAATTTAAGGTGAATATAGAAAAATTTATCCAGCGCGCAGAAGTATTGCACAAGCGTTTAGCAGATTTATACCAAACTGCTAGTGTATTACCTTGGATTTCCCCAGATTTGCTGCCGCAAGCTTTTAAGGAACTTTATAACACCTCGAAAATAGTACAGTTAGCGGCAGAGGAACTTTATCAGCAAAACGAGGAACTAGTAAAAACACGAAATTGGCTAGAAGCAGAACGCAAACACTATCAAGATTTATTCGACTTTGCGCCCGACGGCTATTTAGTGACTAATACAGAAGGAATCATTCAAGAAGCTAACTTGACCGTAGCTAAGTTACTCAATGTTTCAAAGCAATTTCTAGTGGGCAAATCAATGATTAGCTTCGTCCCTCTAGAAGAACGTCAGCACCTTCGCAGCGAAATCATTCAGCTATCACAATCAAACAGAGCTAGAGAGCTATTGATACGCTTGCAACAACGTCATGGTGAAATTTTTGATGCAGCTTTGACAGTGGCAGTTACCCGCAATCCGCAGGGGAAGGCAACGTCTCTACGCTGGATAGTACGTAATATCACTGAACGTAAACGAGTAGAATCAGCAGTAGTCAAGAATGACAGCGACCTCTTCAATAATCGTCCCGTAGATAAATATTCTAAAGGAGAAACTATTCCCCTCAACCCATTAGTAATTTTGTATGTTTCTCAGGGTTTAGTCAAACTCAGTACCTACTGTGAAACGGGTGAAGAAGTGCTGATAGGATTGGCAACGGCAGGAATGGTTTTTGGCTCTAGTTTGACATCTTTAAACATTTACCAAGCAACAGTTCTCGCTGATGTTGAGTTGGTGTCAATTTACGCGGCAGAGATGGCAGCTTCTCCAACACTGAGCCATACGCTTTTACCAAAAATTAATCAGCGGTTACAGCAAACAGAATCTTTTTTAGTCATTTGTGGAAGACGGCGGGTACAAGAACGCTTGCACCACCTATTACAACTTTTGAAACGAGAAGTGGGTGAAACTGTACCAGAGGGAACTCGTTTAAGTGTTCGCTTTACTCACGAAGATTTTGCTAGCGCCTGCTGCACCACTAGGGTAACAATTACAAGATTGATGGGCAAATTACAAGAAGAAGGTATAATCAGTTTTGACTTAAAAAAACACATTATCTTGAGAGATTTTGATTAATTAATTCGCTGTGGATTTATTTTACTTTTGTTAAGTAAAGATAAGTTGCCAGCCAATCAGGAAAATTGCTATATCTGCAAAAACATGGCTGATGTATCCAGGCCAGATTGAGGAATAATTTAAGTAGCACCATGACCAAACTGCCCCTGCTAGAAACACCCCCAATGAGCATAATATTGTCGCCCGCCAGTCGAAGTAAGCTGTCAAACCAACAACGTGATGAATCGTAAAAAAAAGTGCAGACAGTATTACAGCTAAAGGACTTGATACCAAAATTTCACATTTACGATAGACAAACCAACGCCAGACAAATTCCTCAAGTAAAGAGTTAACAAATATCCAATACACTGAACCTACTAAGTAAATCACAAAACTGTTTAATCCAACTTGCGTTGCTCGATCGCGAACATATTCAACATCTATCCATTTTGCTCCCAGCAGCCAATAAACAATCAAGATGATGCCTAGCATCAATAGCCCTAATCCGACTCCAGCCAATAAATCGCGTCTTTTAGGATATTCAACTTTTAAATTCTCTTTATCGACAAATAACAACCAAATAATGGGTAGTACCAACAACCAGATTTTAGATAATAAAGCTACTAAATGTCCTTGAAAGCCAGGGAGTATATATAGTTGAGTTGTAATACCAATGCTCGGAACTGACACAAGTAACAACAGAGCTAGTAGTGCATTTTGATTTTGGTTAGCTTTTAACATGGGTAGATTTTATTGTATTTCGATGGTTTTAACTTTTAAACCACATCTAGTTTTAAATCCATAGTTTTTATATCAAGTTAAGATGATTACTTGTAATAAAATCTATATTAACGAGGTTTACTCTCAATACTGTTCGGTTAAGCAAGAGACGCGATGAATCGCCGTCTCTACAATAATTAGTCTTTTGAGAGACGACGATTTGCGTCTTTGCGAACTAGAATTTTCATCAAAAAACCTTAACAAAACCGTATTGGGTTTACTATTAATTTTTATATGCAAACTATAAAACATGAGTATCATAATTAGACTTGAATAAAGTGACACTTTGTATATTGCCACATAAATTTAATAATAAAACTTGTATGAATTTGTGTGTAATATTCCTGCGATCGCAGCATTTTGATAATTATTTACTGTGCTGATATACTTACACATAATTAAAATTCACAGTGTCTTGCAACGTTGTGAAGGTCTGGGATTTGAGGCGAACATCGATACCCATTGTGCTAAGTAAAACTTTGTGTAAAAATGTAGCGTTTTTAAATTTACAGAGACGTAACGCTATGCAAACAGGTAATTCAAAATGTACCCAAAATAATGTATATGTGATTGAGGGCGTATTGCTAAAATCGCGATGTCTAGTACAGCACGGTGGAAGTAAACCACCCCTTCGGGTGACGCTCTCTACGAGACGTTAAAAGCGAACGCAGGCTCGCTAACGCTGCGCTAACGGCAGTTCCTCATGGGGGGAACCCCCTTGGCGCTAGCCTCTCCCTTTGGGAGAAGACCGGACTGCCTCACCATTTAAAATCTATGAAACGCTTACGCTGTATTCATTTTTAATTTTTAATTCCGCCTTGCGGTACTAGGTTGGGCTACGCCTACGCAGCATTCAAAGCAGCTATGCACACATTTGGCACAAAAATTCCATCATTGGGCTATATTTTAGCACTGGATTTAGGTACGACAGGCAACCGCGCCTTTGTATTTAACGCAGACGGCAAGATTGTTGGGCAAGCATATAAAGAATTAACTCAGTATTATCCTCAGCCAGGATGGTTAGAACATGACCCTCAACAAATCTGGCAGGATACCTGTTGGGTGATGCAAACCGCAATTGCAAATGCCCAGATTACGCCATCAGCGATCGCAGCTTTGGGACTAACTGTACAGCGCGAAACCTGCTTGATTTGGGACAAAACTACTGGTAAACCACTCCATAGAGCAATCGTTTGGCAAGATCGCCGCACTGCTCCCCTTTGCCACCAGTTACAAGAACAAGGCTACGCTGATGAAATTTACGATCGCACCGGATTAATTATCGATGCCTATTTTTCTGCTACCAAACTTAGATGGCTATTAGATAATTTTCCAGATGTTGACCAGAACAATGTCTTAGTAGGCACTATTGATACCTGGGTGCTGTGGAATCTCACTGGTGGGAAAGTTCATGCTACTGACCACAGTAACGCCAGCCGGACAATGCTAATGAATCTCAAAACCTGTGAATGGGATGAGGATTTACTTAAACTATTTCAAATCCCGGCTCATATTTTGCCCCAGATTCAGCCGAGTTTAGGAGTATTTGGAGTTACTGATGCGACTTTATTGGGTGCGGAAATTCCCATCACTGCCATCTTGGGAGATCAGCAAGCGGCTTTATTTGGTCATGGCTGCGATCGCCCCGGTTTGATGAAATGCACTTACGGTACTGGTAGCTTTTTGGTTGCTCACACAGGTAATCAAATTGTGCGCTCGCACCATCAACTCATTTCGACAGTGGCATGGACACAAGCAAATTCAAAAGATACTTTAGATGTCGGCTATGCCTTAGAAGGCAGTATGTTTACCAGTGGTGCTTGTATTCAATGGTTGCGCGATCGCCTGAAGCTGATTAAAACTGCTGCTGAAACTGAAGCGATGGCCAATCAGGTAAAAGATAATGGCGGAGTCTACTTTGTGCCAGCATTTAGTGGACTGGGCGCGCCCTACTGGGATATGAGCGCGAGGGGAGCCTTTTTCGGCATTACCGCCAGTGTACAACCAGAGCATCTAGTTCGCGCTGTGTTGGAAGCGATCGCTTATCAAGTTCTGGAGGTGGTGCAGGCGATAAATGCATCTAGCGGTACTCCAGTTGGGCGATTAACCGTAGATGGTGGTGCTTGCGAGAATAATTTTTTGATGCAGTTTCAAGCTGATGTCTTAGGTATTCCAGTTGAACGTCCGATAATGCGGGATACCACCGTTCAGGGTGCAGCATTTGCGGCAGGTTTAGCTGTAGGATTTTGGGAGAGCTATGAAGCACTGGTGGAACAACGGCAAATTGAGCGTGTGTTTGAACCAAGGAACAATTTCCCCTTGTCCAACTTTGGTACTTGGCAAAAGGCAGTGAAACGTACTCTGGCTTGGGAGGAGTAGCTGATGCAATTTCTGAAACTAGAGGGACAAACAGTCACAATTGATTTAATGGATTATTCTCTTCCTCCTATCGAACCAATCCTGAGCTTTTTCGTGTGGATGGTGAAAGCAGGTTAATCTCATTCAAAAATCGATCGTTAAAATAACTCTTACTTTGTCAAAATATCACTCTCATATAATAGAAAGCGCATGACTACTAAACCGAAGATTTTCATTGATGGGGAATCGGGAACCACAGGCTTACAAATTTACTCACGCCTGAACCAGCGTGATGACATCGAGTTAGTTAGCATTGAAGCATCTAAACGTAAAGATGCAACTGAGCGAACTAAACTAATCAATGCTGTTGATGTTATCATTCTCTGCCTACCTGATGATGCAGCCCGCGAAGCTGTTAGCTTAGTCAGTAATACTAGGGTTAAGATCCTTGATGCTAGCACTGCCCATCGCACCGCTAAAGACTGGGTATATGGCTTCCCTGAACTAAATCCAGGACAACGAGAGAAAATCGCCAGCGCCCAGTTTGTCAGCAATCCGGGCTGTTATCCCACAGGATTTTTAGCTTGTATTCGTCCGTTGATTGCTAAAGGACTCCTGAACAGTAACTTTCCCATCACCGTTAATGCAGTATCAGGTTACTCTGGTGGCGGAAAGAATCTTATAAAACAGTATCATAGCTTCCACGAACAGCAAGCCGGGGCAGAACCACTCTACCCTTATGGCATCTACGGTTTGCAGTTTGGGCATAAGCACGTCAAAGAAATGCAACATTATTCAGGGTTAGCATCGCCGCCGCTATTCGTACCCGCAGTGGGAGATTTTGAGCAGGGGATGCTAGTACAGATACCTTTGCCACTGGGAAGTTTAGATAATCCACCATCAGGTAAGGTTATCTATGAAGCGATCGCTGACTACTACCAAAGTGAAAAGTTTGTGCAGGTTGCTCCATTCCAAGATTCTACACTGCTCAGAGACGGAACATTTCTGGATGCGATCGCACTGAATAATACCAATATTGTTCAGGTTTTTGTATTCGCCAATGACACCACTAAAGAAGCGTTGCTAGTTGCTCGTCTTGACAATCTGGGTAAAGGCGCATCAGGAGCCGCAGTCCAAAACCTAAATATCATGCTAGGTTTTCCAGAAGAGTTGGGATTGTCATGAAAGCGAGTTAAGCGGTGAGGAGTGGGGAGTAGGGAGTAGGGGAGCAGAGGAGCAGAGGAGCAGAGGAGAAGTTGCAGTAAGTTTTTCCTCTGTGCCTCATGTGCCCAATGCCCATTATCTTGATTTTTATTTCAGTTCGTCAAGCAATTGAATTACATTATGCTCAAATGCTTTGTTTCGCTCTTTAACTGATTCAATTAACGGTTTATCAAAAAGATTAATAACATATTTAGCTAGCTGAATACCTAAAGGTCTTAAATGTCCAGCTGCTACAGTTTTCCGAAAATCTTGAGGTGGCTTTTGCAGAATATTAGTAAACCATTCACAGGTTGATTTAGCAATATTGTCTGATTTAAAACAGACTAAACCCATAATATTAAATAGCCCACTATCCTTAATTAAATACTGAGTTTCTTCAACAGTTGGTTTCACACCCCAACCAAGATTATCGATGATATCCGCTAAAAATTTAGGACGAATTGCGCTCCCTGTGTCAGCAATAGCAGGTGCTAATAGGATAGAAACCTGTCCTTTAATGAAGACACTGTTAATATTGATATTCTTATGCACATAAGTGTAAATTATTTTTTTAACTTCATACGTTTTTCGCGTTAGTTCATCAAAGAGAATGTTAATGTCTGCAATAATATTTTCTATCTGTGACTCATCGGAAGTTTTAGATAGTAGCTTCCGAATAAACTGCTCTCTATCTTGACGCTCTGGAGGTAGAGCAGTAAATCCTTCTAACAGCGAGATATATTTACAGCCAAGGCTATGTCCAATCCAAGAAAAGTTTTTATCATCTAGATAGGCTTCATAATCATATCCTGCAACACTTGCCATTTTCACAAGCTCTGGCAGAATTTCATACTGTTCTCTCATGAGAAAACCAGCTTCTACATAATGGTTAAAAGTAAAATTAAACGGCAAAAGAATAATTGTATATCCCTGCTCAAATAGAGATTGAAGCAGATAACGATAAAAAAGCATAGGGCCAAATGTACCAAAGAAAGCCCCGGCAATAAATTGAATTACCCCTTTAGGCCTTGGATGTAGAGCAACCCAACTGTGAGAAACTGGTTTAAATCTCAGTTTTAGATTCATATTTACCATGACTTATTTGTAGGTATATGCTGAATCTCCAAACTGAAATTATTGCTTTTCGGATTATTCAAAAGATATTTTTACAAAACTGCGATCGCTTTGTTAACGAATAGCCGGAACTCTCCTAATGGCCTTAATTCCACTAGTTAGCCGTGGTTAAAGCTATTTCACCTTAGCGCGGAAGCGGACAAAACCATAAGAATTAGCTGGTGTGCCAGATCCAGTCGCTGCGGGTAGATTGGGAAAACTGGGGACTGTAATATTGACCACTACTGCTCCATTGGTGTTATTACCGCAGTATGATGGTGTGCCTGAGTCATTAGCTGTATAAAAATGCCCGCGATCGCTATCTCTAACATTCGTCAGATAAAGCGTAGGTGTAGTAGAACCAATAGCTAGAGCAATTCCTTTATCTGCTCCTGGTAAACCACCATCATTAGGAGTCATACCATTAAAAGCAGTAGGAATCAAACTAACATTAGTCGGAACTAAGTCACAGAATTTCACATTAGTTGCATTACCAAGACCATTGGAAAGGAAATATATAGTGTATTCCAATTCATCTCCCGGTTTGACAGTCCCAGCATTAATTAATCCTCGCAAGTAGCCAACAGGCCATTTAGGATCGCTATCATCAGTAGCATAAGGTTCTGGTACATAGTTAATGGCATTAGTAGCAACGTCACTGCGACCATCCACAATATCAGTTAAATCTTGGTTATTGAGGCGGGTAATGCGTTTAATTAACAGCAATTTAGGGTTAGAGTTAATAACATTTAATACTGTAAACAAAGTAGGGTCATCATCTGCTGTACTGACAGGATTATTGCCAGTATCTACACCATTATCAGTAATTTGCAAGAATGAATTACCGAGAGTAGGTGGATTATTAGTAGCACCAGCAGAGTCTGCATCTGTGAACACTGTACCAACAGTTCCTGTAGGATTATCAGGTGTGTTAAAAGTAGCATTTGCTTGGTTACTAATTGAATTACCGCCATTGGCATTATTAATTGTGGCAGTAATTTTAATGGTAATCGTATCACCTACACGGAGAATTCCAGAATTTGTCACAGCAACAACACCAGCGCCGTTGTAACTGGGATTGAGTGTGATGTTATTCCCTAAAGTTTCAGCAGTAATTGCTGCACTCACAAAGGTTAACTGTGAGGGTAATGAGTCGTTAATGGCAAAGTTAATTGCATTGCTATTACCTGGATTCAGGTTAGAGTAAGTGATGGTATATTCGATGCGATCGCCTATAGTCACTGTTCCACTACTATCATTGTCTGCGAGGAAGCGAACAGATTTGGTTCCTATAACATTTGCTTGAGTGTTAGTAGTAATTACCAAGGGAGTGGTGATTGCTTGACTTGGGAAATATGTCCAAGTATCTATTCCCTTAAAGTCACCATAATTACTATTAAATTCATGCTCTCCTAACGCACTATTGATCCCTCTAGCAGCATTACGTGGGCTAGTAGCTCCCGTACCATCTAAGTTTATCGCCGTGCCGTTAGCAGTAGTATAATTGTTGTCGTTGTAATAAATGGTAGTCGATCCAATCTGCTGTCCATTTTGATCTACAAGATTAGGAAAAGCAGCAGGAGAGTTTTCCATTGTGATTTTAAACCCCAGCGGATTATTTTCAGCATCCAACATGGGAAAGTGATATTCTCCCGAACGTGTTATGATTATGGCATTGTATGGTGCATTTCCTGATAGAGGTTGGAGATTTACCCCACTTGCATCCTTTCCATTCCAAAGCACCACATTTGAGCCGACAGACAGCACATTTTGTAGTACTCTATCGCTACTAGGGTCAAAAATGCCATCATTGTTGGTGTCAATAATTATTTGATAGCTACCAGTTGAGATAGCGCTGAAGCTAAAATTGCCTCCCACACCCACAGAAGTTTGGTTCCCACTACCTCCATTACCCCCAGTGAATTTGAACGAAGTTGGTACTGTGGGAATCGTCGCTGCAATAGGAATACTCAAAGCATTGAGGGTTGCGGTGTCGGGTCGATTGAAGAAAACTAAGTGGGTAATATCTGTTGAGGTATCAGCAACACTTGGGTCTTGGACTCCCACATTGCCGCTAAAGATCAAATTATTATTAGTAGCGCCACCAGCAGAATGGTAGACAGTGCTGTTATTTGTTTTATCAAGATATCCCCGGTTATTAGCAAAAAAGATGAAGCCAAAGGGATCGACTCCATTCATGTCAGTTTCGTAACGATACCCATCTTTGGTTTGAATATAAAGCTTAGAATTTAGTGCTACGGGAGTACCACCACTGGCATTTGCCCCCATATTCATAGCAATATAGTTAGTAAATACTCGCCCTTTTTTGGCAACACCGTTACTATCTCGAACTGTGATATCCCAAGCAGCTACTCCTGAAAATTGAGTATTACCTGTAGGAAATGCCGCCGTTGCAGCTGTTGGCGGCGGATTGCTTGCACCAGCTGTATTCGGAGAACGAAATTCAACTTCGTAAATACCTGTTTCTGTAGCAACGAAACTACAAGGGGAATAGCCACCAGTATTAGGTAAAGGGCCGGCCGTTTCTTTAGCAACGGTATTAATAAAACCAAAACCAGTCGCTAGAACATCACAAGAGCCATTTTGAGTACCAAAGGGACTGCGATAAACGATATCTTGTGGGTCTGAGAAACTAGTAGGCACACTAGAGCCAAGATTAACTGTTTCTCCCACTTCCACATAAACTTTGAGTGTGGTCTTCCGAACAATACCTGCCAGTAGTAAATCTGACCATTCCAGATAAGGTCTGTATCCGCCATCAGAAACTAACTCTTTGCTACCTTCAGCCCAGCTAGGTTGGATACTATTCCCTAAAATACATAAAAAAAAGCCCAAGCTACTGAGCCATAGTTTTTGGTGGCTACTTGTTAATGGCTTTTTGATAGTTTTTTTTACTAGGTTGTCCACAATCAGAGAAAATTTATCATTTTCATCAATATTTACTGTGGCGATCGCTCTTAATTTCTTAAATAAAGATTTCATTATTTAGTTCCAATAAAAATACATAATATGTGAGTAATGATATTGAGTTTATAAATATACAAATACCAGAACGAAAATTGAAACGTTTTTGCACTAGATTCAAAGCGAATAATAAAATCGTTACGACAATAGTATTCCCATGAGGAAAGGTTAAATTCGTATATAGAGGTTGCAATGAACATCTCTACATCAAATAACCCTTTTATATTTCACGCTTTTGCATCCCCCTCATTGCAGCCTTGAGTTTACCCACCAAAGTTTTCATCGCCGATTCCTGTGGCTGGCGCGCTATAGGTTTTTGTTGTCCAAAGCCGTCAAACAATTCGTTGAGCTTAACCGTAAAGCCTAAATACGCACCTCCCGCAGAACGTGTTCCTGAGAAATCTCGGTCATCAACTTTCCCAAAGACGTATCCAGCTGAGACGCGCAGGTTAGGCGTGAGGTAGTAGCCTGTTTCAAGAACAAAGCCTGTCTCACTGTAGCTAGACTGACTAATTACACGAGCCTCACCCACCAAATCCCAGCTATATCCCAAACGATAGGTAGCGCGTACTTGGGCCAGATTTACTGTGCTAGTACCGGCTAAATCGTTAGCTATGTAAGAGGTACTGTTACGCAACGCATACTTCCCGTAGAATTCCCATTGCCAATTAGGAGCATAAATCGCTTCTAAAGCAAAGGTATGGTCTTGGGAACCCGTACCACTTCCTAACAGGATGGTGTCAGGGATGGTTGATGGATTTTGGCGATATTCATAACGCAATAAAGCATTAAATTTATCGCTATTGGGATCGCGGTAGGCTAAACCCAGTTTTAAGTTAGCAGTATCTCCCAATCCTGAAAGCTTTTGATTAGAAGAACCGGCTTGTTGATAACGTACCAAAGCGGTGAGAGCCGGAGAAATTTTACCCGCAGCACCTGCGGTAATTACTGTATTGTTACCACCAGAAGAGGAACGATGTTCATAACGGACGCTGGCTTGAAATTGCGGATTATCACTGTATTCCAGCCCTACACTGTAGCTATCGCCACCATCAAATCCGATCGCAGATGCTGCTTGACCAAAGGCGTATGGTTGGGCATATTGTTGACCCGCCAAAGTACGTCCAAAGAAGTTGCCAAATACGTGTTCGTAAGCAACGTTTAGCCGTAATCCCGAAGCAATAGTCCAGCGGTTATTTATGCCAATTGCACCTTGAGTAGTCATTTCGTTAGCACCACCCAAAATTGAGTAACGACCAGTCAAGGTAGTATCCGAACCGAGTTTGTGTTCGCCGTTGACACTCAAGCTGGTGATGGAATTACCCGAATATTGACCGCTACTGTAATACTGTTGGGCTAAACTAACATTGACACCAGGAATTACCGCCCAATTTAACCCCAAAATGGTACGGTCTGGATAAACAGTATCTTTTTGGGAAGATAAACTGAGTTCATTTTGCGCCTGGAAGGTCAGGTTTTTAGCTAGAGGAACTGAAAAACGCGATCGCAGTTGATCGGAATTACTACTCAAGCTACTGTCGGGGATGCGGTCTTCCAAACGACGATGAATCCAATCCAGATCGATAGTGGCGCTACCCAGACGTTGTTGAATCCCAGCAGAAATCGTCGTCAGGGAATTATTAACCTTGCTACCAGGTATCGCCTCATAACGCGGTGCAAAAAGTTCTTCAAAAGTGTCTAGGGGTTGGGGAGCAATCCCAAAATTGTCTTCGTGGTCGTATTGCGCTCTGACGTTGGTAGTTGAGGTGAGTTTAGCTGTAACCTGCGCTCCATAACGGGTTTGTCCTGGGACAAAGCTGATAGTGGCATTATTGGCAAAACCCGTATCAGCAAATCGATAATAGGCACGACCTTGAATCCCATTAGCAATCTTTCCTTCAGCTTCTAAACGGTAGGCATCACCTCTAACTTTTCCCACAACATCAGAATCATTAGTGGAATGGGCATATTCTGCGATTAACTTACCGTTGTCACCCAAAGCAATCAGCGCATCTGCACCGTAAAGTTGAAAGTCGCGTACCCCATGATTTTCTTGAACGTAAGTTGCTCCTATCCAACTTTCGGAGTTAAGTTTGCGGGAAAGATTATATTGCAAACGACCAGCATAGATGCTCCCGTCAGAGTCTTCGCTGTCATATTGATAGCTAACAACAATCCGACGTACCAACACTTGTCCGGTTTGATCGATATCGGTACGAAGAATCGGTTCGCGGAATAATAAAGTACCGCGATCGTAGTCGATTTCGTAGTCTGGGCCTCGGTTAAGTTGTTTGCGTTCTAATACAGTTCCAGGACGATTGAGTTCTTCTAACTCGATAAAAACATTTTCACTACCTGCTTGTAATAGTCTGCGAGAGAGGAAGTAATAACCACTAGTACCATCGGGAGCAATAGTATCCCGTTGAAACCCCTCTAAGTGGTCGCCATAGAAACCTGTAATTTGTAGATTTCCTAAGTTGTAGTTAGCTTTAAAACCGTGGAGTTGACGGGTGATAGAAGTAAATTGCTGCGATCGCCGCGCAAATTCTTCTGTGTTATAGTCACCCCACATCGCATAATCAGGATCGGAGCCGGGGATACGAGCTGAACGCTCAAAACGCAAAAATACACTATCAATGGAAGGAGCAACTACATCAACTTTTGAGCTATCGCCGTAGACAGGATAATTTTGCTCGCTGAATTGGTAAGTTCTAAACAGGCGATTATCGCAGTTGCAATCTTCATTGAGGCTACGAGAACTGTTGTATGCTCCTGTAAACAACCATTCTCCGATCGCACCAGTGGCAAATATCGCTGAATGGAAATCTAATTGGGTTCCGTTGTTTTTGTCAGGAGGGAGGAAATCACGGAAACTGCCGTAATAATTTGTACCTCTAGCCCCCAATCGTAAATCTATGACTCCAGTAACTAAACTTGGACGTAGTGCCGTTTCAAATTGCAATTGGGTGAAGGCTTCTAAATCATTTGCGATCGCGCGAATTGTGACAGTTTCCGCTTTCAGTTGTGATCGCAACGCCGCTGTAAATTGCCCTGCTTTCGCCTCCACTTGAAATCCCGGTTCATTGGGTTTGAAGTCTTTCCCAACCAATTCCCCAGCAGTGGGTATGAGGGTGACAACAGCATCACGATTCGAGCGATTGCCAGTTGCATCGATGAGTTGACCACGGATTGTCGCCGTAGAACGTCCATCTGCTGGGATACGAGACTCTACTGTTTCTAAAGTTAATTGCTGCGGCGCTCCCCGTACTGCTACTTGCACTGTTACAGAGGGTTCTGTTCCTCCAACAACCTGTGCAGAGATGGTGTTTGTACCTTCTTTTAACGAGACACCATACCATGTCTGCGTTACTAAATTGGTGGTCGCATCAGTTTCCGTCTGTCCCACTAAAGAAGGGTCTACCAACGCGCCATTTACCCGCAATTCCACTTGACTACCAGCGGTAAACTGCACAATCACCGTGCTAGCTTGTACGTCTACAACACTGTCAGCCGTCGGAGTCAGGATTTTTATTGTTGTAGAGATAGGAACAGTAGGAGACACGGGGAGATTTTCATTTACCTCTTGTCCCTTTGTCCCCGCGTCCTCTACTCCTGCAATTTTGCGTAATCCTCTAGGCAAACCTACAGAAGTTGCTGGTTGAAATGGTTGTATTTCTGTTGGAGAAGCATGAAACAGGGTCTCAGTATCTTTGCGTTCGTCGTTCTTATCCTCTATTCCTACTATTTTGCGTGAATCTCTGGGCAAATCAGCAAAAGTTTCTGGTTGAAGCGGTTGTATTTCCGTTTCACTTAGCTGGACATGTGGAATTTCAGGAACCGATGCTGAAGAAGTTGAGGCAAATTCGAGAGGTGGAGAATTCAAACCCTCTCCTATTCTAGGGGAGTGGTTTTCTACATCTGGTGAAAAGTCAGGATCTTCGACACTCTTTTCTGCTTGCGAATGGTAATCAGGGAAAAGGAGGTTTTCACTAGTGATTTCTGCTTTGACAATTTTAGGGTACAAAACAAGGCAGAGAGCTACTGGCATCACCCCCATCAATCTCAGGTTAAATATAGTTACACAGTGCAGTCTGAGTTTCATTTGTTGACTGGCTCCTGAAATGTTGGGGTTACAGCGAAGTTCATGCGTACTAAGCCACCAGGCTCTAAATGCACCAAGCGAGATTGGCTATTTCGTTCGCGGAATTTTTCGTTATGAGCTAGGGTGTAACCCGCTACACTGCTGAGGTCTAGTACACCTGTGTGGTATCCAGGTAAGGCATTAGCTAGAGAGAACAAACCATTAGGATCTGTAGTGATGCGGTTTCCATCCTCTAGAAAAATCACCGCATTTGGTATCCCAGGCTCACCACGCTGTTGTTCACCGTCAAAGTTTTTATCAACAAACACCCGGCCGATAATCGTGCCACAGTCAGAAACGATTCCTGGACGAATTTTCAATTGGTGCGTTGCTGGACCATCCTTAGTACTAAAACGGTTATCAGCTCGTTGAGCATTAACGATCGCAGTGTTACGACCATTACCACGCAATGCATCAGCTGTTAGTTGAGCAGCGTAGGCAATATTCAAGACTTTCGCTGTGGGAATTGTTACGTCTGTGCGGAATGTCACTGTATTACCATTGCGTTCTGAAGCGATCGCGACTGGTTGACCATCCAACTCTCCCTGCACCGATTTCGGCAAAAACTGGAATCCTAAAGGTAGGTTGTCGGTGACAAATATATTACTCAAACCAGCATCAGCAAGATTTTTTACCGACAGGCGGTAGATTACCGTATCTCCAGGTTCAGCAGTAGCGCGATCGCCTGTTTTGATAATCTGTAACTGATTGGCTTGACACAAATTTGTGGTGAATTCAAAGGCTAATAAATCCAGTCCCACCGTTTCTGCATTGGGAACTAAAACAACTGTTTGCTCTAATCTGGTTTCACCTGTAAGACTGATTGGTTGACCATCCAAAGAACTAGCGACATATCGCACAACACCATTGCCTTGTGTTCCATTGCTAGCAAGGATTTCAATCTTGACCCGCCGCTGTTTGTAAATAGAATTTGGTGGTGGATTAACTACAAAAATGTAGGTTCTACCTGGATCGGTTTGACCCTTATTGGGATCGAGTAGGAAATTGTAAACACCCGCAGGGTTATTCGTAACAAAGTAGGGATTACTATTCTCGGTATTTGGAGATTTCCCACCAGGAACGTTGTTATTAGGAATATCTGGTAACTCTGTTCGGGTCAAAGCAACCAAACTGCCCAATTCTGTCCCCGTTGGGTCGCTAGAGTTCGGTTCGTATACCCCAACTGAAAAACCTGTATAGTCAGGTAAAATTGTCCCAGCGCAACCTAAAATCCGCCCTAATGGATCGAGTAATGGGCTAGGGCTAACATTGATTTGCTCAGAACTTCCTTGATATTGATAATTGCTAGCAGAATCTGTATAAGTATAAGTAGCTTGATTTATTAATGGCAAAGACGCAACCAGATTGTTAGTTTGTTGCGCGATCGCTGGCATAGATATAGTAGTATGCAAAAAACTTCCCAGAAGAACAGTAGCTGTTAACCGTCGCCACCAGCTACCGCTAGAAGTAATTTGCTTTTGGTTTTGAGGACGGCTCACTAAACACATCTCCTGTGAAATGTCAAGCTTGTTGTTAATAAAAGCACTTCTTTATTTGTGGAAATCTAGTTAAGCCAAAACCCTTTAAAAATCTCGTTTCCAGATGGAATCTGAAAATATTCTTGATTGCAGCTCTTTTTAGAGTCAGCAAGGCAGCGTGTTAATCAGCGAACTTGGGTTTGATAAGTTGCCTTGACTGTTGTCTTCGCCGCAAGTAACGGAATCTGCAAACGGATATGGGTGTAAGCGGTGGCTGGGGCTGGTTTGGTTTCCACTTTGCCGCCAGGAAGAGTAACTTTAACCGTAGGATTTTCGACAAAGCTACGCCCGCCATCAATGCTATAAACAACTTTGGCATTTTTGGCGACGTTGACAGAATTCAGTACGTAGACCATTCCTTTGGGAATAGGTTGATTAAAAGTCAAATTCTTCACTGGGCGATCGCTCTGATTTTCGCCACTCAAGGTATATCGCAATACATCTCCGGGTCGCACTACAACTTGACCTTTCAAAGGTTCCCATTTCTGGCTTTGCTTACCCTGCCGATCCTGTGCCACCACCTGCTTTTCTGCTTCTAAACGCAATTGAATTTGCCCTTGAGTTTTGATATTCTGAGCAACAGCACTTTCTGAGTGCCATACATTTGCGATTCCCGGAATTTGACCGAGAAATGGAACTGTAGCAATGAGAGCGAATGCTCCTAAACCTGCAAGAGAAACACGCTTCATATAAATAAATAACCTCAAAAAAATTCCAGAATGTGAATTATTGACTTATCTTTCCCAGCTTTTGCTAAGAAAAAATCACTTTTCTATTTGCTTGCTATTTGGGGTTGGGGATAAGGTCAAATGGTTCGCAGACTCTTCTGTAGCAGAGTCTGCAAACTTCAAAGTCCCCAATTCCAAAGAATTAGTTCACTTTGCGTTGGAAGGTAAATGTTCTTTGAATACCTGGTGCGATCGTGTCAGTTACAGTATCCACATACTTAGTAACATCAGCGTTTGTCGTAGTCCCAGTTTGGTCGATGCCAGAGTTAGTAGCTGGATTACCACTGAAGAATTGGATGGTTGCACTCCCGGAATCCTTAGCTGAACCAACAATGTTGCTAGTATCAATTTGACCGTTGGTATCGTTGTCTAGCGCCCAGTTATTGGGGCTTTGCGTACCATCTTCAGTAATCACAACTTTGTTAGCATTCAAAATCACATTACCGGTTCCAGATTGAGGATCGGAAATATTTGTGTATTGAATTTGGTACTCAATAATGTTTCCTGGTGCAGGCTTCTTCGCATTGATACTGAATGTGCCATCATTTCCCTGGACTACAGGCCCAGTTCCTTGTAAAACTCGCGACACTTTCAGCAGTTTCAGGAAGCCAGTATACACGCGATCGATAGTGATGTTAGATGAATCAAAGGTATTATCGTTTCCAGTATCCTTGATTCCATCAGCATTGGTATCTGTCGTGTAGTTGTCAATCGAAGCAGTGATGGGTACTGGGAAGCCTCTATTAATATCAGTAGATAACTGCGTTCCCGGAGGTAAATCAACTTCTACACCATAGTTGATACTTGCACCAGGAGCAACGTTGGGTATTGTAATTGCTGTACCAGCTATTGTAAACACTCCCGTTGCACTATTGTAGGTATAGACAGCAGACTGACTACCGTAGGTAATAGTCACCTTCGTATTATTCGGTAAATCTCCTATAGTTGTTGGTGCAGTTGGCTCTATCTTCAAAACACCTGAGTCAGTACCACTATTCTTAATAGTGTTGGTAAAGCCAACTGATTGTGGGTCAAGTGTACTACCAGGTGCTGTACCAGCAGGAACCAGAGAAGATTTGTTGGTGAAGTCATCGTTAGTCAGACCTGATGGCCCAGTAGCATCTGGGGCATTTTGCGGCCCGTTGAGTAACGCTGAAGCAACAGGTGCTTGCACCGTGAAGACGTTCGCCTCACCGCCTGTACCAGTACCACTGTTGTTATTACCCGTGTCAGTTCCAGTTTCTGGAGTTGCTGGATTGTTAATATAGCCATCATCAACGTTGGCGGGCGGTAGAGTATCGGGAACACCATCACCATTGGTATCTGTACCTGTAGGAGGTGTCATACTGCCTGGGGAACCGTCGTAATTGCTGGGATTTTGGTCGCCGGATTCGTCGTAGACTGGGAAATTGCTAGTAGGCGTTTGACCAAACAATTGAGCGATATTAGCGACAGTTAAAGGTGAAGATGCAGTTGATTCAACAGCTAGCTGAATCGAGAAGCCATTTACAGTTGTACCAGGAGCAATGGAAGTAATAGTAGCTGGATTATTGATAAAACCAACTCGTGTTACACCTGCGAGTGTATCAGCACCTTTTAAGGGAAAAGTTTTCCAATTGGCTGTATTAGCATCAGTTGTAACTAAATCTGTGGTATAAACTGCTTGCCAACCAGGAGGCGGAGTTGGTGCTACTGCCAAATCTGTACCCGCAGGAATCGCATCAGAAACCAAGATATGGGTGCTAGCAACACCATCAACATTGATGCTTGTACCCGTCAAAGCTGCTGGTGTAATTCCCTGTCCTGTGGGATCGTTGGACTCAACTCGTAAACTCAAATCGTAGGTCAACTTGTCATCTGTAATTGCACTGGTGCCAGCATTGTTATAGCCACTGCGAATCTTGAGAATAGTGGCTAAAGCATAGGTCTTAACCGTTAGACCAACCTTAATTTGCTCTGTGGCGCTAGCTTCCCGCGTACCATTAACTGGTGCGCCAGATACTTCACCAGCACTACCATCGGGGTTATCTACGGTGAATATGTCACCACCATCAGGACTCCGCAGTTGGTTTTGAGCATCACCAGGAGTATTACCAAGAGTAACGGTAATGACATCATTAGTTTGAGCGCCAGCTTGTACAGTTACTGGCACACGCACCAACACAGTACCGCTAACTGGAACTGAGGGTGTGTCTACGCCGCCTTGGGGGACGTTTATCCAAGTTTGACCACCGTCAGTGCTATATTGCAGGCTATTAACTATACCACCATTTGGTAATGTGCCAGAAACTGTACCAGGCCCAGTTGTTGTCGCTTGGTTGGGAATGTGGAATTTGGTAGGGTCATTACCTACGTTGGTCAAGGTGTAGGTGTAGATTAGTAAGTCGCCAACTGCAACATTACCGCCATTGTTATCTGTTACACCAGACGCTGTGACGGTGATTCCAGCAACCTCTGCTACGCTAACAACGACAGTGTTAGAAGTGGCATTTATAGTTGTCCCAGGACTGTTGGGATCTTCGTAGGTTGCTGTTGCAGTGTTACTGATAGATGTACCCGCAGTAGTTCCGTCAGCTAATACAGGTGCGAGAAATTGGAAAAGGCTACCTGTTAATAATGCTGTTGCTACTAGAAATTGGTAAAATTTACGCTGCTTATTTACAGATTGATTTCGATTTACCATAGAGCTAGTTTGTTTGCTGAACTTGTATCTTGGATTTTGAGACAGGATAAAGTTCGGTAATTCCTAAAAGGGAATTGCCGATTATGGCTGCCCAAAACGTTGAAGTTTTGGGAATGCATATTTAAGGAGTTAAATTATTGACACTCCTTGGAAATTATATTGAGACAATAACCAGAATGAACTTGTCTAGTTGTTTTACGCTTACCGTTGAGAATCAAAGCTGGCAATCGCAAATATGTGTAATTTATTACTGTATTTGGCTGAATTAGAGATTTAAATAGCAATGTAGCTTTTAAAGCAAAAAAAAACTTCCGTATAAATAAGTAACTTCTCTAGCTGTGAATGACTACATCAAAGCTGAAAAATTAACTTTATTTTGGCAACACACATAACAATTTTAGTGGTTTAATCAGATGCGAAAAACACTAAAACTTATATATAAAGATGTTTATGAGTCTTTGTTGTCAGAAATATATAAGTCATTTAGATCAAAAAAATTGAACGTTAAATAAGCGATCTAGATTGCTTAAATGGGATAGCAATTTCAATAAATGCAAGTTTATCATAAAAAAATGCTATTTAATCATATTTGTTTTCCGTGTTAATGCTGAATAAGGGAAGCTATTTTATTTTTCCATAACATTCAAGATATGCGTGTAAATACTAAAAACAGAGATTACTAGTATTAAAGTTTTACAAGAATCATTCCTCTCAATACTAAACATACCCGACTAAAAATGTCGGGTATGTTTGACTGGTATTTTTGCTCGTGTTAGTATCAGTCCACAAGTGACAGACAAACAGGGAAAGCTAGTTTATGACTCAGGCAATCAAAACCCAGACCCAAACCCAAACCAGCACTGCCTACTTTCAAGCCTTGAAGTGTAAGGAATGTGGTGCGGAATATGAACTCAAAGCCAGTAATGTTTGTGAGTTATGTTTTGGCCCGTTAGAAGTCAAATATGACTACAATGCCCTACGTCTGACTGTCACTCGTGAAACAATTCAAGCTGGGCCGAATTCAATTTGGCGCTACCGTCCCTTTTTGCCTGTCGCAACTGACAATGTTATAGATGTGGGAACTGGTATGACTCCCCTAGTTCGTTCCCACCGTCTTGCTCGTCGCCTTGGTCTAAATAAGCTTTATATAAAAAATGATGCTGTGAATATGCCCACCTTAAGCTTTAAGGATCGGGTGGTGTCAGTCGCTCTATCCAGAGCGCGGGAGTTAGGTTTCACTACTGTTTCTTGCGCTAGCACTGGTAATTTAGCAAATTCTACAGCTGCGATCGCAGCTCATGCCGGTTTAGACTGCTGTGTGTTCATCCCCGCAGATTTAGAAGCCGGTAAAATTATCGGTAGCTTGATCTACAGTCCCACCCTCATGGCCGTCAAAGGCAACTACGATCAAGTCAATCGTCTCTGTTCGGAAGTTGCTAATACACACGGTTGGGGTTTTGTCAACATTAACCTGCGTCCTTATTACTCTGAAGGTTCTAAGACGCTAGGTTTTGAAGTTGCGGAACAACTAGGCTGGGAACTACCGGATCATGTTGTTGCTCCCTTGGCTTCTGGTTCGCTCTTTACAAAAATTTATAAAGGGTTCCAAGAATTTATCGAAGTTGGTTTGGTAGAAAACAAGAGCGTCCGTTTCAGCGGCGCTCAAGCTGAAGGTTGTTCGCCTATCGCCCAAGCCTTTAAAGAAGGACGCGACTTTATTAAGCCAGTAAAACCGAATACAATAGCGAAATCGCTAGCGATCGGCAATCCAGCAGACGGTATTTATGCTGTGGAGCTAGCTCAGAAGACTGGTGGTAACATTGAATCAGTCAATGATGCCGAAATTATTGATGGCATCAAGTTGCTGGCAGAAACAGAAGGCATCTTCACAGAAACGGCTGGTGGTACAACCGTGGCCGTGCTGAAAAAACTGGTAGAAGCTGGCAAAATTGATCCAGATGAAACTACCGTGATTTACATCACAGGCAATGGTTTGAAAACCCAAGAAGCCATCCAAGGCTACGTTGGTGAACCCTTGACTATTGATGCTAAACTGGATAGTTTTGAACGCGCCTTGGAGCGATCGCGTACTCTTGATCGCTTGGAATGGCAACAAGTTCTCGTTTAGTTAGGAGTTAGGAGTTATGAGTTTTTTATATTCATAACTCTTTACTCTGAACTTTATTTTTTAACTCTCCACTCTTCACTTTTTACTTCTATGGCTGTAAAAGTTTTAGTTCCTACGACTCTTCAAAGTTTTACTAATAATCAAGCTACTTTAGAATCCAGTGGTAGCACTATTGCTGAATTGTTAGATTCCTTAGAACAAAGCTTTCCCGGTATTAAATCTCGATTGTGCGATGAACAAGGTAAGCTACGTCGGTTTGTAAATTTTTACGTCGATAGTGAAGATATCCGCTATTTAGATGGTATAAACACAGCCTTGAAAGATGGCGATGAAGTCAGTATTGTTCCTGCTGTTGCTGGTGGTTAATCTTAAAAACATCTACCTAGATTTAGCAAATGAACGTATGTAGGCTTGCCACAAATGGCAGGCTTATTTTTATTGGTTTCAAATTCAGTATATCGAAAACTTTTGTAAATGATTTTAACAGCAACTAGAAAAGAATTCCTGGGAATTTTTAGCTTTTGACTGACTTACTCTAAAACTCAAAATAGGAGGAGACTGTAGAGAGATCGTTTAAATTCACATTAGATTCTCAACAATCCTCCAGCGTAGTAGTTCACGACCACTGGAATTCCTATTATCAACTCGAAGGGGTCAATCACGCCTTGTATAACACTCCAAGGCTTCGAGAACTCAAAGCCTTGGAGGAAATTGAGCAAGAATCTTGGCTAAGTCAATGAAAAAGTTTTTGCTCTTTAGCTTGCAGTTATAAACATAAAATCATCGAAATGCTGGTATTGATAGTTCATTGGTAAGTATTTGGCAATTTGGCAGTTTTTTATTATCATATTTTGATATGTTGAAGAAATTGCCAAGATGTTTTTACTTTTTATACAAAGGATGGGCTAAAGCCCATCTTTTTTATTGCTAATTAATTGGCACTTTAGTGTTAGATTACAATTGATTTTATATATAGCGATCATAAATCATTTGTCAGAAAAAATTCTGAAAATCCGATAAATACGTAATTTAAATTCCTGTCTTTTCTCACGTTTAAATCCAGATTGCTATCTGAGTCTCAATCCGGTTCGGGTAAGTTTTTTTGATAAAAGTTTAGACTGCAAAGATGCGATAAATAGAACAATATTGATATGAATCCTATATACTAGATTGGGAAAATATCAGGTTTTAGGGTATTTGCACACATCCTATAGGAGGATGCCCGATGAATATAATAATTAGTAAATTAATTTGGGATGTTGTTATGCACTGGATTTATATAGGTTTGGTAGTGAGCCAAACCTTTTTTATATCTATTCAAAATATGGCATTGGGCATTAAAGGAGATATGTTGATTATTATACCAACTTTCTAAAGTTTCCCAATAAATCAATCTCCGCTTCTCCCAAAGTTCTGAGTGCTGGCTTGCAACGCATCCTGTGGGAAGTTGCAGAATCTTCTTATGATGTGAAACTAAAATTAAAAACTAAAAGTACTACGCAGAATGCCGATAGTAACTGAGTCACTATCTGGTGTGTTACCAGGCTGGATAAGATGAATTATCCCTGGTGTAATACTAATATTATCTGTTAGCTGAAAACGATAAAATGCCTCAATTTGAGTGGTCGTACCTGGTTGTCCACCTGCACGTCCTAAACCTGTATTGATAAAATCAGGGACATTATTTCCTACAGGTAAGTCGCTACTAGTAATTTTAGGAGGTTGACCGACATAAATTCCTCCTAAATTTCCTTTAGCAAATAAATCAGGGAAATTCAGAAACACCATATAATTTGTCGTTTCTACACTTCCCGATTGCCCAGGAATATAAGATTTAGTATAACCACCCCACGCACCTGCACTAATGCGGGGAGAAATTTGCCAAGTGAGAGTCGCACCCACGGCGTTGGTTTGTAGCGGTGCTGATTTTCCAGTAGTAGTATTAACTGTAGTTAAGCATTCATCACCAACAAAGGTTAGCAAACAACCATCTGAAGCGTAATTGTTAACGTAATACAAACTTAAATCTAGAGTATCGGTTGGTGTCAGCAGTAATTGCACGCCTGTAATGGTAGTTCCATCAAATAAACCGCTACCTTTACCGGGATTTCCTGGTTGATAACTACTATAAATTGCTTGTAAACTAGCGCGTTTAGCAAATTGCCAATCAATAGCTATACCACCGTGACCATATCCCATATTTAAAATTGGGTTTCTTTGGGCAAAATAAGATAATGGCCCTGTTGCAGCACTTTCTACCCGATTGGGGCCTCGGAAAGCAGCTGGCATACTTACGCCTTCTGTTCCTACCATTACTGCTAATTTATTTGTCACCAGCCAATGAAAATTTAGGTCACTTACAATCAAGCTATCTGTAGGAAATTCGTAGCCAAGAAAAACATCATTCCGAGAAACACTATTGGTAAATCTAGGCGAAGTTTTTCCTTTACCATCTAAAAGACCTGTAAACAAGTAACTACCGGGAGTGATTTGACTAGTTAAATACAACTGCGCCAGGGAAATAACATTAATATTTGTCCCTGCATCATCTGTATCCTTTTGTCCATCTCTAGGATTAACATCACCACGATTGTTAGTTCGTCCTTGAATGCCAACTATCAGTAGTCCACTGAGTTTAGTTGTTGTTGAGAATTGGTTGGCTTCAATTTCAGCAGTTTTGGCTTCTAAATTATCGACACGACCCCGCAAAGTTGCTAATTCAGGAGCAAATTCTGACTGTAATTTTTGTAAGATTGCTAAATCTTCACGAGTGACTAAATCGCTGGTGGCTGTAGTGATTAATTCGTTGACTCTATCTAAACAAGCATTCACACCCGCAGCAAATTCATACCGAGTTAAGGCACGATTACCGCGATAGTTGTTATCTGGATAGCCAGCTATACAACCATAACGTTCTACCAAAGATTGCAAGGCTTGGAATGCCCAATCGTTGGGTTGTACATCCTTGAGTTGAGATACCGATGTAACTTGGGACATCGGTTCTTCTGGGGAGAGGGAGGAGGATAGGGGAATAATGTTATCGCCCTTAACTTCTATTTCCTGGGTAGTTTCTGGATTGATGTACTCTTGTGATAATGCTTTTTGTGCAACTCCATTTACTCCCGCAATTAGTAACCATGCCAGCATCCAGGTTCTGCGATGACTGGGGCTAATAAGTCTACCTTTCAATTTTTTACACTCTTGCTCACATACTTAAGTGAAGAGTGTATTCGCGATCATCGAGCGTTCACATGGGGACATTTACGGATTTTGCCCCAAACTAGACTTAATGCTTCTGGGCAACTTTTGAAAGGGCGAGTATAACAGGGTATTGGGGAGTGGGGACTGGGGACTAGGAAAGAGTTTTCTCAATCCCTAATCTTCAATTCTCTAACCCCGAATTTATGGCAAATCGTTCACGCAAGCTGACGCCAAAAGCCTCTAAACCAAATCAACCTCGTGCTGGTGCGATGAAACGCGTCGCTAAAAAACCCCAGAAAAAGCTAAAACGAGGAAGTTGGTTGTCGTCAATACTAGCGATCGCAATTCTCTTAAGTAGTGCTAGTCTATTTATGGCTTTTGCCTGGATTAGTGTTCTCTTCATCTTCAATCCAGACGAGGTAAGCTGGCTAAATAAAATTTTACCTGCATGGGCACAAATCCCCCTTGGTAAACACGAACGCCCCCAAACTCTCAAACAAATTCAACTCGATTTAAGTAAAAAAAGCCAAATATTTGGGGAAACTCTGCCTTTATATCAGGATGTGAAAAGCTCATTTTTATTACCAGTTTTTCAACAACGTGCTAATTGCCAATTTGATTGTGAAGAACTTGTGGAACTTAGGGTTTACGAGCGCTCAGTTGAGTTAGAGTTTAAATCTCAGTCAGAAAATTATTACTATCTAGCAACTCAATTACCTGTAACTGGCCCAGATGAATCCTTTTTGATTTCTTCTTTGCTTGATGAAACTTCAGAACCCCAGGATATCAGTATTCCCCTACCTTTAACTGAAGTGCAACGCTTTGAAGGTAAGACACCATCATCAGGAGTTTGGTTTGATTTGCGCGGTAAACGCCAACAAGGAACTGGTACTATCCGCTACGGTTACGTCGTATACTACAATCCAGAACGCACGAATTTACTACAAATGTTGTCTTGGATTAGTCCTAATGGACAATTGCCCAAATGGCAGCAGGTAACTGGTGATGGTACAAAAGAGTTAGTTGTCGATCAAACAGTAGGTTTAGAACCGCACTTACAGGTTTACCAAGTCAAGCCTTTGAAGCTGTTCCTCAAACCAATTCAATTGGAGGCGATTACCCTCAAATCATCAACTTTCAAGGATTCTGGATACCAGAACGCCCTGTCAATTGCCCGTAGTGGATTGTGGACACCAGCTTTTGAATGGTTGAAATTCATCAAGAAACAGCGCAAAGGAGTTTTACCAGAAGCTGCGCAAGCGCAAATGGATGTGATTCGCTTGCATTCTCAACTTACTAAAACCCAAGCCCAGAAAATTTGGGCAAGTCCTAGTCAAGAAGTGCTGGCAGATTTGATTGATGGTCACTGGGAGAAAGCTTTACAGGTGTTTGAAGCGTCGCCACATAATGCCCAAGAAATTGCTACTCTACTTAAAGCTGATAAAAAACGGTTGTGGAATCGCACAGCGGCGGCGTTGCAGCTGAACCCAAATAGACGAGAGGTGCAAGCTTGGTTCGCGTTGATTTTAGCAGTTCAGCGGGGAGAAAGACATACTAATTCTTGGTTAAAGGCGCAACCAAAAATTACAAAAGAAAATCTTGCCTATATTCAAGGTTTGTTGGCAAGACTCAATGGTGAGGGTACAAAGTCGCAAATATCCTCTACTCACCCTAGTCAGATTGTTGGTACGGTGCAACCAATTACTCAAGTTACTAATACCGAATGGCTGCAACCAAATCCCCCGGCAGATTTGAAACTTACGGATAACCAAGTTTGGTATCAGGTGGAGGTGAGTGCATTTAATGACGGGAAACGCTGGCTAAATTTCCCCTTTGAGAATTTCAACCCACCGAAAACTGACGCCGCCAAATTTTTCTGGAAAACTTTGGGAATCACTTCTGACCCGGAAATCCAGATTGTAGTCTGGTTGCCAAATGGAGAACAAAAAATTAATATAGCCGCTATCAAAGCGGTGCAACTACAAGGTAAAGTTTTGCGCCTATTAGCTGCTGGCCCAAAAATTCCAGATAATCAAAACGATGTTCTCCAACCCAAACCTTTAGCTTTGACAAATGCAGCACTGGAATGGGTGCAACCATCTCCTATTACTCTACGAGAGCTGCATCAACAAAATCCCCAAGGGGTGAAGGTAATGCTATCGAGTCTGTGGCAATCTTTACAAAAATCTGGTGAAGTTCCATCTGGTGCTATTCCTAGCTTTGAACAGATGCAAGAAAAATTGGGTGATTGGCCCGTTCAAGTGATTGATTTAACAAATAACGCTCAATCAGAAATAATCCTGACTATCTCACCAGAAGCAATAGCATCCTTGAATCAACCGACACCTGAAATTCAGGGAGAAAAATCAGAGCAACGCCGTGACCGGACTATAATTTTGTCTGATGTAAATAAGGTCATTTACACTGATTTTACAGGAAATTACTTACAAAGACTCTCGGCGATCGCCAAGCTTTCAGGGGTGCAATCCTTAGCTTTACTGGTAGAAAATGCTCATAACTACAGTTTGAGGCGCTGGTCAGAGAAAAATCAGCGCTTTGAATAACGCACCCCTGACTCAAATTTCCCCTTTACTCAAATTTAGATTAGAGAGGGGAAAAGCGTAGGCGTAGCCCGTCGTAGACATCGCTATCTGCAAGACTGACTTATTCTTCTTTTTGGTTGGTTTCGGCTAGACGTTGGTGCTTCAGATTTTCCAATTGCTGCAACAGAGAGTCTACCTCTGCTTGTAAATGCATCAATTTAGCTTGCTGGTCGTCTTGATAATAAGACTTGGTTAACTTACTGACCCAGGCAGTCTGGGACTCGCGATCGGAAACACTAGATAAATAAGTAGGCATCGCTAATTAAATCCACTATTTAACTCACACCATTAGAAATATTATAATAATGCTCTTTTAAGCTTTATTAAATTATTGTATATTTTCAATCAATTACTCTAATGGATTTTGGGTTCAATCATAAAAGACGGTGATTAGAATGGCTGTGTTCCATTAAAAAAAACACTGACCCAAGTGTGTAAAGCTTCCTTGCACTAGACGCTACTTAGGAATAGCTAATTTATAGCTTATCAATTATGGTTGTACAAATGATTATCGCCGTTTTTAGGGAATTTACGCAAGAAATTATATGTAGACTATATCAAGAATTACGCTAAATTATGAAAAAATGTAGGGTGAAGCACTTACACTTGGTGCAGTCTCTCGTAGAAAGGGAGGTAGAAGACTATCATCAAAAAGGGACAGCCTCTTAAGTATTTTCCTATCTTTACTGAAGCGAATAGGGGTGGGAAAATACACTGATACAGTTGACTAAACGAAGGCACTCAAAGCAGCTTTAACCACGGATAAATCAGCATTTCAGAGAGTTATGAGGTAAGTCTGTGAATAGGGAATAGAAAAAAAGGATAGATACGTACTGAGTCTTGTTCAAAAGTCAAATAAGAGTTCTATAGATTTACATATGACTTTTCACCTCGTCAGTATCCTCTAAGCTAATTTGTTGAAGCGAAGGTCGCCGTGGCGGTTTATGATAAATTAACGTTCTAAATAAAATAGCAAGTGAAACGCCTGCACCACAAAAAATAATATTCTTAACAAGATTCTTTGGGATTAGGGAACTCTGAACGGGCAACTGGTAAGGAAAAATCTACTTTCTTCCTCTTTCCCATTTTGCGGTTCCCTATCCCACCCTTTCTAAATATCCAATCCTTACATTAAGAAATTTTAAATCCCGTGACTTTGAGCCTGTCTGTTGCTACATCTCATCGCCAACCCTGGCCCGGACTGATAGAAGCCTATCGCGAATACTTGCCTGTCAGCGAAGAAACACCGATTGTCACTCTATTGGAGGGCAACACACCTCTAATACCAGCGCCAGCGATCGCAGAACGCATTGGCAGACAAGTACGGGTTTTTGTAAAATACGATGGTCTGAATCCCACCGGTAGTTTCAAAGACCGGGGGATGACTATGGCAATTTCCAAGGCCAAGGAAGCAGGGGCAAAAGCAGTAATTTGTGCCAGCACGGGCAACACCTCAGCCGCCGCCGCCGCTTATGCCAGACGGGGAGGCATGAATGCCTTCGTACTGATTCCCGACGGTTATGTGGCGCTGGGCAAGTTAGCTCAAGCATTACTGTACGGCGCAGAAGTATTGGCAATTAAAGGTAATTTTGACCAAGCGCTAGAAATTGTCCGCGAGATGGCCGAAAGCTATCCGATAACTTTGGTGAATTCGGTCAATCCCTACAGACTAGAAGGACAAAAAACAGCAGCCTTTGAAGTTGTCGATGCATTGGGAGACGCACCAGACTGGTTGTGTATTCCCGTGGGAAATGCCGGAAATATCACAGCATATTGGATGGGATTTTGTCAATATCATCAAGCCAGAAAGTGCGATCGCCTACCCAAGATGATGGGATTCCAAGCCGCAGGAGCAGCCCCCTTAGTACACGGTCAGCCAGTGGCGCATCCCGAAACCCTAGCGACAGCAATTCGCATTGGCAACCCTGCAAGTTGGGATTTAGCGATCGCAGCCCAAACCGCCAGTCAGGGAAATTTCCACGCCGTTACCGATGCCGAAATTCTCGATGCTTATCGACTTTTGGCAGCATCAGAAGGTATCTTCTGCGAACCTGCTAGCGCCGCTTCTGTCGCTGGGTTGTTGCAGGTGAAAGACCAAGTTCCCACAGGAGCGACAGTCGTTTGTGTTCTCACAGGCAATGGTCTAAAAGACCCAGATACAGCCATTAAACACAATCACAGTCAATTTCAACAAGGTATCGCGGCGGAACTGGGCGCAGTAGCCAAGGCAATGGGATTTTAGGGCATTGGGTATGGGAAGAGGCAGGGGGGCAGAGGGGCAGAGGAGAAAAACTTACTGCAACTTCTCCCCTGCTCCCCTACTCTCCGTCCCTGCTCGTTCGTGTGCCAAGCTATCAATAGCATCACCCAAGGCAGTAGTCAGGTTATTGCGAGTTTGGGCGTGATTGTCCTGCTCAGTTTTCAAAGCTTGCAGAAGGCGATCGCGTTCTTTAATTGCGGCGATAAGTTTAGCTTGCAAGTCTTCCACAGATTTTAGCTGTTCTATTTCTTGTTGAATCGCTACTGGTGTCCCAGCAGCCAGTGTGTCTACTTCAAGACCTTGGAGTTTATGCAGTTCTGCCTTGAGAGAGGCGATCGTCTGTTGGGAAAGTTGGGCATCTGTGCGGCGTTGTTCTGCTTCTGTATTGTAAAGCTGGCGCCATTTTTGGGCACTCTCCCAAGCCGTATCGCGCTCGTGTTGCAACTGTGCCATCTGCTCTTTGATTACCTGGATTTCTGTCAACCACTGTTGTGTTAAATCTTGATTCATAGATTAATAGTCATTAGTTAGGAACTCTCCCTCACTTCGCACTCGGTATTCTTGCGGTAGAAAGATAGATGCGATCGCTACGCAAAATTTAGCACAGTAGTTAATAAACCCAACCAGTTTTAACTCTAAATTATGCCAAAGCCTCGTTTTTTTCGCTTCTTTCGCCACCTCAATTGGCGCACGATTAAAAAAACTTTTTCTAGAACAATCGAAAGGCGACTTTTGGGACTCGCCTCGGAAATCGCCTATAATGCAATGCTCTCGCTGTTTCCAGCAATTCTTGCTATCATCACAGCCATTGGCTTATTGGCAGAATCTTTACAAAATACCTTTAAGCAACTGGCGGCACAACTAAGTCAAGTCCTACCTGAACAAGCCCTGGATCTGATTCGTGATTTTGCTACCACAGAAATTACCAACTCCAAAAACAGTGGTTTGTTTTCTCTAAGCTTTGTATTAGCAATTTGGACTGCTTCTGGGGCGGTGAGTACCGCAATGACAGCCCTCGATCAAATCCATCAAATTCCTTCAGAAGACATCCGCCCCTTTTGGAAAGCCAAACTTGTCTCTCTGGGATTAACAGTCGGTACTATGTTGCTTTTAGTATTGGCTTCTTTCTCAGTGTTTACTAGCGACTGGCTTTTAGGAATAGTAGTGCGCGAAAATAGTTCTTTGATCTTTTTGTTGCATCTTTGGCTACTGTTACGCTGGCCTTTAGCTTTAAGTATTGTCGCTGTCGCCTTTGGCTTTGTCTATCGCTATGGCCCAAGCAAGTGGAACTCAGGTACGCCAATGATGCCTGGAGCAATTTTAGCAGCTGTTTTTTGGGCAATGTTGTCTGCCCTATTTCGGCTATATGTGGCGAATTTTGGCAATTATAATAAAGTATATGGTGCTGTAGGAGCTGTGATAGTTTTAATGCTCTGGCTGTCAATGAGTGCTGCTGTTCTGTTAATCGGCGATCAGTTAAACGTGACTGTCGGCGAAGATATGCGCTTAAAAGCTCAGTTAAAAGCCCAGCAGCAATCGCAAGTCAAATATTAATTCGTAAATCCCTGAGAAAATGATTGCAAAAGCTCAGTAGGGGAGTAAAATATCTAACGATTCAATACAAAGTTAGCGATCGCCTCCATGCCTGATTCTCCTCCTCGATTTTCGATGATTGAACCTGATGCCAAAGCACCCACCTTGAAGCGCCTGCGTCAGTTAAGTCGGTTGCTGGATAATGTTATTACCATTCCTGGTACAAAGATTGGTTTTGGTTTAGATCCAATTTTAGGACTCATACCGATTGGTGGTGATTTTTTGGGAATAATGTTTTCTAGCTACATCATTTTAGAAGCAGCACGGCTAGGCGTATCTAGAGCCACTCTAGGTAAAATGGTTTTGAACGTAATCATTGATGGCTTGGTAGGCGCTGTCCCAGTTTTGGGAGACTTTTTTGATTTTGCCTGGAGAGCTAATACTAATAATATCAAGCTCTTGGAAGAATACTTAAAGTTTCCCAGCGAGCAAAAGAGTGCAGACAGATGGTTTATCTTTGCCGTTTTGGTTGGATTGTTGCTAATCTCCATTGTCTTAGTAGCATTGCCTGTGATCCTAATTAGAATCCTGTGGAACGCCGTAACTGGCGGTTAAATTGTTTATTAATAAAAGAATGAAAGATTGGTGGCAAGCTACTTTTCCCAAAGGTCGGCAAAGTCTAATTATTACTGATGCTAAAGGGTATCCTGTACAAATTGCTTATGGCGAAAGAGGTAGAGGTAAACCGCTAATTTTATTACATGGTATGGGGAGTTGGAGCTACAATTGGCGCCACAGTGTAGCAGCACTATCTAAATATTACCGAGTAATTTGTTTTGATGCCAAAGGTTTTGGTTTTTCTGAAAAACCATTATCTCGTAAAGAACACAAGGGTCATCAAGTTATTGAGTTTCAAAGAATTATTCAGGCATTATGTGATGAACCCGCAGTAATTGTGGCAGAATCTCTGGGGGGATTAGTTGCCCTTGCTCTTGCTCAAGAAAATCCGCAGTTAATCGGACGGCTTGTAGTAGTAAACGTACCTGTTTTTGCCGAACAGCTACCCCATTGGTCTATGTGGTTGCTTGCCCAAACTCCCCTAGAAGTAATGCAAACAATTGATTCCTTACGTCTGGCATATTTGTTTGCACCTCTATTTAGAGAAGTTATGGCAATAGAAAGACGTAGGGTATTATTCGATCCCTCAATTTTGACGCAGGAAGATATCTATTGGATAACTTACCCGTTTACTGAATTGCCTGGTACGATCGCAAAAGTTGCCGAAGAGTTACAAATAGCCGCGCGAGAAATTGAGAATTGGCAAGCAAATAAGCCCAATATGCTCACCAAAATTCAAAATAACCTGAGTGCAATTAAGTGTCCCACACTAGTTTTGTGGGGTGAACAAGATAGTTGGTTTCCTGCTAGTCATGGTAGAAAATTACATCAACATATCCCCAATTCCAAATTACAGATTTTATCTAACTGCTGTCATGATGCCTCCACTGGTGCTTCTGAGGTGTTGAATAAAACGATTCTTGAGTTTTTGCGAGATACTAACTTTTAAAGAAGAATTCGTATTTTAATGGGAATATCCCAAATATACCAAAACACTTCACAATGACGTGCGAGTGTTTCAACAATAATTACGAATTACGAATTACGAATTAGATAAAAAGAGAGTGGGAGGAAGCATATCAGTCAGCTTTCAAACTCCCACTCTACCATTTGCTGCTGAAGCGAACAGGAATGTATACAGACGTTACCCGTTACTTGGGGGCTAATGCGTAGTTTAACAACAACGCCTGCACGCATTGAATATTCCTGTTGCAGCAAATGCCAAACCTGATTATTGAATTTATTTACTGAGATAAATACTCGGCAAATAATTGTTAGAGATAGCCTTTTGTTTTTGTAAATCACTTAGTAAATAGTGTTTTACAAACGGAATTTGCTTAGGTGGTAGCCCCTGATAATCAAACCCTTGAAGTCGTTTATCTTCATACAATTTAACTTGAATCATCAAAAGCTGGTTGCCATTTTGGCAAGTTTTTAAATTTCCTAATTGCTCATATCTAACTTTTTAAAAGCAGTTAAACCGCTATATAGCAAATAAATTATTCGTACATAACAAGATTCCCGACTTCTTAGAGAAAGTCGGGAATCTAAGCCAAGCTAATTGGCAAAAAGTGTTAATTTAACGGGGTTTTACTTTACAGTAGTATTAATACTGGCGTAAAATAGCAGACAATGAACTATTTTTACGAAGATCCATTAAGTCTGCTAAGGGTTCTGTGCGTGTATCCAGGTGGTGCTTGTGTTCTGCTGGGAGAACAGTTACCAGATGCTTTGTTTTAGGTTGCATCTGCATAAGGGGCATTAGTTGTGGCTGTGGCACAAAAATTGGCTGACTCTTGGGAAGATTTGGTGCCAATTTTTGGTGATGCTTCTGTGCCAAGCGTACCTGATGGCGATTAACCTGTTTTTGAACTTTTTGCGGTTGCTTGGTGCGGTTAAGCATTCGGAAAATCAGCAAGGAACCACCACCACAGCTGAGAACGATCGCAGCAACCATCCATAAAGGTGTAGGATTGCTATTCTCAGAGGGCGGACTGATTGGTTCTTCAACTATAACTGGGATTTTTTCTGGTTCTTCTTGTGGCACGGGGCCAACATTACCTAAGCTATATAAGGCAAAGGTGCCACCTCCCAGAAACATGGCTAAACACCCGGTTAACAATAGCCAAGGATGATGTGCAACCAGATATATCAGAACATTCGAGCTGTTTCTTAGTCTCGATTTCCTGTTTGTCAGCTCTGGAGTAGCCCTTTTTAATTGGGTTCGCTCGCGCTGTACACTCTGACTTTTTTCCATGATTACTTTCAGATTTGTACCCCTCTAGTCAATAAATTGTACTGGAGGAGTCAAGCATCAGGTATCCGTAACAAAGTTCAGATTTTAGTAGCTTTTTTGTAAAACATAAGCTACAAAATCTGGCTAACTTTTGCCAAAGTTCTGTATTTATTGTGACTTTTTACCGTAATAATCTAAAATCAGTTTGCTGATTTATTCTGTCAGCTAGGAGAATGCCTTTCAAGAGCAAGTTGAATTAACCGATCGACTAATTCTGGAAAGGAGACTCCACTATGTGCCCAGAGTTGAGGATACATACTTGTCGCAGTAAAGCCTGGTAACGTATTGATTTCGTTAATAAATACTTCTTGTGTTGCTTCCACATAGAAAAAATCTACCCTTGCTAACCCAGCAGCGTCAACAGCGGCAAAAGCTTGCAAAGCCATGTCCTGAATTTGACGAGCGATCGCCTCTGGAAGTTGTGCAGGGATCAGTAAATCTGCCCGACCCTCAGTATATTTAGTTTCATAATCATAAAAATCGCTGTCATAAGTAATCTCTCCAATGACAGAGGCTTGGGGTTGATCGTTACCTAAAACGGCACACTCAACTTCTCTAGCGACTACTCCCGCTTCTACAACTAGTCGGCGATCGTAACTGGCAGCACTATCTAAAGCGGCTTCTAATTCTTGGCGCGATCGCACTTTGGCAATACCCACTGATGAACCCAAATTAGCTGGCTTGACAAAAGCAGGATAACCTAATGCTGCCTCAATGTCATCACACAGTTTCGGAAATACGCAAGGATTAGACCAAACTTGCGCTCTAGTTACCGCCTTATATTTTACCTGTGGTAATCCTGCTTGCTCAAAGGCCATTTTCATGGCAATTTTATCCATCCCCATTGCCGAACCTAACACCCCAGAACCGACAAAGGGGACTTGCATCAAGGTGAGTAACCCTTGAATTGTTCCATCTTCACCGTTGGGGCCGTGGAGAATGGGAAACCAAACATCCACTTGGGCAACTTGAGAGGGAGATTGCCAATTGCTTAGAGTTTGGGCTTGAGGGTTGGATGTCAGATTTCCCTCAGAAGTTGATTCTTCCGATTCCAGCAGCGGACTGCCGGTTGTTAAAACCTTTTCGGGTGCTTCTCCTGCCAACCAGCGTCCATCTTTTTGGATGTAAAAAGGCAGTATTTCGTACTTATTAGCATTTTGCTCTGCACTCAAGGCTTTAGCGATCGCCCCTGCTGATTTGATCGAAACTTCATGTTCTCCCGAACGACCGCCAAACAGTAATCCCACCCGCAGCTTAGTCATTTTCGGTTCCTCGACACTTCTCAAGCAGATAGCGTATCACAACCTACAAAAATTGCCATATTTTTCTATCTTCTTTTATCAAGGAAGGCAGTTCTTGCTGTTCGCGCAGCGTGTCGTAGACAGAGCAGTTCGAGTTTACGGAAAATTCCCTCAGTATATACTCATAAATTTTACTTACTTATGTATTCTCAGCACAAATTGGTATCACATAATGCTTTTGAACACAATAAATAAGTGCGTTTTTGAATACAATATAATGCATTTGTATTAACAAATAAATAAAATTTCATTAGACATTACATCTGTAATCAGTAAATAAAATTTTATTTGATAAATAAAAAACTTTAGTTTATATTAATTTTGCTTCTTATTATATTTTTCTATATAATTACATCTTTAAATTTTGTAAAGTAAGTTTACGTGGATTGGGAATAGTGGTAAACAGAATACTAGTGTTTGACTAAGCCACATCGAAAAGGTTAGTAACGCGAAGTGGAACTCAAAATAAATACAGTCAGCAAAAAATAAGAAAGTTTATGAAACCATATAAGCCAAGCATAATCAATAAAACAGCGAAAGTTTTAGCACGTCCACTAAGTATGCTAGTTGCTAATTCCAGAACTGAAAGTTTTGCTAGATTAGCGGAGGCTTACTGGTGTGTTCTACTAGGCAAAGGGAGTGGATCTGGCTGGGCTTTTGACACTGAGATAAATGCAGCGAAGAATGCAATAAAAACTTCTTCACCAATCTTATTCGATGTAGGTGCAAACATTGGCGAATGGTCGTTCCAGCTTAACAAGCTTTTCCCCGAAGCACAGATTTTCATGTTTGAGCCTCTGCCTAATTGTCAGCAGATAATTAAAACCAAAAATATCACTAATTCCTTACTTATTCCTTGCGCTGTCAGTTCTACCAAAGGATTAGTAAGACTACATACACCTAGTGAAACGTCTCCAATTGCATCACTACATCAAAGGTATGACTCTTATTCACAAGATAGGCAATTTAGTACTCTTGAAGTTAATACTGTTACTATCGATGACATTATTGAAGACTACAAGGTAGAACGTGTTGATTTCATGAAAATGGATATTGAAGGACACGAACTTGAGGCACTCCAAGGCGCAGAAAAGAGTTTAAAGAACAAAGTAATCAGGGCGCTCACATTTGAGTTTGGTATAGGAAATATTAATTCTCGAACATACTTTCGGGATTTCTATGAATTATTAAGTTCTTTGGATTATCAGATATATCGCATTCTACCTTCATCACAATTAATGCATATCAAAGAGTATTACGAAGATTGTGAATATTTTAGAGGAGCGACCAACTACGTAGCAATTGTTACTTAGTCTTTTTCTCTGGAGGTTTCTTGAACTCGTTGCGACTCATGCAACCTTTTACCCTTAATCATCATATTTCCTGCCTTCTACCTGGAATTGAAACAATCGTGTTGTCAGCTACAGTAATATTCCAGGAAAACGGGCAACAATATTGATAACTAACTAGAAATGCAGCCCTACCTGTAAAAGATGCTGCCGTTTCATGAAACCCAGAATTATTGTTTGTGGCTTAGGACGTACCGGATATAAAACCTTTCGTCTGCTGAGACATCAGGGAGCCTTCGTTGTTGGCATTCATCACCAATCTATCCCTGGCGAAACAGCAGGAGATGTGATTGTTGGAGATTTACAAGCAGCTTCTACCCTGACAGCAGCAGGCATTCAACAGGCGCACACTTTAGTCATCGCTGGATCTAAAGATGCTCTGAATTTATCTATTATGATGCAAGCGCGAGTGCTGAATCCCCAGATTCGGATTATCAACCGTTTTTATAATACAAATTTAGGAGAGCGCCTAGATCAAAGTTTGCCAGACCATTTGAGTATGAGTGTTGTCGGATTAGCAGCACCCGTATTCACCTTTGCAGCAATGGGAAATCGAGCGATCGGACAAATCAAATTATTTCAGCAAACTTGGCCAATCCATGAAGAATACATTCATGAAAACCACTTCTGGAAGGGCCGAAGGTTGAGTGAATTGTGGGAAGACCGATCGCGGATGCTAATTTATTACTTGCCAGTCAAAGGTGAGATAGATTTGGTGTCAGGGGTAATATCTGGACAAGAGATCCAAGTAGGCGATCGTTTAATTGTTGGCACTCAACCCCGCATCCGTTCCCCCCGCAGATCATTAATTAGAAAACTGCTGAAAGTTTTGACTAATTTTAGGCAGTTTCAGGAACACGGGCGATCTGTAGTACTGGGTGCTATTGCACTATTGACAGTTATTGCGATCGCTACATTCACCTATATGTCGGCTGAGTTGAGTTTGTCTCCTGTAGATGCTCTATATTTTTCTGTAGGCATGATTACAGGAGCAGGTGGAAATGACAAAGTAGTAGAAAATGCTCCTAACACCATTAAATTATTTACTGTTGTCATGATGCTGGTTGGAGCAGTGGTGATTGGTATTTGGTATGCCATGCTCACCGATTTTGTCTTAGGGAGCCGCTTTAAGCAATTTTGGGATGCAGCCCGAATTCCCCAGCGATCACACTACATTGTCTGTGGCTTGAGTGGTATTGGGGTAAGAATTGTCCAGCAACTCCACGCCAGCGGACATGAAGTTGTAGTAGTTGAACCCGACTCCAACAATAAATATATCAACACCGCCCGCGAATTGGGTATTCCCGTCATTCAGGGCGATGCCAGCTTCCGCACAATACTCAAAGCCAGCAATATAGAGTCTGCCGCCGCAGTACTTGCTGTGACTAGCAATGATGCTACCAATCTGGAAATTGCCCTCAAAGCCAAAGGTTTAACACCCAGCATTCCGGTGATTGTTCATTATGCCGATCCTGATTTTGCTGGTATAGCGCAACAGCTATTTGGCTTCGAGGCCGTACTGAGTCCGGCTGAACTGGCAGCCCCAGCTTTTGCCGCCGCTGCACTAGGGGGACGTATCCTTGGCAATGGCATCACAGCCGATAGTCTTTGGGTGGCTTTTGCGACTGTGATTACAGCTTCACACATCTTTTGCGGTCAGTGGGTGAAAGATGTAGCAATGTCCGCTGATTGCGTACCTTTATACGTAGAAACAAATCACCAAACTCTTCATGGTTGGGATTTACTAGAAACTAATCTCAGCGCTGGTGATGTTTTATATATGACGATGCCAGCGACGCGGCTATATCAATTATGGCGGGGCGAGCAAGTTTGCGAATCACACGTTTAAATAATTCGTAATTCGTAATGACGCTCGTTCTTCGCTACCGCTACGCTAACGTAATTCGTAATTCGTAATTCGTAATTTGTAATTCGTAATTAATATACTGCCCCCCTGCCCTCCTGCTCCCATTTATTTGTTAACTACTCGTTGTTGGTATTCTTGCTCAGTGATCATATCGAGAGTGTTCTCTAGGCGATCGACAAATACGATCCCGTCGAGATGATCGTACTCATGTTGAAAAATCCGAGCGATAAAATCGGTTAATTCTTGTTTTTGTAAGTTGCCTTGAGAGTCAGTGTATTCAACTTCAATAGATTTATACCGAGGAACTAACCCCCTTATTCCTGGAACGCTTAAACAACCTTCCCAATCTTTGACAACTTCAGTTGAATGAGCAATGATTTTGGGATTAATCATGGCAGTAGGTTCCATTTCCGGGGCGTTGGGATACCTGGCATTAGGACGGGAAGCCACAATAAATAAACGATAGGGTTGTGCTACTTGAGGCGCAGCAATTCCCACGCCGTTAGCCTTGGCAACAGTGGCGATTAAGTCTTCAATTAATTTTTGGATCTGCTCATCTTGAATATTCTCAACCCAAGCAGCTTTTTGGCGCAATGTTGGATTGCCTAATTGAATTATTGGCGCTAATTCAGTCATGATAAAGCTCCTTTAAGTAATGGGGAGTAGGGAGTGGGAAACAGGGGAGCAAGGGAAGAAGAACTATTTACAAATGACAAATGACAAATGACAAGTATTATCCTTCACGTCTAACAGGCAAAGGGGCAGGTTGAACTCCTACTTGGACAATTTGCCCATTGCGTTCCACTTCTATGGGTAATTTAGTACCGATTTGGCTCTTTTCTACTAGCCTTTGTACTTCTTCAATTTTAGTAACAGGCTGGCTATTAATGGTTTTAATCACATCACCGACTCGTAGTCCAGCTAAAGATGCAGGCGATCGCGGCACAATCTCAACCAGCAAAACGCCATCATCTGCTGTAAGATTTAAGCGATCGCCAGCTCCATTTTTTATTTTTTCTTTAATTTCTGGTGTCAGTGTCACCATCTGTACACCCAAATAAGGATGATCCACCTTACCTGTAGCAATTAATTGCTGGGCAATTCTTTGTACGGTGTTAATAGGAATAGCAAATCCCAAACCTTGAGCGCCGCGAATAATCGCTGTGTTCATCGCAATTACCTGTCCACGCGCATTAAGCAATGGCCCACCAGAATTACCAGGGTTAATCGCTGCATCCGTTTGGATGTAATCAACCCGTTTGTCACTAGCACCAATATCGCTACCAGAACGACCTGTGGCACTAATAATCCCAGAAGTGACGGTATTATTCAAGCCTAATGGATTACCAATGGCAATTACAGCCTCTCCTGGTTGCAAGGTATCAGAATTACCCACAGCTAGAGTTGGCAGATTATTCGCATTAATTTTGATCGTTGCCACATCCGTTACCGGGTCTTCACCCAACACTTTCCCATCAAAAGTCCGGCCATCTTTGAGTATAACAGTCACTCTATCAGCACCATCTACCACATGGGCGTTGGTTACAATTTGACCAGAAGAATTAATAATAAATCCAGAGCCACTACCGCGCTCTACCCTTTGTCTAGGCTGTGGGCTTCCCTCTCCAAAAAACCGCCGGAAAAATGGATCGTTAAATTCGTCTGGTACGCGAGAAGTGATTGTTCGGGAAGAATCAATGCGAACTACCGCAGGCCCCACCTGTTGCACTACTTTCACTACAAAATTGGGATCTCCAGACGAAGAGAAAATCTGCGGGGGGACAATTACCGGATTAGGTTGTGTTGTGTTTTGGGCTTGAGTATCGCTTTGCTGATTATCAACAGTCCTAGCAGGTAGAAGAGAGCAGCTCCCCAGGAACACCACTGCTACCCCGTATGAGAGCATCCCCAGAATATTATCTACCCCCCATCTGTGGGACAAACGTCTGGTATTCATCTTTTTGGGTGTTGAGTGATGGTTTGTTGTCTTCATGTGTCGTTGCTTCTCCGTGTCAGTCAGTGGGTGTTAGGATCTTGCCTACTGGGTATGTCCCAAAATGGTTACAACTTAAAAGCTTATTTTAGGTCTAGCGTGTCTCAATGCTAAATTAGTGCTTTCTCTTCTATTGTGACGATTAGCAGCAAAGGTGGTGGATAATGGAAATTCCCATAGAAAGTCTGTGGAGTCAGGTACTAGAGCGCCTAAAGCTTGAACTATCCCGACCTACCTTTGAAACTTGGATTAAAACTGCTAGTGCAGAGCGATTAGAAAATAATTGCTTGGTTATCCGCACTCCTAACCCATTTGCTCGTAATTGGTTACAGAAGTATTACATCAATACCATTGCTCATGTAGTCCAAGATATTCTTGGTCATCCTGTGGGAATTTACATTACCGTTGCTCAAGGTGATGAAGTTTCTCATTTTAGTGAACGAGAGGTTGCTTGGGAATCACCAAATTCCAGCAGTATTTCTGAACCTGTTGCTAATCACAATCATAAAACTACTGACTTAAACTCTAAATATGTCTTTTCGCGATTTGTAGTTGGTGCTAACAATCGCATGGCTCATGCTGCTTCTTTGGCAGTTGCAGAATCTCCAGGTAAAGAGTTTAATCCTTTGTTTTTATGCGGTGGTGTTGGCTTGGGTAAAACTCATCTGATGCAAGCGATTGGTCATTATCGCTATGCAATTTTTCCTAATTGTAAAATATTTTATGTTTCTACTGAGCAGTTTACTAATGATTTAATTACAGCCATCCGTAAGGATAGTATGCAAAGTTTTCGAGAGCATTATCGGGCGGCTGATGTTTTATTAGTTGATGATATTCAGTTTCTTGAAGGGAAGGAATATACCCAAGAGGAATTCTTTTATACTTTTAATACTCTACATGAGGCTGGTAAACAAGTTGTCATTGCTTCCGATCGTCCGCCTAACCAAATTCCTAGCTTGCAAGAACGTCTTTGTTCTCGATTTTCTATGGGCTTAATTGCCGATATCCAAAAGCCGGATTTAGAAACGAGAATGGCAATTTTGCAGAAAAAAGCTGAGGATGAAAATATTAGTCTTCCCCGCGACGTGATTGAGTATATTGCTTCTAACTATACCTCTAATATTCGAGAATTAGAAGGAGCTTTAATTCGGGCGGTGGCTTATATTTCTATTTGGGGTTTACCGATGACGGTGGAAAATATCACACCAGTTTTAGAACCGCCTAACGAAAAAATGGCAGCTACCCCAGAAGCAATTTTAAAGGTTGTGGCGGATAATTTTGATGTTTCAATAGATGACCTCAAAAGTAACTCACGACGAAGAGAGATTAGCTGGGCGCGTCAACTAGGAATGTATCTCATGCGCCAACACACCGCTTTGAGTTTGCCGAGAATTGGTGAGGAGTTTGGTGGTAAAGACCATACAACGGTAATCTACAGTTGCGATAAAATTACCCAACTTCAGGAGAGCGATCGCACTTTAGCACAAACAATCCGCCAACTGAGCGATCGCATCAATATGACTAGCCGTTCTCAAAAACCATCGTGAAGATTTATTTTAAGTTTTCCACAAGCAGCAGTCTGAATTATGAGCTTTGACGGGTGAAGAATATTAAGTAACGTATAAAAATTGATTAAATTTAACTTAGATTGTGCAAAAAACTGGGGAAAACTTGATATTCTACAGTGAAAATTTAATTGAGTATAATTACCTTGTGGAAAAACTCAAGTACTTTTCCACAAGTTTTCCACAAGGTAAACTTGCCTAACTATATATGATTTCAACAACAATTGTGGCAAGTTTTCCGCAATTTACTGGCATCCTTTTCGATGCTCATCTCCTTCCCGTCGAGTCCGCGAAACCCATTCCTGAGCATCCTCACCTCGCTTTAACATAATTGAAAAATTGCAGCTAGCTCAATCTATACTTTTGAGTGAAGTCACTTGCCTGATGTAGCCTTTTTTCAAGTAATATGTTATGGGTGATAAGTATTATTACTGTAGGGCTGATGTCTAATTCTCAACCTTCTACCTCTTCTAATGCTAATGCCTTGAGTGATTTTGAGTTGGAGTTATTGAAGCAGGAATATTTTTTCCTGCAAACCACCATTGAAGACTACAATAAGCAGATTTGGGCAATTAAAGCTCTTGGTATCACTGGAACTGGTGCTGTAATTGTATTAGCACTGCAACAGAATAAGAGCGTTCTTGCTTTGGTTGGCTGCACCATTCCAATCTTTTTTTGGGTTTTAGAGAGCCAGTGGAAGCATTTTCAACGTGGCTTTTATCCCCGTGTAGGCGAAATTGAAACCACGCTCTTGGAAACTTGCCAATTGAGAGGGCCTGCTATATTTAATAGCTGGAATTATGCATTGAAACGGGTTACATCTCCCAAACGTAAAGGTTATGTCTGGGATGGTTTGCTAAATCCCACCGTCTTTATCAGTTACATTCTAGAAATCGTTTTTCTGCTAATTGCTTGGAAGGCAATTCCCTTAATTTGAGGCTGGTTATTAATAAGGAATTCTCTCAATGGCTCAAACAATGACTTGGCTGCATCTTTCAGATATCCATGCTTGTAAACCACGAACTGGTTGGGATGCTAAACGAGTTACTGATACTCTCTGCAAGGATCTTAAAAAAATGCAGGAGCGGTATGGGTTAAGACCGGATCTGATCTTTTTTACGGGTGATGCCGCATTTGGTCACATTGGGAGTAGTGAAGGAAAATCTATAGCCGAACAATTTCGTGAAGCCCATGATTTTTTAACAACAGTCCGAGAATCTTTTCAGCCAGCCATTGAGCAACGGAATCTTTTCCTTGTACCGGGTAATCATGACGTTAATCGAAATAAAATATCAAAGTTTGAGAAACAAGCATTAGAGAGTATTAACTCACTCGATGAAGTTACCAGTTTTGTCCAAGATGCTGGTATAGAATGGCAACGAATTATTGGTCGGTTAGATGATTATGCTCACTTTCTACAAACTTATGGTTATGACCATTTACTTACAGGACGAGAGCATTTAATTTATGCAGATGCTCGTGAAGTAGCTGGTTTTCGGGTTGGCATTGCTGGTTTTAACTCTGCGTGGTCATCATCAGGAGCCGGGCGTACAGAGGCAGGTCGATTATGGATGGCAGGTCGGTTTCAGTTGGAAACTCTGCTTCAAAAACTTCCAAAGAATGATTTTGCTATTGCGCTTTTGCATCATCCTACGAATTGGTTGGTTCCTGAAGAAAACCCAACCTTTGGTAGGCAATTAGAACGAGAGTTTCCTTTTGTCCTACATGGTCATGAGCATCAAGATTTTGTTCGGTCTGATGCTTCAACCGGGCACACAGTTATTTCAGCAGGAGCTTGTCATGAATGGTCTGAAAGCAAAAACAATGGCTATAACTTTGTGCAGCTTGACTTTATAAACGGAACTGGTAAAGTTTGGTTGCGTCAATACGATTCTACAGGCGGAGGGTGGATTCCTCGCATTATTCACGATCGAACAGATGACAGTGGATGTTTGATTTTAGAACATTTAACGCCTTGGATAGAAAAGTTATGTAGTTCTGTAGCTGCAAAAAAAAACCTTAAACCTACTGTAGAAGATAATATTCCGATTGAGATTACTCCTGAGAGTAAAGTTGATCGAGCAGAAGATTATGAAGTTCGCTATCGTAAAGCTGTCGCTGATAAGTTAGATTATGTGCAGCTTTTTGGCATTGATGTACCCAAAGAATCAAAGGAATATTCATTGACTGTTGCGTATGTATCCTTAAATTTGTCGGATGAAGATGAGGAGACTACAGAAGCAGAAGAATTAGAAGGTGATATTAATGAATTAATAACTAGAGATCAAACTACATTTCCGGCAGAGCAAGTTTTTGATAATCTTTGTGATAAAGGGCGTTTGCTGATACGTGGTGTTGCTGGTAGTGGAAAAACAACCCTTTTGCGTTGGGCTGCTGTTCAATCTGCCATAAATGAACTTGTTTCTAGAGACACAGCAAGACAAAAACTACCATTGATTAAGCCTTCATTGAGTAAGCTTGATGGAGAACCTGATATTAAATTTTCAGATAATTCTGGTGACTGGCGAGAAAAAATTCCCTTTATCATTCGCTTGCGGGATTGTACTAATGGTCAGTTGCCCCGACCAGGGCAATTTCCTCTTTTACTTGCAAAAGAACTACCCGATCCCCCCGCCAATTGGATTGATGATATCTTAAAAAGTGGTCGTGCCCTGGTGATGTTTGACGGTGTAGATGAAGTTCCGCAGCAAGCGCGGGATGAAACAATGCGGGAAATCCGTCAGTTAATGAAAACTTACCCAGATAACTATTATGTAGTAACAACACGCCCTGAAGCAGTCGAACGAGTTGAGTTTATTGGACTTGGGTTTGTATCTGCGCGGGTTGAACCGATGACCCCTCCTGACCGGGACACCTTCATTGATCGCTGGCATGATGCGATGGAGGTTCATTTACGAAATTGCAAGAAACCTGCCGATTTACGACCTTTGGCAAAACGCTTAAAGCAGCGACTTGAGGCGACCCCTACTGTAGCTCGACTGACTAGTAATCCTTTGCTTTGTGCAGTAGTTTGTGCGCTTCATCGGGCACGAAATGAGAATCTTCCAGAAACACCTGTTGAGCTATGCGAAAAGCTATGCGAAATGCTGCTCGATCGCCGCGATAAAGAACGTTTAAGCTTTGAAGCCCAAAAATGGATTGATGAAGCCTATGGAAGATTAGAATTTCGGATTCGTAAAGGATTGCTGTCTCAGCTTGCTTACCACATGGTTAGTTCAGGTGTATCTGCAATTACTGAAGCCGAAGCCGATCGGCAAATTACTAAAGCGTTAGAAAGTTACAAGCTTTCTCACATCAACGCTATTGCTATTCGTCAAGCACTCGTTGAGCGTAGTGGGATACTCCAAGAATCAAGTGAGCAAAGAATTGAATTTCTGCACAATACTTTAAAAGAGTTTCTCGCCGCCGAACGTTTTGTTAATATGGGTGATGTTCAAATATTAGCAAATAACACTGATGAAGCTTCCTGGCAACCTGTTATTTTATTTGCTGTTGCACTACCACGAGATGGTTCTAGGTTTGCTACTGAGCTTGTAAGAGCAATTCTTGAAAAAACTCCTTTAAATGCTCCCTCTAAAGCACGGTCGAAACAAGACCGATTAGAAGCTGCAAAACTCAGGTCAAAGCAGTTCTTTTTCCTTCGGTGTTACACAAATGCCTACCAGCTAAATGATCCAGAAATTAGCCAAGCCTTTGCTCAGTTATCAGAACAGCTTTTGCCACCTCAAAATTTGACAGATGCAACAGTCTTAGCATCCTGTGGTGAAGCGATCATACCTTATCTGAAAAAACAAACAGGCTGGAAAGCAGCAGAGCGTGCAGCCTGCGTGCGAACGTTGGGATTAATCGGTGATCAAAGAGCCAGCGATCTTCTGAAAGAGTTTTTAGATGATTCAACTGTCAAAGTTGCTCAAGAACTAGTGAGCTTTGTTGATGATTGGAGTCAAATATCAGTCATTAGACAACACGTTGAAGAAGATGGGCTTCTTCCAATTTCAATTCCAAGAAAATTGCATGACTTAAATTCGTTATCCAAGCTGACCAACCTCACATCCCTATATCTTTCAGGAACGGAGGTGAGCAATGTTTCCGCTCTGGCTAACCTGACCAACCTCACAGAGCTAAATCTTTCCAGAACGCAGGTGAGCGATATTTCAGTTCTGGCTAACCTGACCAACCTCGCACAGCTAGATATTTCAAACACGCAGGTGAGCAATATTTCAGTTCTGGCTAACCTGACCAACCTCACAGAGCTAAGTCTTTCATTCACGCGGGTGAGCGATATTTCAGTTCTGGCTGAATTGACCAACCTCACATCCCTATATCTTTCATTAACACAAGTGAGCAATATTTCAGTTCTGGCTGGCTTGACCAACCTCACAGAGCTAAGTCTTTCATTTTTACAGGTGAGCGATATTTCAGTTCTGGCTGACTTGACCAACCTCACAGTGCTAGGTCTTTTCTTAACGAAAGTGAGCGATGTTTCAGTTCTGGCTAACCTGACCAACCTCACAGAACTATATCTTTGCAGAACGCAAGTGAGGGATGTTTTAGCTTTAACTAAACTGACCAACCTCAAAGAGCTAGATATTTCACAAACGCAAGTGAGTGATATTTCATCTCTAGCCAACCTGACCAACCTCACATTGCTAAATCTTTCAAACACGCAGGTGAGCGATGTTTCCCCTCTGGCTAACCTGATCAACCTCACAGAGCTAAATCTTTCAAACACGCAGGTGAGCGATGTTTCTCCTCTGGCTAACCTAACCAACCTCAAAATCTATCAATCCGTGAGAGCTTAAAATAAAGTCTCTTTTGTCAATCAATTAAAATACTCAAAATAGTCTTAATAAGAATGATAATTGTGCATAAGGGCATGGGGAGGAGGCAAAGGACGCTTGCCTCCTTCCCCTCTATTTGATTGTTATAATCTTTAAGGTTTTTGACAACTTAAATTTCCTGTTGGATCTTAGCTAACTGACGATCGCACCCGACACCCCATTCATAGATCCATTTACAGAAGAAACCTTAACAGAATTGGTTGCTAAAGAATTGGTAAGTTTGGAATTACTTGCTGTGCCTTGCTTCTTCTTAGTATTACCTCGTCGCGCACCACCCGCCATCTCGTATTCTTGGCTGGTTTTACCGTAACGGCTGCCAACTCCTAGTAACATTTTTTCTGACATTGTTATGACAACCTGTTCTGCATTCTTCACATCATCTGTGAGTTTGTCAATGGAAGATAAAGCAGTGTTGTAGGCAGCAAGCTTAGACCGTAGATCGTTAATTGTTGCATTGTAAGCTTGTATAGTCAGTCCTTCGCCAAAGTCTAGTTCTACACTGATAGATTGTAAACTTTCAATGCGGCGATCGGCTTTTTCTAAAACGCTGGAGTTTCTTTTAGGACGTGCCATTATTCATCTCTCCCAGTAAACTATAGTACTGTTTTATACAACATTTCCCTTGATTGTCATCAGAAAATATAACAAAATCAGTTGCGTAAGCGTAGCCCATCGTAGAGATCGCACCTCTAAACCTCTAGTTGATTTTACTTAAATTATTTTGCAATTTAAGTAATAAATAAACTCATAAGTTTATCGTGACAATTGCTGCAATGATTTAAACGTTTCTTATACATAGAGGATCAATTGTTGCAAAGTATGAATGCTTTGCTGCAACTACTTATATGTTTGCAAGAAATGCTTAAGCGTTTCTTATATATGGAGGATTAATTGTTGCAAAGTATGAATGCTTTGCTGCAACTACTTATATGTTTGCAAGAAATGCTTAAGCGTTTCTTATATATGGAGGATTAATTGTTGCAAAGTATGAATGCTTTGCTGCAACTACTTATATGTTTGCAAGAAATGCTTAAGCGTTTCTTATAGATCGTGCAACATTAGCTACAATCGTTTGAGTTTTTACAAGTCTGAAGCGTAGGAGCGTAGGAGCGTAGGAGCGTAGGCGTAGCCCGTCGTAGACATCGCCTTTGTCTATTCTTTAAGATAAAATCGCCTCTTGAAGCCTGTTAACGTGATAAATAAAGTTCTATTGCTATTGAGGCAGATAATTTATGACAGCCAGAGAGCAACTTATTCAGGAAATTGAGCAGGTTTCAGATTCTTTAGTAGAAGAAGTGCTAAATTTCTTGCTATTTATAAAAGGTAGACAGGATCAGAAAAATTCTACATCTCATGATGAAAAAAGCCAGTCAGGAGAGCAAAGCATTTTAGAGCGTATGGGAGGAGTACCTCAACATTTACTCTCTGTTGGTAATTTATCAGACCGAGATGTTCGGAGAGCGGTTATTGCATCATGGATAAAGCAGAGCCGCCAACAGGAATTATGACCTATTATCCTACGATTTTAGTAGATACAGGTTTGTTGGTTGCTTTTTACGACTCAGCAGACTCACATCACGATCGGGTGGTTGAGTTTTTTGCTGGATGTACCAGTCGATTGGTAACGAGTGAAGGTTGTGTCACTGAAGTGATGTGGCTATTAGCCTCTGACTGGTAGGTGCAAAACGAGTTTCTGTCCCACCTAGCAAATCGCATCTATGAGTGTGAATCGCTTACGTCTCAAGATTTTGCTCGGATTGCTGAACTGAATGCCCAGTACGCTGATTTGCCAGGAGATTTTTCGGATTTATCCCTTGTGGTAATTTCTGAACGCCTGAATGTCGCTGCAATCGCCACACTGGATAAAGATTTTAATATTTATCGACGCTATTGTAACCAACCGTTTAAACGAGTTTTTTACCCTTAAGCAACTTCATCAGCTATGCCTACGCCTACACGCTAATCAAACAAATAGCGATCGCCTATAAACATAAGGATGTTAGGATATCTTTCACTAGCTGCATCTGACTTATGAAATTAGTTTGCTCCCAAAGCGATCTCAGTACAAACCTCTCACTCGTTAGTCGTGCAGTCCCTTCACGGCCAACTCATCCAGTACTTGCCAATGTGCTGTTACAAGCGGATGCTGAAACTAACCAAGTAAGCTTAACAGCCTTCGATCTCAGTTTGGGAATCCGCACCAGCTTTAACGCAGAGGTATGGCAAAGTGGGGCGATCGCACTTCCTGCTAAGTTACTTGTAGATATCACCTCTCGTCTTCCAGAAGGCGAAATCACTCTTGATGATGAATCAGCCTTGACAGGTGCAACATCCGGTGGAGAAGGTTTAATAGTTACACTCACACCCAAAAGTGGACATTACCAAGTCCGAGCAATGGGACCGGAAGAATTTCCCGAACTGCCTATAATTGAAAATACAGAAGTAATCAACCTCACCACCACTGCATTAATTGAGGGATTACGCGGTTCATTGTTTGCTACGAGTGCTGATGAAACCAAGCAAGTACTCACAGGAGTTCATTTAACAGTTAAACAAGATACTCTAGAATTTGCAGCTACCGACGGACATCGCCTCGCAGTAGTAGAAACTAGCAACGAGCGTCCTCTAGGCGGAACCAGTCAACTAGAAGTAACAGTACCAGCGAGAGCATTACGCGAACTACAAAGAATGCTAGCTCATAGTGCCTCATCAGATGAACCTGTAGCTTTATATTTCGATCAAGGTCAAGTTGTGTTTGCATGGCAAAATCAACGTTTGACTAGTCGCACATTAGAAGGACAATATCCTGCTTATCGGCAATTAATTCCGCGCCAATTTGAGCGACAAGTAACAATTGAACGGCGACAATTTGTCAGCACTTTGGAGCGGATTGCTGTGTTAGCCGATCAGAAAAATAATATTGTCAAGCTCACTATTGATAGCGAAGCTCAAGAAATTACTTTATCTTGTGAAGCTCAAGATGTGGGTAGTGGTAGAGAGTCAATGCCAGCACAAATTTCAGGGGAAAATATTGAAATTGCTTTTAATATTAAATATTTGATGGAAGGATTGAAAGAGTTACCATCTTCCGACATTCAAATGCATTTAAATCAAAGCCTAACGCCAGTAATTTTTACACCATTGGGTGGCTTGAAAATGACCTATTTAGCTATGCCTGTGCAACTCAGAAGTTAGAGGTTATTTATCAAGTAAAAATCCAATTACTGTAGGATTAAATATCATTTAACTCTAATTTAGATCCCCAACTTCTTCAAAAAGTCGGAGATCGGGCAATACGGTTTAGCTAAAGGTAAAAGTCTTTGCCAATGACAAATGACTAATGACGAATTTGTTGAATCGGAATTTCAATCCAAAATTCTGTACCTAACCCCGGCTGAGAATCACATCTAAACACACCACCGTGTTTATCTACTACAATTTGGTAACTAATTGATAACCCCAAGCCAGTGCCTTTTCCCACTGGCTTAGTTGTGAAAAAGGGATCGCAGATTCTTGCTCTGAGAGCTTCGGGTATTCCTGGACCATTGTCTGCAATGCGAATTACTACGCTCTTGATATTGCCTTCAAGTTCTCCAAGAGCAGTATGGATAGTAATTTGACTGCTATGAGATTTTGATTGAGATTGGGTGTAATCTTCTAAAGCATCGATCGCATTGCTTAAAACATTCATAAATACCTGATTTAGCGGCCCGGCATAGCACTCTACTAAAGGAAGGTTAGTATATTCTTTGACTAATGTAATCGCCGGACTTTCTGGTTTTGCTTTCAAGCGATGCTGCAAAATTAGCAAGGTGCTATCAATACCTTCATGAATATCAACTGGTTTTTTTTCTGCTTCGTCAAGGCGAGAGAAATTCCGTAAACCCAAGACAATCTGCCGGATGCGATCAACCCCAATTTTCATGGAAGATAGAGTTTTGGGCAAATCCTCAATGATAAATTCTAAGTCGATATCGAGTGCGCGATCACTAATCTCAGAGCTAGGGTTGGGGGTATTTTGTAAATAGAGTTCTAGTATACTAAGTAAATCTTGGGCGTAATCATTGACATGATTGATGTTGCCATAAATGAAGTTCACGGGGTTATTAATTTCGTGAGCAACACCAGCTACCAGTTGACCTAGTGAGGACATTTTCTCAGTTTGGATCAGTTGGGTTTGAGTTCGCTGTAAATCATGCAAAGCTTGAGCTAGCTTTTGAGTCTGCTCTTTGGTTTGATTATGTAATTGTGCTTGTTGGAGTGCAACCCCAAGCTGATTGGCAATTTGAGTAATAAATTTAATTTCCGAGGCTTCCCAATGGCGGGGTGCAGAATTCTGGTAAGCTGCTAACAAGCCCCATAGCTGTTGCCCGATAAATATAGGTGCGATCACATAAGCTCTTGCTTGAATTTGTTCTAGAACTGCAACGTGGCATTGAGAGTGCCCAACTTCATAGATATCATCAACTGCAAAAGTTTCATTGTGACGATATCGCCCACCTTGGGTTTCCTGCAAATAGCTATCTTGCCAAACTGTATTAGTATTAGAATTTACTAACTTTATCCAACTGTCACCCACAAACTCGGCGATATATTCACCACTCCAATCAGCCTGGAAGCGGTAGACTACAACTCGATCCGCTTGTAGTGATTTACAAATTTCTTGGGTAGTTGCCTGAAAAATCGCATCTAGATCAAGAGATTCTCTAACTTTTGCCACAACTTCAAACAATACCCGTTGTTGTTCTGCTGCTTGTTGCAAATCTAATGTCTGTTGTTGTGTCTGAGAGAGTAAATCAGCTTGCTGGAGTGCTACGCCCATTTGGGCGGCAATCTGACTGAGAAAGTTAACTTCAGAAGCTTTCCATTGCCGAGGGCCAGTGTGTTGATAAGTTGCCAGCAAACCCCAAAGTTTTTGCCCAACAAAAATCGGCGCAAGCACAAAAGCATGAATTTGAAACTGCTCTAGATTGTCGATATGACACTGAGCAAACCCCATTTTGTAAATGTCATCGACTGCAAATGTTTCATTGTGGCGGTAACGTCCTCCCTGTGTGTCTTGTAAGTATGTATCATTCCAAATTGTATTAATACCTAGTTCCGACTCATTCGACCAGTATGGACTAGCAGCCTCGAAATCCCCGACAAATTCACCACCCCAATTAGCATCAAAACGATAAACAGAAACGCGATTGGCTTTGATTAATTGACAAACTTCTTTAGTTGTGGTCTGAAAAATCGTATTTGTGTCCAAAGATTCTCGAATCTCGGCAATAACTTTAAACACAGCCTGTTCTTGTTCAGATGTCCGTTGTAACTCAACTGTGCGTCTTCTAACTTGTTTTTCTAAATTTTCATTGAAGACTTGTACTTGTTGGTGTAGTTCATACTGCTGAACTGCGGAAGCAAAGTGTTTACTGAGGTTTCTAGCCAGTTCAATCTCTTCAATTGTCCATTTTTGAGCTTGTGCTGTTTTAGATTCGCGCCAAACCTCAAAAGATCGCCGGGGATACAGTTGTCTTTGATCGCTGTCATGCTGCCCCGCCCATAAAGTTTCTATATCTACTTCATTGCGGAAAATACTTAAGTAGCCCAACAACTGCTGACGATACTGGAGTGGGATCATCAACACGCTACGAATTTTAGTTGGTTGAAAAGCAACTTGCAAACTCCGCAACCCAGGAGTGTTATATATATCTGAAATTGCCCAAACATCGTAGTTAGTAAACTTGTAGTGTTCGTGCCAGATACTATATTGCTCGATGAGTGGATATATAGTTTGTTCTGGCATTACAGGTTGCTGTCCACAGATATAAAGCTTGATACAAGTATTTCCTGGTATTAAGCATTCTGTTAAGCTGGTGACGTTGCCATTGTGGAAATCAAAAGCTTCATTTCTAATGCAAAGCCTGCCACCAACACCATTAAAAGCAGCAACAGCCGCTTCTAGGGCTGGCTGTAAGACTATCGTTGGTAGTGAATGTAGTAAGGTAGCAATGCGGTTAACGATCGCTTCTCGTTCGGCTGTTTTGCGAACTTGAGTATGAAGGGTGCTTTGAGCGATCGCCACTGACAGTTGCTCGACTACCATTTGTATTGCTTCTAGCTCATATTCTGAAATCAAACGCGCTTCAGAATTATGAGAGACTAGCAACCCCCAAAGTTGATCTTGATAGAGAATAGGCGCTATTACAGAGGATTTTACCCCCATTGCCGTCAGATATTCAATATGGCAGGGGTCTACAGGGCGGTAACGGATCTTCTCTGAGATAGTTTCTCCATTATCCAAGTCACGCAAATGAATTTGACCAATCTCTTTAGTATCAACATTCACAACAGAACGCACCCGTGATTTGATAAATAGTTCACGGGCATAGGATGGAATGTCATCGTTGGGAAAATTTAGCCCCAGTAGCGACGGCAAACAATTTTTATTAATCGATTCAGCAATCACTTGACCACTACCATCGGGATGAAATTTGTAAATCATCACTCGATCGGTTTTTAATAGCGATCGCACTTCTGCCGTTGTCACTGTGATAATTTCTTCCAACTCTAAGCTGCGTCGGATACGGTTTGTAATGCGGCGTAGAAAACTTTCTTCATCGCGACATAAGGGAAAATCTTGTTCAGGATTGGAGGTCATTGTTTATAGCAAAATAAATTAATAATTTGAAAACTGACATAATTAAATCTAAAGACATTCTGAAATTTATTTCATCAATTTGTCTTCAGTAAAACTACGGTCAAATCATTAATAAAAATATTTTTTTGCCTTTTCTCAAAATTCACCAAAAAATCATAAAAACAGACGCTAAAATAATTGCGTCTGTACTAGCAACAAGATAAAGTTCTTGCTTTTTATTTTTAACTTTTTGTTGACAGAGAAATATTCAACAAAATTAAACTTTTGTGTTGTCAGCAAAGCGGATTTTTAGATAGTCATCTTCCATCTTTGCCCCGGCTGGTTGTAGTGCTGCTAAGGCTTGTGGCAAAACTAAGTTACGACGATGGTTGCCAATAGTGATGTTCAATTCGTCTCCAGTTTTACTAAGTTGAACTTGGTCTTTAGGAATACCAGGCAAGTAAAGTTCTAAGCTGTATTGGTTTTCCTCTTGCACTACTCTAAGAGTTGTTTCTTTGTAATAAACCTGAGTTGGATCTTCATCTTTATAAAGAGTTTCTTTCAGGCGTTCTAATGAAGCTAACCCACACATTTCCTCAGAAAATAGGGGAACTTCTTTCACAGGCAGAGGGTGAAAATCATCATGAATTTCTCGGCGATATTGCTCCTGACTTTCCTTCCAACGTTGGAAAAATGGATCTTGGACTTCATTGGGAATAATCCGATTCGCCACGACTAAATCTGTTGCAACATTATACAAACTCAGATAAGCATGGGCACGGAGAGACTCTTTAATCACCATTTTTTCGGGATTAGTGACAAGACGCACTGAGGTTTGAGTATTATCTGTTAATACTTTTTCCAGAGCTTCAATTTGTTCATAAAACTCATAAGGTGCATCCATTACCTCTTTATCAGGTAGCGAAAAACCAGCAATTGGTCTAAAGAAAGGTTCAACCAGGGGTCGAAGTGCCACCGAGATGTTTTGAAATGGTTTGTAAAAACGGCGCATATACCAGCCACCGACTTCAGGTAAACTCAGCAAGCGCAGCGCTGTACCAGTGGGGGCTGAGTCGATAATTAAGACATCAAACTCACCTTCATCGTAATGGCGTTTCATCCTTACCAAGCCAAAAATCTCATCCATCCCTGGTAAAATTGCCAATTCTTCCGCCTGTACGCCATCTAAACCCCTTGCCTGTAAAACTTGGGTAATATAACGTTTCACAGCACCCCAGTTACCCTCCAGTTCTTGCAGCGCATCCAGTTCAGCACCCCAGAGATTTGGGCGAATTTTTTGGGGTGCATGTCCCAGTTCCATATCAAAACTGTCTGCGAGAGAGTGGGCGGGATCTGTACTTAAAACCAACGTCTGATAGCCTAGTTCCGCACAACGCAGTCCAGTTGCAGCAGCAACGGAAGTTTTGCCCACACCGCCTTTACCAGTCATTAAAATTACACGCATAGATGCTTTTATCCTGCCTGAGAATTTTTTACATTTATTTACATTATCGACTGTTTAAGGAAAATAAATGTTGTTTCAACACGTCTAGGCATTATTATGAGTATTTACCCTAACTCATCCGTTAGGTTTTGCTGCAATAATTGGTCAAGCTTAATTTCCAGTGCTGAGAGTTTTTTAAGAATTGTAGGGCGATCGCCATCAATAGAAATTAGTAGATTGGTTATTCTCTCTTGTATATTCGTTAATTGTGCTACTGCACTCTGGATTTGAAGCATTCCTTCTCGGAGTTCTTGGCGTTCCTGACGTGCTTCCGCCATTTCATATAACATAGCTTGGACTGTTTTAGCATTACTCTCAATTAGATGTTTGAGTTCTTTATCAGTCATTGCGATCGCGCTTTGGAGTTGAGTTTATTATTAACTCTAAAGTATTGAGGGATTTTGTTTCAATCCCCAGTAGGCAGCACAATTGGGCTGCCCTGCACTATGGTTTAATTACCTAAAAATTGCTGTAAGCTTTATTTACTGGCTCAAGATGGCAAAAGCTTACTCAACAAGCATCTTAGCCTTGTGCAAGTTCAACAGCTTTTCCTGTTCAAATCTATCGGGGTAAGCCATTTTCCTGCCTTCCAGCGTTAGCCGAATCAGTGCTATTTGCTCATCTGTAGGTGAACTTATCTCATCTATCGCTGCGCCAATATACTGAAAAGTCGTGAAAGTGGGAGCCTTTAACCCTCTTCCCTCTTGCATCTGATGTAGTGCTAATTGCGGGAATGCCATCAGAGAAGTGATGTAAGAAACTTTGTATCCTGGGTTTCCTGTCGGCTTGATACCGTAGCGTCGGCATAAGTCGCGTAACTCTCGGATGGTTTTGATTTCAAGTTCGGAACGCGTGAACATAAAATAGAAGTGTCTCGTTTCTAATGGGATATTTGGTGGGTATCTAGTTTCTCAGGCGAAATACCCACTAATAAATCATTATTCAATATGTATATCAATTAATCCAGATATATTAAGTAACGTAAAGTGTCTAAAGATAATCGTGGAAATCCAGAAATTAAAAATCATGGTTTTAAAACTGACAGAGATAAACCATTGACTGAATACATAAACTTGCGAGTTACCAAGGAAATGAAGGAAGAGGTAAAAGCTAAAGACGACCCACCAGAATTTTGCCGTCGTGCTATCCAAAAAGCACTAGATGAAGAGAAAGAGAAGTAGGGGACTTCCAAATAAAAAAATACTCAAAAAACTGGCGAAAAAACTCTCTCCTCCTTATTCCTCCGTGTTCTCTGTGTCTCTGTGGTAGCCTGCGGCAAGCCGCTTCTCTACGAGACGCTCCGCGAATGCGTCTACGTTTATTTGGATAATTTATTTCTTGGAAGTCCCTAATGCTTATTTTTCCTACTTTAACTCTTCTGGATTAACCCCCAATTCCTTCAATCTAGCCTTCAGTTCTTCCACTTGCTTCTGTGCAAGTTCCCTCTGTTGTCGTTCAACCTCAGTTTCTCGTTCTGCGGCTTGTGCCCTTTCTTCTGGAGTCGCTACCAACTGATTATCTACGTTAAAAAACCGTAATTTGGACTCATAGATTCCCAAAAATAATTCTAACTGCTGACTCCACAGCCACCCTTGAGCATTTGGTTCCAAAGGTTGATATTTCCCACCCACTAAACTAAACCCTTGAAACTCCAAAGTATTGGGGTGAAACCAAAAATATTCCGGCGTGCGAAAAGTCTCTTGGTAAAGTTCAAACTTCAGACCTTTGTCAACCTTGGCAGTACTGTTAGAAAGTAATTCAATAATCACATTGGGATACTTCCCTTGTTCTGCCCATAATACCCAACTTTTGCGGGGGCGATTTTCACAATCCTTGACAACAAAAAAATCTGGCCCTCTAAAGTCTCGTGTGGTAATCTGTTCTGGGCTAAAATAAATCGTTAAATTTCCAGTAGCATAAAAATCATTACGCTGACGCCACCACCATTTCAGACACGCCAATAGTAGTTCAATTTGTTCGCGGTGTAGATCGCTTTCCAAAGGAGGCTCATCACTCCATAAATCACTAGGGGGAATGATAATATCTTCTGCTTCTGTATGTATAGTTAATTCAGCAGGAATTTCAGGATTTTTGGCAGCCGTCACTTCGCTTCGCTCCGAATTCAAAATTCAAAATTCAAAATTCAAAATTAACAATCCCCATAAATTCAGGTGTTTTGTATCCTTTTAATTTCTCATTCATAATGATTAATGGCTTTTGCTCTTACGTTTAGTGTAATAGTAACAATCATCTGTTCAGATATATCAATTATTAATTTTTTCAAGAGAAAAAATGCTGCTTCACCACATCTAGGCGTGAACAGTTCCAATAATCAATATGGGAGACAATCAAACCATCAGAGTTAAGACCTAATTCACTCCAACCAGGAATAGAGATCCGTGGTTTCCAGGGTAGAGGAGTATTCCAACTGAGTGTCCACTCAGTTTTTATTGTGTCTCCTAAACGTTGAATATTATGTAAGTCCATCTTGGGATTTAAAAACCAAGTTTGGATAAAATTAATCATTACTTTGTAACGTTTAACACCCCGAAATTTATTCAGCGGGTCTTGAAAATAAACCTCTGGAGCATAAATGCTGTAAGTTTGATTCACTGGGAATCTTTGATAGTCTTCTTTGAGGATTTCAATGATATCCATGATAGATAAATATATCCGTAAATTGGTTTAATAGGAAAACTGAAAAATTGAAATTAACCCTCATTCCATAAACGTTCTAACTGACGCCGCCAAGCAGTTAGGGCTTCTTCTCGCCCTTGTGAAGTTTGATTAATTTCGCCCATCATTCCTTCGGCGTAAAAGCGTTCTAAGCTTTGCATGGTAGCTTGCAGAGATTGTCCTTGCTGTTTTGCTGCCTGAATAATTTGCCGGATGCGGCTTTCAATTAATCGATTAAAGACATTATCTAATCCAGCCTGATGGAGAGATACAAGTCGATTGATTGCATTGGACAAATCTGCACTCACTAAAGTACCACTATTATGTTGAAAGACCCCCCAAATTACCCCTTCATACAAAGCGTAACGTACTTCTTGAGTGTCATCAAAGTTGGCTTCTAGGAACTGTTCTAAAAATGGTTTGGCTTCTTGGATGGGCACAATAGGCAGTAAAACTCGCAGCCAAGTATTATCTTCGGAAAGCAGCACCAATAGCCGAAAATTAGAAGTGTCTATTTGCCACTCGCCAGGAGCGAGCGTACCAACTGCCGATGTGCCAAATAATTCTGTTAGCGTACCCGCAATTTCTTCAGGTGTCATAACTTTTTATTTATATATAGCCTCTAGATTAGCGCAGAGGTGCATCAACTTATTCACCAGAACGCTTGCCTGTCCAATCTAAAAACGCAGTGGGGGCGTACAGCTAGGTGTACGCCCCCACGAATGAATGTATTCCACTGAATTGAAATATCTGATTTAAATAAGCGAATTGCTCAAAAACACAATGCCGATCGCACACAAAGCGAAGCCAGCAAGGCTGATTTTCCAGGGTAAAATTCGGTTTAATTCTCTCATACCCATCCCAACACCAATTTCTCTAGCACTCATGGCAACTGCCAACAGAGTTAAGGTAATACCTAGTATATAGGCAGCTACTGATATCATTTCTGCCCCAGTAATAGATTCAGCATTCGCGTAACCCTGAAATAAACCAGCGCTGATGCCCATTAGCGCAAGCACTAGAAAGTTTAGTTGATTTGGCATCATCAGCATAGTACCAAAAACGATGGTAGAAATAGCAATGGCTATTTCTGTGCCTGGTAAATTTAGCTGGTATAGATGCATTACAATGCCCAAAACTGTTGCGAAGATAAAACATCCAGCGATCGCAGCGCCACGAGCAAACACAGATGAGAGTAAACCAATCGCAACAATACCAACTAAACAATTTAAACTAATTACTGGATCTGCTAATCCCCACACAAAGGCTTCCCAGGCGTTAGAGATGGTATGTTCAAATGGTGTTCCACTCAATGAACTCAGTAAGCTAATTAAAATTAAAGCTGCGATCGCCCCAATATGGCGATCCATGAACTTTGAGGTATTAAGTTCCCCCCAAGTACGGGATTCCGATAATTTAGTCTTGAACATTGCTATATACCAAATTAGTTTTTAGGTAATTTATACTACCCACCTACCCCAAAAAACTAACGTGGTAATGATGCTAGATTACACTAGTACAACACGGCGCAAATAAACCAATCATTCCAAATCAACGAAACCCTTATGCTGTATTCATTTTTAATTTTTAATTTTGCCTTGCGGTACTAGCTTCACTAAGTTATCTAAAGCCAAGTTGATTTCAAAGTGAAAAGTCTGAATGCAGCCTAAAAACTTTCTCTTATCCTTTTAACTATACAACAGGCTGTTTTTATATCTTTCTGACGATATACTCAACTAATTGTTGAATCATTTGGGCATCTGTTTCACTTAAACTTTCCAACTCAATTCTGTTGCTTTGTTGTGGAGTACTAGAATCGCTACTATATATACGACGACTCAAGCCTACAGGACTATTATCGTAAAATGTTGTATAGAATACACACGCTGCGACAAATGAGCCAATTGAACTAGGGTGGCTTTGATCGGAACTGTAAAGGTTTAATTTGAGATTTGCTTCCTGAATTTTTTGCCAAGCTATTCCCACAGGTGCAACTTTAGCTTTCAGTTCTTTAGCAATGTTCATGTAAGCATCAGTCAATATCTGTTGCGTTTCTGGTTGATTTTGCTTTGCCCAAGTCAAGTAAAAGACTGTTTGGGAATTTACTCGTTTAATTTCGGCATCAAACAGAGTAGCGAACTTATACATTTCCTGGGGATTAGTAATTGGTAAAGTACTTTGCTCTTGCAGTACCACGTAATCCCAGCGTTTCGCTTTCAATAGTCTGAGTGCTTCACCACGTTTCCAGTGGTTTTTGAGTGTAGCTCCACCAATCACAACCATTTCAGTTTCTAACTTTTTAGTTTCTTTCGCCGAGGCAGCTAGCTGTTGTGTCAACCAAGGAAGATCGTTGAAATAGGTATAACTGTTGCCAATAAATAAAACTCTGATTGCTTGCTGTTCAGCTACGGGTAAAGAATTTGTCTGAATCTGCTTTGTTAGCATATTAAACAAGACAATCATCACAAAGAGAAATAAACATACATATACTATCTTGGTGTTGCTCATCATCCCTGAAATCTTTGCAGTATAACTTAATTCTTGGACGAGATTTTTTCGGAAATAGTTCTGACTTATTGATGAGTATATGAAAGTTTTTCCCAAGAGATTGCAAATTTTACCCAATCTAAAACTTTTCTTAACTGAACTGTATTAAGAAGAAGACTAATCTTGAAAGTACCTTCATGAGAAGAGAGAATGACATTAATCAAATTGCTACTACTTAGTATTGTTTTTATCTTCTTTGGATGGATTAGTCCACTGCAAGCTAGTTCAATAGCTCAATTGCCAACTCCTTTACCTGTAGTTGCACAACGTGAAACTACATCTCTGCAAAATTCACAGGATGTATTGACTGTTGCAACTTTTAATGTCGAGAATTTAGACCCGAAAGATCGGCGCTTTGATAATATTGCCAAAATTATTGGCAATAATTTGAACGCACCAGATGTCATTAGTTTAATTGAAGTTCAGGATAACAACGGCCCAACCAATGATAACGTTATGAATGCAAATCAGACTTACCAAAAACTGATTGCTGCGCTCAAAAACATCGATAGTCCAGCATACGACTTTGTTGATATTCCGCCCAGTGACGATGCAGATGGTGGAGAACCTGGAGGCAATATTCGTGTCGGTTTCTTGTTTCAACCCAGCCGAATAACTCTAGCAAAAGCGCCCCAAAAAGGCGGTTCATTAGATGCTGTGACTATTACTCAAGGTTCAAATGGTGTTGATTTATCGCTGAATCCAGGTCGGATTGACCCCACGAATGCTGCTTTCGATGAAAGCCGTAAGCCACTTGTAGCAGAATTTATTTTTAACGATCAAAAACTATTTATCATTGCTAATCACTTTGTTTCCAAGCTTGGAGGTTCTCCCGGCGATGTTAAACGAGTGAAACAAGCCGAAATCGTGAATGAATTCGTCACGCAACTACTACAAGCTGACCCGCAAGCCAAAGTAATTGTATTGGGTGATTTAAACGATTTACCAGATTCCCTAACTCTGAAAGCCTTGAAGGGTAACATTCTGGAAAATCTGACGGAGCGTTTACCTCAAAGCGATCGCTTTAGTTTTAAATTCAAGGGAAATCCTCAACTTATTGACCATTTGTTAGTCAGTAAAAATCTTTCTAGTGTTGCTCAACCCGAAATTGACATTGTGCATGTAAACGTTGGCTTTAATAGGCCTGTCAGCGACCATGATCCTGTAATTGCAGCGTTTACATTACCTGTTAACCAGTCCACCTCTGACACCATTCCTCCCGTTGTCCAACCCATTCCGACTCCTGTAAGTGATTCTGCGATTATCTTGCCTCAACTATCCAAAGTTGCTTTAGTTGACGAACTAGCTAAGAAGTATACGCCAAGCAAAACTTTGAATTACGATCGCGCAAGAGACGAAATGTTTGGAGTTATTGATAATCAAGCAGGTATTGTGACAGACATTTATGCCAGTTATCCAATTCGTTTAATTGGTAATGGCGATCCTAGTCAGGAAGCTGACAAACTAGGACTGAATACTGAACATGTTTGGCCGCAAAGTAAAGGGGCTGACAAAGGTAATGCCAGAAGTGACCTTCATCATCTATTTCCTGCACGAGCAAATATTAATAGTGAGCGAGGCAATAAACCTTTCGACGATATAGCCGATACAACTACTAAGAAATGGTATCGAAATGATACTGTTCAATCTACAATTCCTAATAGTGGAATCGATGAGTTTAGCGAATTAGCATCTTCTAAATTTGAGCCTAGAGAGAAAGTAAAAGGTGATATAGCCAGGGCAATTTTCTACTTTTACACGATTTATCGACAGCAGGCTGAGACAGTGGACTCAAATTATTTTCAGAATCAGCGTCAAACTTTGTGTAAATGGAATCAGCAAGACTTACCTGATACTACTGAAATAGAACGGAATCGGGCGATCGCTAGATTTCAAGGTAATGATAATCCCTTCGTGCTAGATATGACATTAGCAGACCGGGCATACTGTAATTCTTAAATGCAGTAACTTGAGAGTTAATTATTCATTTTTGATTAGTACAGTGAAGATACTACCATTTGGATAATTATCTTCGATGGTAATTGTACCAGAATGCGCCTCGATCGCCATTTTGCAAAAAGCCAATCCTAAACCAATTTGCGAAACTTCTGGCATCGGAGTGCCAACTTCGTACTTCTCGAAAATAATTTGTCGTAACTCCAAACTTACTCCCGAACCAGAATCAGCGACTTGCACTTTTGCACCACCTGCTGCTAAATACTCTCCCCGTAGAGTCACTTGAGACTTGGATGGGGAGAACTTAATGGCATTGGAGAGCAAATTATCCAACACTCGACGAAAAACAACTACATCTACTGCAACAATGCCACCAGGTTCGGGTAGTTCAGGTATCAGGGTCAGGTTCTTTTGATTAGCGATCGCCTCAATATCTGCCAATGCTGACATACACAGCGTATAAAGGTCTACTTCTGTATAATTGAGAACCATTTTCCCAGATTCCAGCTTTGCCATGATCAGCAAGCTATCAATCAATGATTGTAGTTGTTGTGCAGCACGTAAAATTTGATCGACTTTTCCTTGCTGTTGTTCAGGTGATAAATTTGGCAACCGCAGAATCTCTGTGCCTAAGACAATACTGGTAAGTGGATTTCGCAAATCGTGCACAATCATATTTACCATGTCTTCTTGCAGTTTGAGCAATACTTGCATCCTGTCGTATTGCTGCTTAATCCGCAACATGGAATGAACTCTGGCTCGTAATTCCACACCATTGACGGGTTTACTAATGAAGTCATCTGCACCCGCTGCCAGACATCGAGCCAAATCTTCTTTATCAGTTAATGCTGTCACGATAATGATCGGCACTGCTTGCCATTGTGGATCGGCTTTGATGCGTTGGCAGACTTCCATCCCATCGAGATCGGGCATCATCACATCTAATAAAATCAGATCGGGCTGAAAAGTATCGAGGCGATTGAGAGCTTGTTGACCACTAGGAGCGTAGTATAGCTGGTAGTTTTCACCATCGAGCAAGGTTTCAACAACGTCAAAGTTATCGGGTTCATCATCGATCACTAAAATAGAGGGTTGACTATCCATTGAGAATTTCCGCTACCTACCTAAAAATTGTTGAATTGTGGTTACAAGGTGTTTCAGTTTTACGGGTTTGGTCAAATATTCGTTAGCTCCAGCCGCGAAACAAGTTTCGCGATCGCCGGGCATAGCTAACGCCGTTAGTGCAATTATCGGAATATGCGCAAATTGTTGATCGTTGCGGATGTGGCGGATTGCTTCCAAGCCATCCATTCCCGGCATTTGAATGTCCATCACAATTAAGTCGGGGCATTTAACTCTCACAAGCTCAATAGCTTGCTGTCCATTGTTCGCCAAAATGAAATGATACCCTCGACTTTCAAGATAAGCGGACATCGTATCAATATTTGGTTGATTATCTTCTGCCAGCAAAATCAAAGGAGTGTCCAGAAAGACTTCTGGCACTACAATTAGATTTGGCGAGTCAGAACGGGTAGGATGTTGTAGTTTCTCTATAGTTGCCTGAAGTTGAGCGCGGTTAATGGGTTTGACCAGATATTCAAACGCTCCCTGAGCCAGCCCTTTACTATGCTCATCCACCACTGAAATGATGATCGTTGGAATATCTTTGGTTTTTGGATTGGTCTTGAGTTGATTTAGCACCTCCCAACCCGATAGATTCGGTAGTTGCAGATCGAGAATGATTACAGCAGGTTGAACTCGCAGCACTTCTTCTACGGCTCCTTCACCTTGGGGATAAATGCTAGATTGCATTCCCATCTCGCTGAAGTAACGAGTAATCTGATCGGCTGCCGCCACAGAATCTTCGATAATCAAAACTTGAGCATTTTCAGCAAGTAAAGGATAGCTGGGTAATGGAGTCGTTACCTGCGTCCTGAGAACATGATCGCTGGTATGGTAGGGAATACGGACGGTAAAACAACTTCCCTTGCCAACTTCACTGCTAACTAAGACTGTTCCTCCATGTAGGGTAATAATCTTTTTTACCAGTGCCAAACCTAGACCAGTGCCACTGTACTGGCGGTTAAGGCTGCTGTCAAGCTGGATAAAAGGCTGAAACAGCTTGCCAATTTCTTCAGGGGCAATACCAATGCCGGTGTCAGTGATATGAAAGCAGAGATTTGGGGAAGATGAGGAAGACAAGGAAGACAAGGAAGAATTTACTTCCCCTGCTCCCCCTGCCTCCCCTGCCCCCCTGCTCCCCTGCTCCCCCGCCCCTTCCAGCCGGACTTCTAACGTTATAGATCCCCGTTCTGGCGTAAACTTGACAGCGTTACTTAGCAGGTTGATCAGTACTTGACGCAGGCGGCGATCGTCTACTTGGATGCTGTAAATATTGTCAGAAATATGAGTAATAAGACGAATTTTTTTTTTCAAAGCCATCTGTTTGACAAAGGCAAGGCTGATATCACAGAGGTTCTGGACAGAAACATCACTTAGTTGCAGTTCCAGTTTGCCTGATTCGATTTTAGACAAGTCTAGAATGTCGTTGATTAGTTCTAGCAAATGTCTGCCACTGCGCTCAATAGTGGCGATCGCTTTTACTTGTCTTTCATTAATGGAGCCAAATACACTTTCTTGCAAGCCTTCTGACATACCCAAAATCGCATTGAGAGGTGTTCGCAGTTCATGGCTCATGTTTGCGAGAAATTCATCTTTGAGGCGAGTGGCGCGGGCAAGTTCCATATTTGCGTTAGCAAGCTGCTCATTCGTTTGCCGTAATTGTGCTTCGGCTTGTTTGCGTTCTGTGATATCTTCGTGAGATACTAGTATGCCAATCACCTCTCCTGCGCTATTGGTCAGGGGAACTTTATTAGTTCGTAGCCAGAGTTGTTCGCCATTAGCCCCTTCAAATGGCTCTTCATAGCCTAGTTTAGGTGTTCGGGTGTTCATCACCATCATATCGTCTGCACAGTAGAGGTGTGCTAACTTTGCCCAAGGTAATTCAAAATCGGTCTTGCCGATAATGTCATCGGTTGTCAGTTGAAAATGGCGGATAAATGCTGGATTGCAACCAATAAACCGCGATTGGCGGTCTTTCCAGAAAACACGTTGCGGAAATGTATCTAGTACCGTTTGCAGCATTTTACGTGATTCTTCCAGTTCTTGCGCGGTTTGTTTGCGTTCACGTAGTGCAGCTTGCTGTTCGCGGATATCAAATAGGGTGGTGCGGCTGTATAGATAGTTACCCAGAGCATCCTTGACAGCAGTAGCGCTTACCAGCACTGGGAAAACTGTGCCATCTTTACAAACCATGTCAAGTTCCAAATTCTTCAACGAACCCTGCTTTTTGAAGTGAGGATAGTTTTGCGCGAAGGACAAGCGACTGGCTTGAGTGAAAAAATTTACCAGGGTTTGGCCAATCATTTCTTCACGGGTATAACCCAACCATTGCAGTTCAGTCTCGTTGACCTTAAGCAATCGGCCTTCGCTGTCGAGGGAATGGTAGCCACAGGGAGCATTATTGTACAAATCTTCGACCTCATGGGCATATTTCGCCAATGCCTCTTGTGCCTGTTTCCGTTCGCTGATATCAGTGATCCGGACTAGATGCATAGTACGTCCGGCTACAGTAATGGGCTTGGCTGCAATGTTTCCCCAGAAAATTTTACCCTGAAGAGTCACATATTCAATCTCTAGGCTCCAGACACCTTTTGACTGCATAGCTCTGACGATCGCATCTGTTTCGCTGGTAGTGAATGGACGCAGTTGGAGTGTCTGCCCATTGATATTGACTAATTCAGCTTTGTCAACTGCCTCAAACATTTCTACTGCTCGCCGATTGCAATCTAGGGTGAGCAGGGTTTGCGGATCGACTAGAAAGATGGCATCGGCAGATTCGTTAAAAATTGCTTCTCGTAAATCTCTGTTGTGGATCAGTTCCTCTTCGGCTTGTTTGCGATCGCTGATATCATAGTTAACCCCAATCATCCGTACAGGTTCACCCTGCTGGTCACGTTTGAGAATACCGTAGCCTTTGAGAAAACGAATTTCTCCACTTGATTGAATGATGCGGAACTCGACATTATATTCTTGATTTCCTTGTATAACTTGCTCCATAGTTTCCAGCAGATAAGGGCGATCTTCCGGGTGTAGGCAGTTAAACCAAGCATCAAAAGAACCGTTAAAATCAGTTTTGCTCACTCCATACAGTTCGTACATTCGATCGTCCCAAATCTGCCTTGCTTGGACGAAATCATATTCCCAAATACCAAATCCTCCAGAGCGAATGGCTATGGCTAGCCGTTCGGAGAGGTGATGCAACTGTTCTTCAGCAAGTTTACGATCGCTGATATCTGTCAGTGTGCCGATGTAGCCAATAATGGTGTCGTTGGTGTTAATTTCGGGTAGCACTTGGACATAAAACCAGTTGATACTGCCATCTGGGCGTAGATGCCTGCCCTCACTCTGATAGAATTCCCTTGGGTCAACATGTCCTTGGTCAAATTTTAGAGACCATTCTCTCCCCAAACGCTCGGCGTCTTCTGGGTGCAAAGCCTGTATCCACCCCATCCCCAATGCTGCCTGTGTTGGTCTACCAGTCATCTCACTCCAGCGATCGTTAGCATAGATGCAGTTACCAAAGGCATCCAGCCGGAAAATAGCTACAGGAGCCGCTTCTGCCAGATGTGCATAACGGAGTTCGCTGTCTCGAAGGGCTGTCTCTATTTGTTTTTGCTGGGTAATATCTTTGGCAATACCTAGAAAACCGATATTGTGTCCTTCTAGATCCTGGAGGATTTTCACCGACAAAAATACAGGGAACCGCGAGCCATCTTTACGAATGTAAGTCCATTCGTTTTCATAGGTGCTTCCGTCTTGAGTGACGATAGTAAAAAATTCCCTACCAGGTGCAATTTCCCTACCCAATTCCAACGAGAGTTCTGCTGCGCGTTGGTTGAGTTCTTCCGGGTCGTGAAATGTAGTTGGACTTATTTGCCGAACAACTTCATCTGCTGTGTAACCCAACATTTTCTGAGCAGCTGCGTTGAAGGTTTGGATGCCATTTGAGTTATTAGAAATAATCGCATAGTCAGTACCATCTAAAATGGCTTGCTGCAAATTAGCGATCGCTAACAATTGAGCTTCTGCCTGTTTGCGCTGTGTAATGTTAATATGGCAACCAATCATCCGCAAGGGATTGCCGTCTCGATCCCACGCAATGATGCGACCGGAACAAATGACCCAAACGGTAGAACCATTTTTATGTCGATATCTCACCTCATTGTAAAAGGGGATTTGTCCGCGACTTTGGACGTGTTGTTCAAAAAGTTCCAGAACACCCGGTAAATCTTCGAGAAAAATCAGGTGTTGCCAGATCTCTGGTGTATTTGGCAATTCACGATCTTCGTAGCCTAACATCTGCTTGAAGGTTAAGCTCAAGTACTCCTGATTGCCGGGAATATCCCAGTCCCAGTAACCTGCTAGGACTACTTCGAGAATTTGCTCCAGAAGACGTAATTCAATTTGCAGCATTTGGGCACGCCGCTGCTCTTCCTCTGAGAGCTTGCGTTCTGTGATATCTATTAGCACGCCCAGCATTCGCAATAGTTGTCCTGTTGCGTCGTAAACTCCCCGTCCTTTTGCCGATACCCAATGAATGCTGCCATCTTGCCAGACAACTCGGTATTCCACAGCATAATCGGTTTGGGTGGCGATCGCCTGCCTCAGTTGCGGCTCAACCCATTCCCGATCCTCTGGATGTAGTTGATTGAGCCACTTTTCATAAGTCCAGTTCACATCACTCAGATCGGAACCAAAACAGCGAATTGCATTCTCACTAGCAAATATTTGATGGGTGATTGGGTTCCATTCCCAATAGCCAATACCAGCAAAACTCAGGGTAAGCTTGAGTTTCTCTTCGCTAGCTTTTAGGGCTGCTTCTGTCCGTTGGCGTTCTGCCAGTTCTGCCTGTAATTGCTGATATGCACTTCCCTGTTGAATGGCGATCGCTATTTGCACCGCTAGTTGATCCAACAAATCTAGTTCTACTGATTGCCAATGACGAGGCGCGCTACATTGGTGAGCAATTAATAATCCCCATAATTGCTCTTTGACCAAAATGGGTACTACCAGATTGGCTTTGACTTCAAATTGTTCTAGAAGCTGCAAATGACAATTCGTTAAACCAGCCTGATGAATATCGTCGATTGCTCGTTTTTTCCCTTGGCGATAGTCACTTCCGGCTCCCTTTTGAAAGCAGGTGTCCAAAATCTGCTGCCCCAAAGCCACAGTCCAACCTGGAAGCACTGACTCCGCCTTAATTGTGCCGCTCATATCCGGCTGAAATTGAAAAACAAGTACTCGGTCTACTCTCAAAAACTGTCGCACTTCTGTTGCTATAGTAGGCAGAATCTCTTCTAGTTTGAGAGACTGACGAATCCGTAAGGCGATCGCAGCAATCAGTTGTTGTTGTTCCCAACTTTGTTCTAACTGTCGAGCCAAATCCATCCGTTCAATGGCATGATGAATTGCACCTTGAAGAACTTCAGATGTGAGTTTCTTTTTAACGAGATAATCTTGTACACCACTTTTCCTGCCACGGACACCAGTAATTTCATGCCCTTCTCCTGTCAGCATAATCACAGCAGTTTGGGTATTGCTATGGCATTCCCGAAACTGCTGAATAAATTTCAGCCCATCACCATCGGGTAACAAAAAATTCAGCAAAATGATATCTGGTATCTCCTGTTGACACCATTTCAGCGCTGGCGTTCCCGTCTCAAATTCCAAAAAGCGGTAGGTATACAGGCTGTCTTGCTCCAAAAAGCGACGATATGCTTCCCGATCTTCAGTGCAATCATCAATTAGCAGGATCGTGAGGCAAGAAGGATGACTCATAAGTTAAAAATATAAACGCGATCGCGTTTCAAAAAAATTATAGCTCGATATCACCTTGTTAATAGCTTGATGTAAATCTAATTACGTTTAGACAAGAAAAATATAGAACAGGCAAAATACCTGAAATATCTTTATATTGCCCTTCAGCGCGATGTATTGCCCAAATACCTGAAAATTTTTGCACTTTAATCGCTTTACGACTGGGTGTTATTAACGAGTGGGATTCGCAATTTTACCTAAACAACTCCTCAGAGCTTCAGTAAATTTGCAGTCTTCAAAATTCATCCATTAATGGCCGCCAGAATAACGCTCAAACCTCTGTTTTGTAGTGATTTTTATCATCAGCTAGATTGTTTTAAAGTTTCACATTATCGATTTTATTGGCTTGTTCTGTACCGTTATTCTATAAAATCTCCTCTATCCTACGGACAATTTAGAGTTGCGACTCAGTATTTCTTCAGCAATTCAAAATAGCGATTCAAGTAAATACTCTCAATTTAATCAGAAAAAAAATTCCTGTTTTTCCTCGATTACATTTTAATTTAAATCCTTAATACTAAAACTATTACAAACAATATTTTCTAGAAATGATTTGTTTATAGCCACTTCAGTGTATTTAAAATTTCAGGCTTAAGTCCAATCGCAAAAGGAGTTTTAACCTAATGTCACTAGCAGGTATAGAGCGTCGGTTACAGCATAAACTAGACCTTAAAAGGCTGTGAATCACAAATAGTAAAGGGGCTTATTAAAAATAATATAAAAAAATAATCATAGAAAACACTGATGCTTTTTAGTGAATTATCAGTAAAAATATTATTTTCCTCTTTTTTAAAGATAATTTTATTCCAGGCATCTATACGTAATGTTCATTAACTCTATCATTTCTGATAATTTACAACAGACTATCATTCGTCATCCGCTTATTGTTAGCTCTGAGATGATGCTTCCAGATGTAATTGCACTAATCAATGAAGCATCAGGTAATCATGATAGCTTGCCAATCAAACATAGCAATTATTTGCCTAACCCAGGTAAAGATATAGCTAGCAACACATCTCAAGCCACCAGTTGTGTTTTAGTTCTAGAAAACTCACAGTTGGTGGGGATAATTACACAACAAGATTTAATTAAGCTCACAGCACAAGGTAAAAATCTAGAGGGTATCAGTGTTGCCCAAGTGATGATCAGAGAGTTAATAACATTGAGGTTAAGAGATTTTAAAGATGTTTTTACTGCGTTACATTTGCTGAGGAAAAATCGGATTTGTCATCTGCCTATTGTTGGAGATCAAGGAGAATTAATTGGATTAGTGACTCCTAGCAGTCTGCTGGCAGTTTCTATTCTACAAGCGGAACTTTACAATCATACACGAGTTAAACTTGTAGAACGCCAGAAAATCGAGGCAGAACTGCGATTGGAGCGTAATTTTGTTTCTACCGTTTTGAATCTAGCAGACGCTCTGGTTATAGTACTAGATTGCCAGGGAAAAATTGTTCGCTTTAATCATACTTGCGAACAAGCTACAGGTTACGCATTTGATGAAGTTAAAGGAAAACTTGTTTGGGATGTGCTGCTGTTACCTGATACAACAAAATGTATCAAAGATATTTTTCAAAATTTAGCAGAGAGAGAATTTCCTCAACGTTACGAAACTTATTTAGTTACTAAAGATAGTGCTAGCCGCTTAATTTCTTGGTCAAATAAGGTCTTACTGAATCGGGATAATCAAGTTGATTATATCGTCTGTACAGGCATTGATATTACTGAAAGCCGAAAAGCACAAGAGGAACTCCAGCAGACTCGCAACTTTTTACAGTCGATGATTAATAATCTGCCTGTAGCCGTTTTTGTTAAAGATGCCAAACCAGAAAGTTTTGGGACAGTCAAGCTCTGGAATCATACCTGTGAAAATATTTTTGGTATTACAGCAGAGCAGGCTATTGGCAAAACAGATTACGAATTATTCCCGAAAGAACAAGCAGACTTTTTCTGTCAAAAAGACCTAGAAAGTTTTGCTAGTGGTGTACCTCAAGATATTTCTGAAGAACCTATTGACAGCCCTCGTTTTGGCAGAAGAATTTTACACATGACTAAAATTCCTTTGTATGACAAAAACCAACAACCCGAATATCTGTTATGTATTTCCGAGGACATTACAGAATATAAACGAGCAGAAAAAAATCTGCAACAAGCAAAAGAGCAATTACAAACGGTTTTAGATGCAGTACCTGGGTTTGTTTCTTGGGTAAATGATGATGGATATTATTTAGGAGTTAATCGCCATTTAGCTGAAAGTTTTAACTTGACTCCCGATGCTTTTGTTGGTCAAGAATTGGGGTTTATGGAAAACAGCCCGCAATTTACAGAATTTATGCATGAGTTTTTAGATAGGCAAGATGTAGCAGATTCTAAGGTTATCGATGTCCAAATTAATGATACAATATGCAATTATTTGCTCGTAGCTCAAAAATATCAACAAAACACAGCCGCCGTTGCAATCGGAATCGATATTACAAAACACAAACAAGCTGAAATAGCCTTACGAAGTTTGATAGAAAGTACAGCTTCTACGACTGGACGTGATTTTTTTCCAGCATTAGTTGAACATATTTCTTCTACTTTAGATGTCCGTAACACCTTAGTGAGTGAGTTAATTGATGAGCAAGCTCACACTTTAGGATTTTGGTCTGATGGGCAGTTACAACCCAATATTTGCTATGACCCAAAATCAACTATATGTGAAATTTTGCTCAAGCAAGGATTTTACCACTGTAGTTCGAGAATTCATCAACTCTTTCCTAATGCGAAAAGATTAGCTGCTATGGAAGCAGAAAGTTCTATGGGAGTTATTTTGAGTGATGATTTTGGTCAACCAATTGGCTCACTATGCATAGTAGATGACAAACCCATACCTGACCAACATAAATTTGAAGGAATTCTCAAAGTATTTGCAGCCAGAGCATCTGCTGAACTGCAAAGACAACGAGCGCAAGAAGCTTTACAAAAACTCAATCAAGATTTAGAAGTCAGGGTTAAGCAACGCGCTTTAGACTTACAACAAAGTGAGGCAGAACTTAGAGCTATTTTTAATCAAGCAGCAGTGGGAATTAAACTAGAAACTTTAGATGGTGATTTTCTGAAAGTTAATCAAAAGTTGTGTGAAATTTTAGGCTACAGCCAAGAAGAAATACTAAAGAAAAACTTTAGAGATATCACACATCCAGAAGATATACAAATCCATCTCAATCAGTTGCAAAAATTAATAGCAGGAAAGCTAGAAACATTCTCCATAGAGAAGCGCTATTTACATAAAAATGCTGATGTAATTTGGATAAATCTAACGGTTTCTCTAATTCGAGATCCGATTGGTAAACCCATTTACGTGATCGGTGTAGTTAAAGATATACGCGAGCGCAAACAAGCTGAAGAAAATATTTGTAAAGCTTTAGTAAAAGAAAAAGAACTCAGTGAGTTAAAATCTCGTTTCATTTCTATGACCTCCCACGAGTTCCGAACTCCTTTAGCTGTGATTGCTTCCTCTGCTGGAATCTTAAAAAGTTTTAGCCATAAACTAGATGAACAACAAAAGCAGAAACATCTCCAGTGTATTCAAACTTATGTTCAACACACTACTCAACTATTAGATGATATTTTGCTAATTAATAAGGCTGAAGCTGGAAAATTAGCATTTGAACCAACTTGTATTAATTTGATTAATTTCTGTCGTTCTTTGGTAGAGGAAATTCAACTAAGTTCTCCCAACCATACCCTAGTTTTTGCTCCTCAATATTTGGGTGATTCATCAACAGATGATCGCTTTATGGCTTGTATAGACAAGAAACTTTTGCGACAAATACTGAGCAATTTGCTTTCAAACGCTGTCAAATATTCACCAGACGGTAGCAATGTTGAAATTGATTTATTAGTTCAAGATAAAAGCGCAGTTTTTCTAATTCAAGATGAGGGTATTGGCATTTTACCAGAGGAGCAACAGAACTTATTTGAACCATTCTACCGAGCTAGTAATGTTGGGAATACGCCAGGAACTGGATTAGGCTTGGCAATAGTCAACAATTGTATAGACCTTCATAGAGGAATAATTATCTTCGCTAGCCAGGTCGGAGTTGGTACGACATTTAGGGTAGAACTACCACTAATGATAAGTGACTTACTGCACGAAAAATATCTAATGTGTTATTAGTAAATAATTTTAGGGAACAATAAACTGCGGGATATTGTTTGGAATCTGAACCTCGTCCATGTTGAAACCTGGAGTTTTGAATTATTCTGTTGTGTCATTGTGACGAAGGAAGCAATCACAAAACTTTGCTAAAAAACTACAGTTCTCAAGTTAAACGAGGATTAATGTAAATTCCCAAGTTGGTTAAGCTGAATAATCAGTTCTAGTCACTGCATTTACTGCGTCTATAGATATCACAAAACTGCCTAGTAAAAATCACTATTGAAATAAGTCAATGAACAAAAAAATATTAGTAATTGAAGATGAAGTCCAAATTTGTTCAAATATTCAACAGATTTTAACTTTCTCCGATTTTAATACTATTACTGCAAATAATGGCTTAGAAGGATTACGACTTGCTAAAACAGAACAACCAAACCTTATATGTTGTGACGTTATGATGCCTGAACTTGACGGTTACGGTGTACTGACAGCCTTACGCCAAGACCCAGTAACTGAATCTATCCCAGTAATTTTTCTGACTGCAAAAGTAGACCGTGGTGACTTACGCCAAGGTATGGAGTTAGGAGCCGATGATTACCTGACAAAACCTTTCTCTATGGAAGAACTTTTGAAGGCAATTAACGTCAGATTAAATCGCGTAGAAAAACCAACTTTAATCAAACAACAATATGAACACGAACATCAACAAAATACTAATTTGAAACAGCAGATAGAGACAAATTCACAAAAATTACAAGAGAGCCAACACCTGGCAGAAATATGCAATGAGGTTTTACAAAAACTTTTACAAGATTTAGGCAACCCCCTTTCAAATATCAATATGGCAATCTATATGCTGAAAAAAGCTCAATCAGATATTGAGCGCGATCGCTACTTGAATATCCTACAACAAGAGTATGCTAGAGAAATTATGTTTTTGAATGAAATGAAGAACTTACAAACATTACTAACCCCAGAAAATGCCAAGCTTTTGCAAAAGTTTAATATGCTTAACCATAGCAAATAATATATTTTAGAAAAAAATGTTGAAATATTTCAGCGTTTATACTTAGGGCATGAATCTGATTCTGCGGTATTATTGAAAATTAATTTTTATTGTTTAGCAAGATAAGCCTTGTATGGATATAGCGTTTTCTAAGCAACTGAAGTACACCCAAATCTTGTTTCCCAAGGTTAGTAGCTTTAAAAGCGTATCTCACCAGGTCGAAAATTGCTATACCATCTCATGCTAGACCAATAACATAAAATTGATATTTTTATCTTTAGTAATCATAGATGAACACAATTTTAATTATAGAAGATGAACCTCAAGTCAGGGGAAACATTCAGGAAATTTTACAGCTTTCTGATTTTGAAACTTTGATAGCTGCAAACGGCAAGATTGGATTAGAAATTGCTCAAGCCAAATTACCAGATTTAATTATCTGTGACATTATGATGCCTGAATTAGATGGTTATAGCGTGCTGTCTGCTTTACGCAAAAATGAAGCAACTATCAATATTCCTTTAATATTTGTTACTGCTAAAGCAGATCGTTCAGATTTTCGTCAGGGAATGGATTATGGGGCTGATGATTATTTGACTAAACCGTTTACTCCTGAAGAACTACTCAGTGCGATCGCTTCTCGTCTTGATAAACACGCTTTAGTTGAGCGCCAAACTCAAGCCAAACTAGACGAACTCAGAATGAATATTGCTCACTCATTACCTCACGAACTGAATACGCCTTTAAATGGTATTCTCGGTATGTCACAGTTGTTAATAGAAAGTTGTGGCATCATGCCTGGCTCTGAAGAAGTTGAAATTGCAGAATTAATTTACACATCTGCCAATCGCCTGAATAGATTAGTTCAAAGGTTTTTATTATATAGTAATCTGGAATTAATATCTAAAAACCCCGAAAAAGTCCGTCAAATTCAAGAGAAAAAAGATAAATGTCTTGCTGAGAAAATTATTAGTGAAGTGGCTCTAAAAAAAGCTACAGAAAACTGTAGACAAAAAGATTTAAAGCTGGATATCCAAGAATCTCCAGTACAATTATCACAAGAAAATTTGAGTATTCTGATTGAAGAATTACTGGAGAATTCTTTTAAATTCTCTTTGCCAAGCAGCGAAATTCAAGTTCTGAGTAAGATAGAAGGTAATAAATTTAATTTGTCTGTAATTGATAATGGCAAAGGTATGGCAATTGAAGAGATTAATAACATTGGAGCTTTTGTACAATTTAATCGAAAGTTATGGGAACAACAAGGTTCTGGCTTAGGGCTGGCTATTGTTCAGCATATAGTTAAATTATATGGTGGTGAATTTACAATTGCTAGCATTCCTGAAAAAGGAACTATTGTAAGTGTTAGTTTGCCTTGCTAGGAGATGCTTATAGGGATCATCTCACCTTTGCAAATATACCAGGCGATTAGAAATCGCGGCTACACAAACTTTCGTCCGCCTACGCGAACTCGAAGAATTTGAAACCCACGCAGGTGGTTTTTGTTTGTATAGCCGCGTACTCCTACGGAGAAGCAAGCTACGCATCAGCGTGCCGGAGGCTCTATTCCATTCGCCAAGGCAGGCGTGTTTTTACACTCATTGAGATGCTCCCTGCTTACAAATATAATTACAGCAAAATATAAATTTACAAAATAGCAATTCAGGGAGTAAAGGGAATCTATCTTAATCTTTTAGGGGATTAGTTATATTCCGTAGTTTGAAGTACGCTTTTTCAACACCAGGTTTGCACAACATGACCCTTCAACTGTTGTCCTAACCAAGGTGTATTTTGTGAAAGTGTATACAGACTTTTACGTTCGACTTTCCAGGTTTGCTGAGGATCAAATAAAGTAAGTTCCGCTGGTTGATGAGGTACGATCGCACTTACTTTTTGCCCTAAACACTCCGCTGGATTAGTACTCAATGCCCGCCATAATTCTAAAGCTGTAAATTCTTCAGTCTCAACGAGATATTGCCACAGCAAAGGTAATGCTAGCTCTAAACCAATAGCCCCAGCTGGTGCTTCGGCAAAAGCTTGGACTTTTTCTTCGTAGCTGTAGGGTGTGTGATCGATAGCGATCGCATCAATCGCACCTGCACGTACCCCTGCACGCAACGCCGCCACATCACTGGGACTACCTAAAGGCGGGTCTAAATGCAAGCTGGTGTGATAACTCTTAACTGCTTTGGTATCAAGTAAAAGGTGCATCCAGGTGGTGCTGGCGGTGATGGGTAAACCAGCCGCCTTAGCTGAAGCAATTAATTCCACGCTGCGAGCTGTAGAGACACGCATGATATGGACTGGTGTGCCGATGGTGGCAACCAATTCAAGCATAGCTGCGATCGCAGTAGTTTCAGCGCTGGCGGGGATTGGGGGTAAACCAAAACGCAGAGCATCTGTTCCTTCTCTCATTACACCATTTGCTGTTAACTGGCGATCGCTAGGCCAAAATGCGACTGGTTTGCCCAATGGCTGGAGATACTCTAACACTCGCCGCACCAGCGCCAAATTTTCTAAGGGCTTACCATCACTAAAACCAACAACTCCAGCAGACACTAAATCTGCCAATTCCGTCATCTGCTTTCCAGCAACATCTACGGTGATTGCACCCCAGATATGAAGCAGGGGAGCAGGGGAGCAGGGGAGCAGGGGAGACAAACTCTTCTCTGCCTTTCTGCCTCTCTGCCCCTCTGCCCTCTTCTGCTGCAACTGTGCCACAAGTGCAGGGCTATCAATAACTGGGGATGTATCGGGTAAAATGCTAACTCTAGTAAAGCCGCCAGCAGCAGCAGCTTGTAAGAAAGACGAAAGGGTTTCCCGTTCTTCAAAGCCAGGTTCACCAGAGTGGCTGTACAAATCTACTAATCCAGGGCCGAGAACTAATCCCTGACAATCTCTGATTTGAGTATCGGAACTGATGTCAGAAATGTGCGAAGCCACTTCTCGGATATAACCATCAGCAATCAGCACATCAAAGAGTTCATCAATTTCAGAAACAGGGTCAATCACTCGTACTTTTTGCAGCAGTTCAGTCATAAAAATTTTTAGTTATGAGTTAAGGGTTATGAGTCAAGAGTGAGAGTGAGAAGTTAGGAGTTAGGAGTTATGAGTTATTTGTTCCTCAATCATTGCTTCTAACTTTATTCCTCACTTCTAATTCCTTGCTTATAAATTTATTCGTAATTCCTAACTCCTCACTCAGCACTCAGCACTCAGCACTCAGCACTCACAACGCTCCCGCTGCTGTTTTATCTAGTACGCCTCCACCAAAGTGATAGGTGATGTTCATCGCTTGCAGTACTGGTAAACCATCGATTCCAGCAGGGTAGTCGATAACACTGACTGCACCATTACCCTGGCGAAAACTCCAGAAGTTTTCCAGCGATAAACCCAGAATATGACAAAGCAAGGTTTTGTTAGTAGCGTCATGAGCTACTACTAATACAGTTTTGAATTGATTATTTGATGCTGTTTGCAGAATTGATTGCCAAGCTGCAACGCTGCGCTCCCACACTTGTTGCAAATTCTCCCCTTCAGGCATTTGCACTTGCGTTGGTATCAGCCGCCATCGCTGTAACTCTCCCGGAAACTCTTGCTCTATCTCTGTTTCTAATTTTCCTTCCCAGAGACCATGACTGATTTCTCTTAAACCATCTTGCAATTCTAACTTGACATTAGGATGTTGTTTTAAGATAATCTCTGCTGTTTCTTTAGGGCGCAGCATTGTGCTACTTACAGCAAAATTAATCTCTACGTCTTGGAGAAATTCGCCTGCTTTTTGCGACTGTTGTCTACCGTTGTCGTTGAGGGGGACATCAATTTGTCCTTGAAACCTGGTTTGGCGATTCCAGTCAGTTTCACCGTGACGCACTAGTAACAATCGTACTCCTTGATGATCCGGTCGCAATGAGGGTAGAGTTTCTCCGGTGTGTTGCGTCTGATTTAAGGATTCTAGCTGGACTGGTTCGCCCAATCCGCCAGCAAAATTTAGTACGGTGATGCCACAGTTAGATTGCTGGATTGAGTGGTAGCGACTGGGAGGGATGCCTAACGCTGTGCTAATCAGGGCGCGATTAATTCCGTTATGTCCCACGATGAGAATAGTTTCGCCTTGATGTTGAGACAAAATTTCTTGCCAAAACTGCCGTGCTTGTTCGTATAAAGCAAGAACGGGAAAATGTTCTCTTGTCCCTTGTGCATCATTAAGCAGCATCCGCAGCTCGTCGGGGTGTTGATGCCAAGTGCGGTAATCTTCGGCAAATTTTTGCTTGACTTCAGAAGTTAGCAGTGCTTCCCATAAAGGTAGGTCGATTTCTAGCAGCAAATCAGCAGCTTGAACTACAGCAGATTGTTCAGCATGAGTCGCTAACTCACTATGGATAATATCTGCTGTGTGTTTCGCTCGTTGTAAGGGACTGCTGTAAATCGCATTAAATAAGATATTGCTGAGGGCTTTGCCTACTTTACTGGCATGGTTACGACCTTTTTCGGTTAATGTTGACGCATCAGTGCGTCCTTGGATACGCCGCTCGGTGTTATAACCGCTTTGACCGTGGCGCACAATGATGACACGAGTCATCTCAAAGGCCTCCTCTTATCTTGACGATTAATTTTACTGCAAAACGATTGCATAATTATCGACTCAGGAAGGCGGATTGAGTCAGGTGCAAAATTTTATTCTGGTAGAGGAGACAGGACGATTGGCTAAAACTGCCGTTGTCTGAACGATATTTTCTAGTAAAGCTGTTTTGATTTAAGTATAAATACAAGAGTGAAAATATTGTGCCTAGTACAATATCTAAGCTAGTAATGAAAAGTTTATAGTAAGAACTTTAGTGTTTAGAAAATTAAAGACTAAAGCGCTTACTACGAACTTGTTTACCTTACTAATTGAAACTTGACAGATTATTAGGAAAGATTTTGGGCAAGGCATAATTAATTAAAACTACAACGTCAGCCTTTATACCTGCTTACTCTCTTCCTATATCTAACTGTACTTGCAATCCATCATTGTCACTGCCTGACTGAGCCGGTGTTAAGAAAACTGAAGTGTCAGGCTGTGATAATGATTCGTTAAAGCGGATTTTGACTGGAGCTTTATTTTCTCTTCTATTATTGGTGGAAAGAGTTGCTGGATTAGTTTGCTCAAAAAAACTTCTAAAGTCATCCTGGGCTGTTTTCCGATCGATTCCAAGTAGAGAATCACTAGTTAATCTATATTGTCCGGGATTTGAGCTTGATGCTGGTGATTGAGCGTAGACTTGGCTTCCTAAGCTTGCAAAGGCTGCCGTAATCCCTAAGAAAGCAATAATTTTGGCGTTCATTTGTTTCATCCAAATTATTTTAATATTGCTTGTATATTATTCTCTGGGAAAAGTATTTTAATCAACTCTATGGTTAGGTTCAACTATAATAACAGTATTGCATAGATACTTAGCGTGTCAATGATTTTTGCTGTTTTAGGCATTAATAAGTTATAGCTTTGGCATCTCTTTGGAAGTTAGATTATCTGGTTAAGCTTCTTAGCGATCGCACCTAAGTTCGTTGAGATATATTAATCACTCCACTAACGCAATCATACAAGCGATCGCTAATCAATATCACAAAAAACCCATATTCTACTCAGCGTTACGGATTTTGCAGAGTTCAGCATTACTTTATCAATATATTGCGTGTGATATCTAGGTTTTTTGAATTGAAACCAGTTGCCGTTACTAAACATCGCCACTAACATAACGCTTTAAATTAATAAAATAATGAGTTTAGTTACCACCACTACTATTTTCGTTACAATATTAAGAGTTTGTTACTAAAATAACGAGTGTAGTTACTAACGCTACGATTTTTGTTACAAACATGATTATTTTCGTTACAATGTTACGAGTTTAGTTACCACCACTACGATTTTCGTTACAAACATCATAGTTTTAGTGGATATTACTTAAGCTATAGTTATATTCAGCACCAATTTTGTGGATTTTACTCAACCAAAATTAAGCTTTAGTAAGGCAAGCTAGTTCTAGAACACAATAAAAAGAACATAATTATGCCTCGTCAAAAGCGTACATATCGCGTTCTAGAAAAAGCTGAATTGAGAATGTCCGGACTCAAAGCAATTGATCCGAGTATGGATTTTGGGGATGCTCGCAACTTGCAAAATATCACACAAATAATTCAGCAGTATCGTAGCAAAATAGAAGCTTATAATACTACTCTGGCTTTGATTGACTCTTACAAAAATGAGATGAAGGATTTGGAAACAACTTTGAGCGACTTGACGGAAAAAATGCTCCTTGGAGTTGCTTTTAAATACGGCAAAGACAGCTATGAATATCAGATGGCGGGTGGTGTTCGTAAAAGCGATCGCATCCGTAAAAGCACAGCAACACGTTTGAGAACAACTTTAGAGGAAGCAAATACTAAGAGTGCTACAACTGTATAAAAGCGCCTTAGACTTAAGTCTGCACTACTGAAACAAAGCCTGTTTTTAGCAGTTTTTTAGGCACGAACAGGAGTTATGCAAAGTAGAACAAGAACTGCTAATCGCTGTCATGCTTTAATTTTAGATTGTTCTGTTGTCTAAAACAGCAAAGAAGGCAAAACTTAAGTAATTTTTTCGGCTGTACATTTTACTTTAGTCATCAGAAACTTTACGTAACTCTATTGATGTAACTATAAGTAAAGTCGGTAAAATTCGTGAGGTTTAACAGATAGAAATTAAATAAAATTAGCTTTAAATAACAGTCAATATCTGTTAAACTAAACAAATTTGTATTAACCGATCGATTGTTTATCAGCAACTATTGCTCAACATAACTTTATTTACTGATGAGCGACTTGTATAACCAAAGATTCAAACTCAAACTTCATCAGTTGCGTTTAGTTCCATATCTAGCAATTGGTTCTCTAATTTTTTATTTCAATTCCAACCTAGATTTAAACTACATAGTTAAAGGATATTTAGTCTTAATGGAATCTCAAATATGTATAATTATTATTTATCTCCTGACAGCAAAGTTAACTACTAAATCGCCTAAATAATCAAAAAAGTTCAAATAGTTTGTTCGTATTATATGCCAATAGATATTTATTAGAGTTAATTAAGGAAGAAAATAACATGAAGACTAAATCTACAGCAATTATACTTTGCTTTTTTGGTGGGTGGTTGGGGATTCACAAATTTTATTTAGGACAAAATGTAGCAGGTATTTTATACTTATTGTTTTTTTGGACTTGTATTCCATCTTTAATAGCTTTTGTTGAGTTCTTTATCCTAGTTTTGATGTCAGATACCGAATTCAATACAAAATATAATCAAGTTATCGCAAGCACAGGTGGAGCAGTCTCTGCAAAAGATGCAACCAGTGCATTAACTGATTTAAAAACTCTTTTTGATTCTGGGATAATTACCGCAGAAGAGTATGAAGAAAAACGCCAAAACCTTCTGAAATATTTATAAATTAAAATTATTAGTCGATTTATGATGTCACAATCTAAATCTTGGTTTCAACAAACTCCTGCTTGGGTGTGGTTATCATTAATTCCGATATTGGGGGGATTTGCTATTGCTTATGCAGGTTACAAATCTAAGACTAAAAGTTGGATTGTTATAGGAATTAGCACCTCTGTTTTAGCTTTAGCTTTCTCGGCAAATGGTTTAGCATTTGCGATCTTTTGGATCGCTCAAACTGGCGTTGCCTTCTATCTCAAGAAATATTATTTAGTCAAAACCTATCCGAAAAATTTCCCAGTTCCTGAAGAACAAGAGTTAGCAAATTTAGTTGCGAATACTCGTGATAAAATAGATATTAATGAATGCTCAAAACATGAATTAGTTAATTATTTAGGGCTACCGATAGTTTATGCAAATAACATCGAATCATTGATGAATGAGGGATATGTTTTTACTCATATAGAAGAGTTAATAGAAATAGCCGGAATTCCCGAAAAGCAGGTAACTCGAATTACACCACTGATTACTTTTAGCTACAATTACAAAAAAGAAGCTGATTTTTCTTGGAAACGATTAAACACATATTCAACTGATGAATTAATTACCTGTGGATTGGATAGAACGATCGCTGAAAAAATTATTGCCGAAAGGCAGCAACGAGGTGAGTATAAATCATTGATTGATGTGAAGCAACGCACTGGATTACCGTTTAATACTTATCGTCACATAGCTTAGGCTCTCCATTGTCCCGCCTTTTTCCAAGGAAGTTTGACTGTAAATCGGCTACCTTTACCTAACTGACTTTCGGCGTGAACAGTCCCACCATGTAACTCGACAATTTTTGCACCATTACTAATCCTAAACCCGTGCCTGTAGAACGACGAGTAGAGGCATTTTCAACTTGCACAAAAGGTTGAAATAATTTAAAAAGGTCGTCGGAAAGCATCCCAATACCAGTATCTACCACGCTGATAAAAATATATTCATTGGTGGAACTTGGCTGGGCTTCAATCCAGACTTCGCCTCCTTCTTTAGTAAACTTGATCGCGTTAGTCAATAAGTTGATAAATACTTGGCGAATGCGGCGTTCATCGACTTGGATGGGTTCGAGTTCTTCAGGTATTTGTGCCCTCATCTGGATATTTTTCTGGAAGGCTAAATCTTTGACAAAACTCAAGCAGAAGTCACATATTCCCTGAATCGAAGTAGCAGCTAGTTGCAGTTCTATTTTGCTGGATTCGGTGTCAGTAAGGTCAAGGATTTGGTTAATTAATTCTAGTAGATTCTTACCGCTAGATTCGAGCATATTTAAAGACTGGCGCTGTTCTTCACTTACAGGGCCGTACACTTGATCTTTGAGTGCCTCTGTGATTCCCAGAATTGAGTTTAAAGGATTTCTCAGATCGTGGTTGATGTTTCCTAAAAAGGTTTTTCTAGCACGATTCGCCACTTCGGCTGTTTCTTTCGCCTCACCTAGCGCGGATTCTGCGCGTTTGCGATCGCCTACTTCTAAAGTCAAAGCGACAATTTCCGCAATTGAGCTAACGAAGTTTTGCTCGCTCAGTTCCCATTTGCGGGAAGTATCAACCTGTTCAGATAATACTGTTCCCACCATTTTCCCCCCAACCCAAAGACTGGTATCAATTAGGGAGACAATATTATTTGGTTCGAGCCATGTATCCGATAATTCTTGTACCCGTGGATCGGTGCGAGTGTCACAGACGGCAATGGTACGAGAAACCACCAAGGCTTTAAAGTAGATTAAATAATCTGTAAGGTTGCGTTCTAAACCTGCCGAATGTTTTTGATTGCTACGTTCATAGAGACTTATGCATTGTAGCTTGGTGCGCTCGCTATTGAATAACCACACACTCACTCGTTCTACTTCTAAGGCATTGGCTGCTTTTTCTGTGATAACTTTGAATGCTGTTTCTAAATTTCCTTCAAAAATCGCTTTGTGATTTGCCAATTCTGTGAGTACTTGATAATGCTGCCCCAGTTTTTGCTCACTGTTAATGCGTTCTTGAATCTGTTGCTGTAATTCTTGAGTTCGCTGCTTAACTTGCAGTTCTAAATCCTCATTTTTGCTAATCAGTGCTGTAAAGGTTTTGCGTAAATCTTGCGCCATCTCATTAAAAGATCCACCCAGCACCTCTAGTTCTTTAATGCCTTGTACTTTCACCACTGAGTCTTCGCTGTTGCTAAAATCAGTTAAATCTTTTGTCGCCCGGCTGAAGTACAAAATTGGTTGAGTAATCCATCGAGCGGTGACAATCCCCAATATAATAGCTAGTCCCAACGTTCCCAAACAGAGAAAAATTGTAGTTTGAATGTTGCGATTAATTTGTCCCATAAAGTCTGCTTCTGGGACAGCCACGATCATCAACCAGTTGACATTTGCTTCGCCCTGTAACGGTCTAACTTCTAAAAATTGCCGTTTGCCGTCAAAATAAAAATCTAGTTGCTGTAAACTTTGAATTTGGTCAAAGTTATTAAATTTAGTTTTTAAGTATTTAGCGGTTGCTTTAGTCAAAGAATTTCCACTTTGGGAAGCTTTCAACCTAATGGGCTTACCATTTTGGAAGCGGAATGGTTCTTCAGTTGTAGAACTTGCAACTAATAGCCCCGATCGCTCGATAATAAAAATTTGCCCAGACTTGCCAACTTTGATGTTTTGCAGCAAATCCCCAATTTGTGATAGGTGAGTGAGAGTGCTGTTGACTCCGAGTAATTCCCCTTGGGAGTTATAGATGGGAAGAGAAGCACTAATCAGGAGTGTTGGTTCAGTGCGGGGAGTAAAAATCTCACTAAAGCTGAATTTTTTAGCGGTAACTGCTGTGAGATAATCAGGAAGCGATCGCGCATCATAGTTTTTAATAACTTCTGGTAATTGAGTACGTTGACCTTGAGAGTCAATTATGTAAGTGTAGAGGTCGTACCCAGTTGACTTTCCAGCTTTTCTGAGTAAAGATTGGCGATCGTTGAGCTTCTCAACCGCTAGATACTCTTGCTGTTCATTGCTTGCAGTTATTGCCAACGCATCTGGAAAAATCTTTAACTGCTCTATTAAATATGACTCCCAGGTTGCCAGATTTTCTATCTTCAGCAACCCCATATTAATTACATTTTGATTACTGCGTAGTACCTGACGCGGCGTTGCCAAATAAGTCTGTAAATTCTGCTCAACTCGATTGCCAACTTCATGACGTAATTCGCTAGCTACCTCATTAACTGCCTTTTGCCCGTTGCCGATTGATAAATATGCAGTCAATCCCACAGCTAGCAAGATTTGCAGCAAAAACAACGCTACCAAAATGCGACTTAGAGGTACGCCTTTAAACAGAGAAAAAACATTACTTTGCCCGGTATTTTTGTTCATCTGCCCACTTCCCCTTCCTGTCCTGTATTACTGAGTACAACACCTCTAGTTTGCTGTCCTGTGGGCTTATGCATAGTTTGTACTCGGTCGGGTCAAGTGCCAATATACCACTTCTGGTAAAAGAACAAAACGTTACTTAACTGCACCTGTAAATTTTACCAGCCAAAAATTGATGAAAAACCGAATCAATTCGTAGCTAGTTAAGATTTATGAGTTATAACTGGCATTTTTAAATAAATCTAACTATAGACAGATGAAATTTGAAGCGTTACTGTTGTAAAAAGCGCATTTTTTAGCGTTCAGACCATGTTTTAATCTCGGCGCTAAAGAATAAGGAGTTAATCACTTAAAGGTTGCTCCTAATTTTACTGCATCCTGCCCACAGCAACCCCCAAGACATAGGTTTTATCACTCATGCTCAACGTATCCACTCACGATTCTCAACAAAATCAGCAATTAATTGACAATACTGACTGGAACGTTATTGAAACGGAGTTTAACCCGGCGCAGTTGCATCACAAAGAAACCGTCTTCACTCTTGGTAATGGGTTGTTAGGAGTGCGGGGTACATTTGAGGAAGGGTATTGCCAAGATTTTCCAGCCACACTCATCCACGGTGTTTATGATGATGTGACAATTACTCATACTGAACTAGTAAACTGTCCCAACTGGCTGCCATTGGTGGTGAAAGTAGCTGGGGAACGCTTTAGTATGGACAGTGGTGAAATTCTCAACTACGAACGTCGGCTTGACTTGCGCTTAGGTTTAGTTAGCCGTGATGTGCGCTGGCGTAGTCCTAGCGGTCATACCTTAGATTTTCACTTCGAGCGTTTCACCAGTTTAGCAGACCAACACGTTTTGGCGATTCGCGCTCAAATTACATCGGTAGACTTTGAGGGTGAAATTACCATTGAAGCCGGATTTGACAGCAAACCACATACCCAAGGCGTTAAACATTGGCGAACCTTAAACCAAGGTGGCATAGATCGGATTATCTGGTTAAACAGTAAAACTATCCACTCAAATATTCAACTTGGGATGGCAGCTAAGTTAGTGGTAGATGGCGACGAGACTGCACCCGTGAGCGTCGAAAATGCTTCTAGTTCTCCCATTTTGACAACCACCTTAGAGTTATATCCCGGAAAAACGGTAACTGTAGAAAAGATTGTCACCCTGTTTACTTCACGAGAGACAGAAATCCCCATTGCCGCCGCCTTACCAAGACTTGCTGATGAACCCAGATATACTACCCTATTGGCGGCTCACATTGCGGCATGGGAGCAAGTGTGGCAAGACAGTGACATTATTATAGAAGGCGATCACTTGGCTCAATTGAGCGTCCGTTATAATCTCTTCCAATTACTTGCTGTAACACCGCGTCACGATGATAGCGTGAGCATTCCTCCCAAAACCCTCTCCGGTTTTGCCTATAGCGGACATATCTTTTGGGATACAGAAATATTCATTCTTCCTTTCCTCACCCTAACTCAACCAGCCCTAGCGCGTAACTTGCTCACCTACCGCTACCACACCCTACCAGGAGCGAGACGCAAAGCTCAAGAAGCCGGTTATCAAGGAGCGATGTATGCTTGGGAAAGTGCCACTACTGGCGATGAAGTGACTCCGCGCTGGGTTCCGGCTCCCAATGGTGAATTAATCCGCATCTGGTGCGGTGACATTGAAGTGCATATTACCGCAGATATCGCTTATGCAATTTTGCACTACTGGCAGACTACCAACGATGATGACTGGATGCGCGATTATGGCGCGGAAATTATCCTTGATACGGCTGTTTTCTGGGAAAGTCGGGTGCAGTGGAACCAAGAGCGCCACAGCTATGACATCCTAGATGTCATTGGCCCTGATGAAAATCACGATCGCGTCGATAATAATGCCTTCACCAATCTCATGGTACAGTGGCATTTGCAGTCAGCTTTGGCGCTGTGGGATTGGCTCAAACAAGCTTATCCTGAAACTTCAGCCCAACTAGCGCAAAAACTCAACTTAACCACAGAGCGTCTGCACCATTGGGCAGAAATCCAAGAGCGTCTATTTGTCAATAAAAATGTTCAAACAGGTTTAATTGAGCAATTTGAAGGCTTTTTCCAACTAGAAGACGTTAACCTCGCTGATTACGAACCGCGCAGCAAATCTTTGCAAGGTTTGTTGGGAATTGAAGCCACCAACCAAAAGCAGATTCTCAAACAGCCAGATGTATTGATGCTTCTGTACTTACTGCGCGATCGCTACGACTATAACACCCTCGCCACCAACTGGGACTATTACACCCAACGTACCGACCACAGTTATGGTTCTTCACTAGGCCCAGCCATTAACGCCATCTTAGCTTGCGACCTCAATCAACCAACCGAAGCCTATACACATTTTCTGCGATCGGCCTTGGTAGACTTAGAGGATGTGAGAAGTAACGCCGCCGAAGGAATTCACGCCGCCAGTGCTGGAGGAGTATGGCAAGCGGTAGTTTTTGGGTTTGGCGGCATTCGGATGACTCAATTTGGCCCCGTTGCCTGTCCCAACCTACCACCCAACTGGACGCGTTTGAAGTTTCGTCTGCAATGGCGTAACGAGTGGTATGACTTCGACTTACAAGCCGAAACAGAAGTTAAAGTTCCCGCCTTGGCAGATACACGCTCGAAAATTGTCTAATAGACTTCTTGCGTGAATCAAAGAGCTTTCACCCTAAATCCCTCTCCCAAGTTTGGGAGAAGGGGTTGGGGGATGAGGGCAATAAACACTGGTGTTGTGAAGTGAATTTTCTTTGATCATATATGTATTAACATCTAAGTATTATTTATTACAGAAAGTTTTTGTGCAGAAGATTTATGAGATGGGAACTCTAGCTAATAAGCTTAATTACAGTATCCCACCCAACACTGCTAATCATGTCCAACTTTGCTCACTCCACATTGGGCCAATCTTCTTACCCTCGCTTGACTAAAAGCTTGAGTGCTGTTGAAAGTTGGGGCTTTGGTTTGACAGCTCATATTTCTTGGACAGCACTGGTTCCAGCAATTCATGCTGCTCTCGGTTCCCAAGCTATTTTTGTCTGGATACCTGCGGTGATTTTCGGAATGCTGCTCAACTATCAAGTGAAACGCTTAGGTATGCATTTCATCAATGTAGCTGGAGGAACACCTAACTATGCGACCAAGCTACTGCAAAACTACCCAGGATTAGCTCGCTATGCAGCAATTGGATACCTCCTCAACTGGGTTTCCTACCTGTCAGTGAATACAATCGTACTCAGAGATTTAATTAAAGTAAATTTGGAGCCGCTGGGTATTGCCTGTCCAGACATATTTCTGGATATTAGCTTTACACTGTTGCCCTTTATCGTGGCCTTTAGTGGGACTCGCGCCCTGAGTATTTTACATTTGTTTTTTGTCATTCCAGCCTTTGGACTACTAATGACCTTCTGTATACAAGGTCTTGGCTGGTTAGCGTTTTCTCCGGTGAGTCCTGGGTTTTTTCCTAGCAGTTGGTCATCTTTGAGCTTTGTGGATTGGGCAAAGTGGTTCTTTTTCGTCACTTATGCAACCTACAGCTGTGAAACAGCTTCTTCCTTTGTTGCCGATAGTCGCAACCCCACTCAAACGCTGCGGTTTCTAGACATTGCCGCCTGGATGATGCCACCCATCTTTTTGGGGGGTTCTTGGGTAGTAATGCGGTTGGCAACAAATCCCAACCTGAAAGACAATGCTTTTCTGAATCTGGTGGCGGCTTCCCAGCCCTTTTGGGGAAAATTAGCTGGTGTAAGTATTTCTTTTTTGCTAGTAGCAGCTTGTCTACTCGGTTCGGCAACGGTGGTTTCTAATTGCCCGCGAATTTTGTATCAACTGGCTTTAGATAACCACATTTCACCAGTATTTTCTGTTGTCTCCCGTCGGGGTGTGTTTGTCCCAGCATTGACATTGACACTGGTGTTGTGCTTAATCTATCTGATTTGGGGAGATGTGGCGCGAATCGTCGCTGTTGGTAACATCGGTTGGTTTGTCTCCTTTATGTTACTGCATTTAGGGCTTTGGCTTAGGCGCGATCGCCCGGAAGTTTTGTTTCCTCGCATATCTCTGGGCATTCTGCTGTTAGAAGTTGTAGTGCTGTTCGTGGGCGGATTTGCTTGGGGTTGGCTCAACTTGCTGATTGGGCTATTATTTCCCATTGGTGTTATGGGAATAGATGCGGTGATTCGCCGTATGGACTTCCCTGCATTCCATCCCAAGTGGTGGATGCGGCGATATCGCACGCGCCCTGTGGTAATCATTAAAGATTCAGTAATTCTTCAGGTGAGCATCCTGATTTTTTTACTGTGCAGCGCCGTGGCAGTTGGCTGGTTATTTGGTGTCAAACTTAATAAAGTAGCGACTGCGGGCGGTGAGAATATATTTGTGGTGCTACTGATGAGCGTGGCATTTGTGGGAGTAGCGATCGCTTGTTGGACAAGTTTACCGCAAGTAGTTGCGATCGCAGAAGCCAGAGAAGCTGCCGAACACCTCTTTACAGTCGCCCAAGATGGTATTTTAGTCGTAGATAATCTAGGCATTATCCAGCAAGCTAACCCAGCCACTGAATCGTTTTTTGGTGTCAACCCATCTGAGTTGCCAGGAAATCACCTCAATAAATGGCTACCTGCATTAGTCTACTATCCAGAGCAGTGGACAAAGCGTAGCGAACAAATTCTAATCGGCAATGGAAAAAACAGAACTCTGGAAGTTTCCATCTCAGATAGACCCCATCAGGATTTTCAGGAATATGTCGTGATTCTCCACGATATTACCCAGCGCAAACAAGCAGAACAGATATTGCGATATTCAGAAGCACAATTGCGCCAAGAGGCAAAGCAGCTAGTATCTCAATTGGTGCATAGTGAAAAAATGTCCAGTTTGGGGCAGTTAGTAGCAGGTGTAGCGCACGAAATCAACAACCCAATCAATTTTATTTATGGCAATGTCGGCTATGCCAATCAATATATCCAAGATTTACTGATACTGCTGCAACTATACCAGCAAAACTATCCTAATCCAGTCACGGAAATTCAAAAACAAACAGAAGCAATCGACTTAGATTTTCTAATTGCAGACTTGCCCAACTTGCTAACTTCGATGACAGTTGGTGCCGAACGAATCACAGAAATTGTCTTATCTCTGCGAAACTTTTCTCGGTTAGATGACGCAGAGATGAAAGCTGTGAATATCCGTGAGGGTATAGATAATACCTTGATGATTTTAGAACATCGCCTCAAACCTAAATCTAACAATAAAACAATTGAGGTAATTAAAGAATACGGCGACCTGCCATTAGTAGAATGTTATGCTGGACAACTGAATCAAGTATTTATGAATCTTCTCGCAAATGCGATCGATGCTTTAGAAGAGGCAGTGGAAAATGGTGAGTGGGAAGTAGGGGAAAAAGCGTTTTCTAATCCCCAGATACGCATTCAGACTAAACTCACTAGTGAAAATCAGGTAGTTATTCGTATTGGCGACAATGGTATAGGCATTCCCGAAACGGTACAAAAACAATTATTTGAACCATTTTTTACGACTAAACCAGTTAATAAAGGTACTGGGTTAGGTTTATCTATTAGTTATCAGATTATCACTCAAAAACATCAGGGAAAATTAGAATGTATTTCTGCTCCTGGGCAGGGAACAGAATTTGTAATTGTAATTCCGCTAAACCAGCAAGCTATCTAATTGTCAACATTTTGAAAGCAAAAATAAAAATTGTGATAATTATCCGTGTCCCATTTTCGGGTGTAGTAAATGATATCATGCCCGTATAATTAGTTATGATTTCCACAGTCATTGCACCCCACCCCCAGCCTCTCCCCGCAGGCGGGGTGGGGTTCTTCAGGTTTAATAAGTAATCTAGCGGACATGATATGATTGTGTTTAGTTGCTGCTTGTTACCAATCTTGGGTATTTATTTCTGGGGTCATTTTGATTAAACTTTTTTTGATAACTGCCAAAGTTGGATTTCATAACGCAGATGGCTCTCAAAAATTACCCGTGCTGTTAAACCTTCCGTAATCGGTTTTTCCAACCAACGCTTAAATGCTAAACGACCAAGTGCGTGTAATGGAGGGACAGTGATCGCCACAACATCAGCAATATATTTAACTGTTGTCAGTCCAAAAGTACGGAAGTTATCAACACACAAATCAATCGTTGGCGCAATATGGGTTGAAATGTCTTCAGTCTTGATTAAATTAAATCCAGATTTTTTCAACGCTATCTGGAGTTCACTGGCGATATGACAATTAGAAAAAATACCTTCTTGGTATTCGGCATCGAAACGCATCATGTCTGCAAGCAGTAGGTAGCCACCACTATCCAGTAAACGAGCCGCACCTTGAGCTAAATCGAGAGCAGCAATATATTGACTGCTTTCGCTAAATAAGATCAGGTCGTAGGAGTATGATTTGTTAAAATCTTCAAATCTCGTTAAGTAGAAAGGTACTTGACCATTGGTATTTTGAAAAAACCTCTCTTGCTGGAGTGCGTCGGGTGCTAATCCCTCAACACTGAAACCGCGTGAGCACAAATATGCCGCATTACCACCAATCCCACAGCCTACGTCAAGTACAGTTTTGATATCTTCTGGGATAAAACTCAAAAGTTTGGCTGTATAGCTTTCCTGCGCCACACGCAGACGAGTTAGAGTTAATTCTTCACCATGAGTAGGTAGTGGTTCCCAATACCCATAATGGAGATAGGAGGAATTTGTGAGTCCAATATAATAATCTATCGCTGCATTTTGGTAGCGAGTTGGTTTGGGAATCTTGCTTGATTTTGGCTTGAGCATTGAGGAATAAAGTAAGTTTTAGGGCATTAAGCTTGGTTTAAATTCTGACCATCGCTTACAAACTTGTTCGTAGCAATCGGCTGGAGTAATTTTTAGTTGGTGTAAAAAATTAACCTCAATCTGAGGTTCAGCCTTTAGCACTAGAAGAATATCTTGATGGGGATTGTATGTTACGACTGCTGGGAAAATTGATGAAATCATGGATGAGCAGATTGATTGCGATATAGCTCCGCAATCCTGAAACGAGCGCAAGTAGAACCTAATCAGATCGGAGGGTAGAAATTGCAGGGTGAAGGGAACTGTATCAAGACTTGTAATTGTAGGGTGAGTAACTTTAGTATCCACATCACAAATGACAACTCCCCGCCCAAATGACTGAAATCCCTGCCATCCTGTGTAGCCGATTACCAGCAGATTATTATGAATAAAGCTGTTTTGCCAGTAGCCAAAATTTCCTTGCCAGACACTATTGGAGGGTCGCATTCACTTCCTCCCATAAGACTTTTGTTTCTTCACTTCCCGATTTTCACCAATGCAGGGATCGCCTAACCTTGCTGTTTTAATCTGCATTACTTTCTATTCCTTTTAAGATTAATGATTTAGGTACTAGAGATTAGAAACTGAAAAATTTTACCCAATCATCAATTAACAACAACTTATATTTAATTTTGCCCACTTATTTAGTGGTGGAATCTTTGCCAAAATACCCTTTCTCAAAATTTCCGGTCGTTCTGACCAAGGCAATGAACCATCGAGTTTAGCATAATATTGACTAGCACATTGCAAAACATCAGATGCACTAGTGTCGACTGGTAAATCACCAAAGAGATAGGTTGATTTACCTTCTGCTGTAAAGGCAATAACACAAGAATGGTTACAAGCACTCATGCATTCAACTCCCTGAATGAGGAATTTATTTCGCAATTCCCAATCTTGTGCAAGTTCATGAAGGTGTAGTAGTAGTTGCTCACCTTTACTTTCACCAACTCGTTTACCATCTTGCCAGACGCTGGCGCAGGTCGTGCAAACAAATAAACTATGTTGTTTGTCAAGCATTAATTTTGAAGTGTGTAGGATTAAGTCCGAATCGCAGATATGACATGTTGTCGCAGTCGTGCAACTGCAACATAGCTATAGAGTAAATTTGGCACAAATGATGTTGCAAAAGCTTTCACGCTAGGGAAAAAATAGCGTAAATGACAGTTACACCAAAGCACAATTGTAACTATCAATAAACTGCCTATAATTTCATAGCCATGAGTAGTCCGTGGCGTATCTCTGGCATTATGAGAGCGTGAAACTGATGTATCTTTGAAATATTTATGGCAATGTTCACCTGTACCTCGCAGATGGATGTAAGTTTGTCTGTTACTTTCGGCGGGCATTCTGACTTTGAGGCATAAGCTTCATTACAGCTGCGGGACAGCGACGGATTTACACCGAACTTTCCCCCTTGCGTCTGATGGCTGATCCCCACCAGAACCGATTTGATATTGGTTTTATAATAGCATGATTATAAATGAATGTAAGAACACTTAAATTTACTGGTTGCAATAGCTACAATTATATTAGCCGCGATCCCTGAGTTCGATGTAACGATGTCTACGACGGGCTATTCGGTGTCGCTAACCGGACTCACTAGCTGAAAAATCAAAACTTAAAATTGAGGAAGTATAAACACTCCAAATTCTATTGTTATGCTACCTCTATAGTGTCGAGTAAACAGAGTAATGTTGAAGTTTTTTGCTGACCGTGGTGGTACATTCACAGATATTGTTGCTGTTACTAACAATCAAGCAATTATCGATGGAGTTTCAAAACATACCGAACGTTTTTTAATTATCCCTCTGCCTAATCAGCAATGGATTATAGTCTACAAACTACTTTCAGAAAATCCCGAACTATATCAAGATGCAGCCATCCAAGGTATTCGAGATATCATAGGTATTGCTAGCAACGAAGCCATTCCTAATGAAGCGATAGAAGTTGTAAAAATGGGGACAACAGTAGCAACAAATGCGTTGTTAGAAAGGAAAGGTGATCGCGTCGTTCTTCTCATCACCAAAGGCTTTAAAGATGCGCTGCGAATTGGCTACCAAAACCGTCCTAACATCTTTGCTCGTCATATTGTTTTACCAACCATGCTTTATGAGCAGGTAATTGAGATAGATGAACGCTACGATGCTAACGGAAATGAATTAGTATCCATAAATATTGAACAAGTTAAAAGTGACTTACAAGCAGTTTACTATACAGGAATTCGGAGTTGTGCTATTGTTTTTATGCACAGCGATCGCTATCCTGCTCACGAACAACAAATAGCCCAGCTTGCCCAAGAAATCGGCTTTACTCAAATATCCGTATCCCATCAAGTTAGTCCCTTAATGAAGTTAGTTAGTCGGGGAGATACAACAGTAGTCGATGCTTATTTAACTCCTATTCTGCGCCGCTACGTTAACCAAGTAGCGAATCAGTTACCCAACGTCAAATTAATGTTCATGAAATCTGATGGTGGTTTAGTCGCAGCCGAACAATTTCAAGGAAAAGATAGTATTTTAAGCGGCCCAGCTGGCGGTATTGTTGGCGCAGTCCAAAGTAGTAAAAGAGCAGGTTTCGAGTTAGTTATTACCTTTGACATGGGAGGGACAAGTACAGATGTCGCTCATTTTAAAGGAGAGTATGAACGACAACTAGATTCAGAAATTGCTGGGGCGCGGATGCGAGTTCCTGTATTAGCAATTAATACTATTGCTGCTGGTGGTGGTTCAGTTCTCTTTTTTGATGGTTCTAGTTATCGTGTCGGCCCTAAATCTGCTGCTTCAAATCCTGGGCCTGCTTGTTATCGACGTGGCGGCCCATTAGCGGTTACTGATGCCAATGTGATGTTAGGTAAAATTCACCCACAATATTTTCCCTCAGTTTTTGGCATTGATGGAAATTTACCTTTAGAGAAAGATATTGTTATTCAAAAATTTACCCAATTAACCCAAGACATTCAAGCCGCTACATTAAATGATTGTACTCCCGAACAAGTAGCTGCTGGATTTATTGCGATCGCAGTGGAAAATATGGCGAATGCAATTAAAAAAATCAGTCTACAACGCGGTTATGATGTCAGCCAATATGTGCTTTGTTGTTTTGGTGGTGCAGGTGGACAAGTTGCTTGTTTAATTGCCGATACCTTGGGAATGAAAAAAATATTTTTACATCCTTATGCTGGAGTCCTATCTGCTTATGGAATGGGATTAGCTGATGTACGAGCGATTAGAGAAGGAGGAGTTGAACAACCTTTAACTCAAGCATTAGTCCCTAAGTTACAGCAGCTAATGGAATATTTAGAAACTCAAGCTAGCAATGAAATAGATGAGGCACTGAGTCAAGTAGAGGTAATCCGAAAAGCTAACTTAAAATACGAGGGTACTAACTCTATCTTGACTGTTAATTTTGCCGATGATGTGGTAGTGATGCGACAAGAATTTGAGAGTGAACATAAATCTCGCTATGGTTTCATTCAATTAGAGAAAACCTTAATTGTCGAATCTTCTTCAGTGGAAGTAATTCAAAAAATGGATACTCCTGAAGAACCTTTAGTTATTCGTACCCGCCCTTTAGATGAAGTGCCCATATCTGTTGAAACAGTCAAGATGTTTACTGCTGAGAGATGGCACGATACTCCTATTTATAGACGAGAAGATTTACAGCCAGAAGATATTCTTAATGGCCCTGCGATCGTTGTGGAAAAAATTAGCACAATTGTAGTTGAGCCTAACTGGCAAGCGAGATTAAGTGCACAAAATCATCTTATTCTACAGCATCTATCAACAGGCTATAAGTAAGTTGGCGTGAAAAAACCAAAGTATGTAAAGATAAGTAAATACGGAGAA
>NZ_JABXKO010000038.1:0-30534 GCF_017114965.1 Nostoc sp. JL31
AGTTTACTTTGACGCATTCATTGACCTTGCTACAATTCATATCTGGATTAACAAAATATTATTAGTGGGATAGGTTCATGATAAACAAGATCCCCGACAACTTTTACGAAGTCGGGGATCTGCGGGTTACAATTCTCTTAAAACCAGATAAATAAACTGTTTGTGTTCCTATAACCCTTACCAATCACTTGCTTTAGTATCATCCCAGACTTCCAATTCCAAATCGCGGAGATAAGTTAAACCGCTTTGAATTTGTGCATCTGTTCCTTGTAGTTCAAGGTCAAACCAACCATCTCCGACAGCATTGGCTCCCAAAATCGCTGCCGTGATATTCACAATCAGTCCGTAGTCAGACACCAGGCGAGAAATAACAGGTTCCTGGTGATAATCTTTAGGAATTCTGAGTCGAATCCGTTTATTGGTAAGTGTATTGTCAGTAGCCATATCTGAGTTATTTCAATCCCTAATCGAGATTGGTACAGAACTACTCTTAACCCTAACGGTAATTTCCTGATAGGTACTAGGTAGATCGTACCATGTCCCATGATTTGCTTGTATCCTATTCAAAAGATAACTATAATCGCTTGATTTTTCTATTCAACATCTTTAATGCGGGTTTTCCGTTCTAGAATCTCCTTCAGCACCAAGGTTACTACTGCTAGCAACGCTAACAGTACAGCCGCAGAGAAAGCCGCTTCGGTTTCGTATTGTTTGTAAGCGTCTTCTACAAATAGTGGTAGGCTCTGGGTTCGGTCAGCAATGTTACCAGAGACGACGGAAACCGCTCCGAATTCACCCATTGCTCTGGCATTGGTCAAAATTAAACCATAGAGTAAACCCCAACGGATACTGGGTAGGGTGATACGCAAAAATATCTGCCAATCTTTCGCACCTAGAGTTCTAGCAGCTTCTTCTTGATCCTTACCAAATTCTTCTAAAACAGGAATCACTTCCCGCGCCACAAAGGGCATACTCACGAAGGCTGTAGCTAGTACCATACCTGGAAAGGCAAAGATAATCTTGATATCGTGGGCTTGAAGCCAAGGACCAAACCAGCCATTCCGTCCGTAAAGTAGCACAATCATTAATCCTGCAACTACGGGCGAAATCGAAAAAGGCAGGTCAATAATACTCAAAACTACGGCGCGTCCAGGAAATTTATGACGAGCGATCGCCCAAGCTGCACATAAACCAAATACTGTATTTAAAGGTAGAGAAATCACAGCCAGCAATAGCGTCAGCCAAGCTGCATGGAGAAAAGCTGGTCGCGTCAGGTTGGACAGAAACGGCCCAACTCCTTTGCTGAAGGCTTGGACAAAAACGTTAATTGCCGGGATATATTGAACTAGAGCTAAATAGGCGATCGCTATCCCAATTAAAACTATTGGCACCCAACTCTTCTGCTCTTTCGGCTTGGCCGTATGTGTCTCAGATGCAGATGAGTGAAAACTTGGCTTATCTACTGTCATATCGCCTTGCCCATCCTTGTAAGAAATTAATTGCCAATAGCAGTACCAACGAAATTGATAGCAAAACTATGCCAATTACTGTTGCACCAGAATAGTCATACTGCTCTAACCGCTGGAAAATCAGCACAGGTGCGATTAAATCTTGATAGGGCGTATTGGAAGAAATAATCACAGTTGACCCATATTCCCCAACCGCACGGGAGAAACCCAAGGCAACACCAGTTAAAATCGTCGGAAATAAAGGTGGCAAAATTACTTTCCAGAAGGTCTGCCATTGAGAAGCACCCAGACACCAGGCAGCTTCTTCAATTTCATGTTCCATTTCCTGAAGCACGGGTTGCACAGTTCTCACAATAAAAGGTAGTGAGATAAATATCATTGCTACCGCTACTCCCGTCCGGGTAAAAGATACCTTAATTCCCAGTGGTGCTAATAGCGAACCTAGCCAGCCATTATCGCTGTAGACTGTTGCCAAGGTTAGCCCTGCTACGGAAGTTGGTAGTGCAAATGGTAAATCCACTGTGGCGTCAATCAAGCGCTTGAAGGGAAAGTCGTAGCGAACCAGAACCCAAGCAATCAGAGTTCCAAATACGCCATTGAGTAAGGCGGCAAATATTGCCGTCACAAAAGTTACGTTGTATGTTGCTAGTGCGATATCACTGGTTGCGATCGCCCAAAACCTAGATGGGGGTTCTGTACCCGCTTTCAGGAACATGGCAATGATGGGGATAAACAACATCACCGTCAAGTATCCAATGGTGATTCGCCAAGTCCAAGGAACTCGCCCCAATCTCTTCCAGAATGGCGTTTTGCGTTCAACTTCCACAGAAGGAGATACAGATGTCATAGTGAAAAATTCAAAATTTAAATTTCACAACAAGTTTTTTGTCAGTGGTCGGTTGTTTTTTCTACTGACCACCGACCATTGACAATTACCGTTATTTTTGGGCTTGAATTTTGTCAAACACGCCCCCATCTGCGAAGAACTTCTTATCAATTGCTTCCCAACCGCCTAAGTCTGCAACTGTACCCAAAGTTTTCAGCTTGGGAAATTTGTCTGTGACTTCCTTGGTTTGAGCTAAAGTCTCATCCACAGGACGGAATCCCAATTTGACAAACTCTTGCTGTGCTTCTGGGCTATAGAGGTATTTCACAAAACCTTCAGCAACTTCGCGGGTTCCATGCTTATCGACGTTTTTATCTACCACAGCGATCGGATTGTCGATGGATATATTCACATCGGGAACGACATACTCAACCTTTTCGCCCTTTTGCTGTGCCAAAATAACTTCGTTTTCGTAGTTGATTAAGACATCACCCTGCCCTTGCTTGGCGAATGTATCAGTAGCTTCCCGTGCATCTTTAGGCAAGATTGGCACATTTTTGTAAACTTTAGTCACAAATTCAGTAGCTTTAGCCTCATCGCCACCTGTTTTAATTACAGAATCCCATAGTGCTAAGAAATTCCACTTAGCACCGCCGGAAGTTTTGGGATTAGCAGTAATCAATTTGACACCATCTTTGGCTAAATCTGCCCAGTTCTTGATACCTTTAGGATTGCCTTGACGAGTGACTAATGCTGCAACTGATTTGGAGACAATACCATTGTTGGGAACTTCTTTTTCCCATCCTGGCTGAATTAATCCAGCCTTCTCAATCTTTGTGGTATCTCCAGCTAATGCCAAGTGGACAACATCTGCTTCCAAACCATCAATAACAGCGCGAGTTTGGGAACCAGATCCGCCATAGCTTTGCTTGAAGACGACAGTTTGATTATGATCTTTCTTCCACTGTTCTACAAACTTAGGAATAATGGCTTCATGAGCTGCTTTGGTGACAGCAAAGGAAACTAGAGTTAATTCAACATTATCTTTACTGGCAGCTACAGGGGTAGCACTAGCACCAGGGGTTTCAGAGGCAGAATTACTGCCAGTTCCACCACCAGAGCAGGCGGCAAGCGCCACACTCAATACAGTTCCTACCAAAAAGAGTGATACAAAGCCTTTGAGCGAACTTAGTCTGAACTGATACGTTCTATGTTCAGCTATCGCTTGTAATCTTTTCAGTGGGCGTTGCCACAAACTCATTCTATTTCCTCCACTAAATCTACAGATAACTGATGGGAATACAGTTATATCATATTTATGATACTGGATGATTCCATATATCTAGTTACAAATACTAAAAAACATCATATTTTTGACAAAGAATATGGAGATTTTATCAGTTTTGTGAGCAATTAAAAATACTTTCAATTTCAACTATCAAATTGCGCTCGCAATCAGCGATCTAGTGTATCAAGCAACTTGCTAGGGAATAGCTAATTTTTGATAACAGTGCGTTGTAGCGTAGGGGTAGCCCATTTTAGACATCGGCTTTGCTCAACGCAGCGCAACAAAATTAAGTAAGTTATGAATAGTATCAGTATCAAAAACAAAACCCATCTAGAAATTATCTAAATGGGAAAAATAGATTAACTACTTATTATTAACTGAATACATACAGCAGATTTGAAGGAAAGTTAGGTACACAACGATTCGTCTGTTAATCAGGTATAAAGCGTGTTTTACTCCTGAATTCTGAATTCTGTATTCTGACTTCTGCTGTATTTCAGAGGCAGCCCGTCCTGAAAAACTAGTAATTCTCCAGGTTGAATTTGTGTCCAAACTTCGTTGTCAGTGAGAGGTGTAGTAGCAATCACAGCGACGCGATCGCGTTCAGTAGTCACCTCTCGAAAATCTACGGTCATGTCTTGGTCAATTAAATGGGCAGCAGCAAAGGGCGCCTGGCGAATAATGTAGCTGAGTTTAGTTGAGCAATAAGCAAAAAAGTGTTCTCCATCTGATAATAAGTAATTAAATATACCTAATTTCGCAATTACAGCAGTAATTTCTTGCAGCACAAAGTACAGTTCCTTTATGTCAGGCTTACCTTTAGGAAAGCGCGATCGCAATGTTTCTAGCATCATGCAGAATGCTTTTTCACTATCGGTATCACCTACGGCTTGATAAAAGCCTAAATTTTCTGGATCAAAATCTGGCAAATTACCGTTGTGGGCAAACACCCAATACTGACCCCACAATTCCCTGCGGAAAGGATGGCAGTTGTGTAGGGCAATTTCACCCTGAGTAGCTTTGCGGATGTGGGCTATGACATGGGTTGAGTGGATGGGATAACTCCGTACAAACTCCGCTACCGGAGAAGCAACAGAAGGTTGGGCATCTAAAAACATTCGACATCCCTTTCCTTCAAAGAAAGCAATGCCCCAACCATCGCGATGGTCATCCGTTTTTCCTCCCCGTGCAGAAAACCCTTCAAAAGAAAAGCAAATATCCGTTGGAACATTGCAATTCATTCCGAGCAGTTGGCACATGGATGTTGCAGCTCTCAATTTTTGACTAAGGCCTCAGGATCAAGATACTTCAGAATGCTGCATGATTCTGGAGCGATCGCTTCAATCTTAGAATTTAAAGCTGAGATACTCCAAATTATCGCCAAAAATAAAGAGTCTGCTTCTAGTTAGCAAGATCGCACTATGCCAAAAGATGGTAGCGGCGGATATCTGGTGCAGCAGTCACTAAACCTTCGAGTTTAGCTGCTGCCGCTTGGAAATGAGGCGAATCTAGATGAGTATTCAGGGCTTCATTAGAAGTCCACTCCTCTACAAAAGTAAAGTCTGTTGGATCGTATTGGTTTTGCAAAAGTTTATACTCGATCGCACCTGCTTCCTGACGGGTTGGCTCAATGAGTTCCAACAGTACGGCTTTTAGTTCTTCTACTTTGTTAGGCAAAGCAATAATACGGGCAACAATCTGAATAGTTTGGTTTGTCATTTGTCATTTGTCATTAAGTCAAGAGTTAGGAATTCTTTCGCTGCTCCTCTGCCCCTCTGCTGCTCTGGTGTTAAAACTTATTAAAACATCTGCTGTAAATATTGTTCATAGCCTAATTGTTCTAGTTTTGCTTGCTTTGCAATTACTGATTCACATAGGGTTTGACGATATTGTTGCACTTTTTCTAACAATTCTGGTTGATGAGTTGCGAGGATTTGTATTGCTAAAAGACCGGCATTTTTGGCATTACCGATCGCTACTGTTGCCACAGGAATACCACCAGGCATCTGTAAAATAGAATACAAAGAATCTACACCTTGTAAGTTACGAGTGGGTACAGGAACACCAATGACAGGAAGGGGAGTTAAAGACGCTACCATTCCAGGTAGATGGGCAGCACCACCGGCACCAGCAATAATTACCTTAATACCGCGTTGGTGTGCAAGTTGAGCATATTGCACCATACGTTCTGGGGTGCGGTGAGCCGAAACGATCGCCACTTCGCTCTCAACTTCAAATTCTTCACAAACTGCGATCGCATCTTTCATAGTGGGCAAATCGGAATCGCTGCCCATGATAATACCAATTAAGGGAGTCATAATAATTCAAAATTCAAAATTCAAAATTCAAAATTATTTGAGCTAGCTTATGGAAGCTAGGTGATGCGGATCATCATCTCATCTATTGGCGTTGTTTGAATTGATTCATTGATATTGGTTGCATCTAAAATCAGATTTAGCTCTTTTTTCGTCAGTATGATGACCCAAGCAACACAAAATCCTGTAGATATTATCAATGCTAGAGTACCTGGTTACAAAGATTTGCAGATGCTCTTGGTTAATCCAGAGGGCATAATTGAGCAAATCTTGCCAATGGGTGCAATAAAAGCAGACAGATGTGCATCCGTAATAGATGTAGCTGGCGACTGGATTTCATTGGGTGGCGTTGATTTGCAAATTAACGGTGCTTTGGGATTGGCATTTCCTGATTTGACGGCTGAAAATGCTCATGTACTTCAGAAAATAACGAAATTTTTGTGGGATGTCGGGGTAGATGGATTTTTACCGACACTTGTGACAACTTCAGTAGAAAAGATTCAGCGATCGCTTGCTGTGATTGCTGATATTATCCCCTGTAAACAAGCAGGTGCCAAGATTCTCGGAGTTCATTTAGAAGGCCCATTTTTGAATTACCAAAAGCGCGGCGCACACCCAGCAGAGTACTTATTACCTTTAACAATTGACGAAGTAAAGCGGGTTTTAGGTGATTATGCCCACATTGTAAAAGTCATCACTTTAGCGCCGGAGTTAGATCCCACTGGCGAAGTAATTCCATATTTGCGTTCTTTGGGAATTACCGTTAGTTTAGGACATTCTCAGGCAACATCAGCCCAAGCACAACTTGCTTTTGAACTCGGTGCAACGATGGTAACTCATGCTTTCAATGCCATGCCACCATTGCATCACCGCGAACCAGGATTATTAGGGGCAGCAATTACTCATCCTGATGTGATGTGTGGTTTTATTGCTGATGGTGAACACGTTTCGCCCACGATGCTGCAAATATTACTTCGCGCTAGCTATGAAGAAAAAGGGCTGTTCCTTGTGAGTGATGCCCTTTCACCTCTGGGGCTACCCGATGGCGTGTATCCTTGGGACAGTCGGGAAATTGAAGTTAAAAACAGTACAGCACGACTGGCGGATGGCACTTTATCGGGGACGACTTTACCCTTATTAGTGGGAGTGCAGAATTTGGTAAAGTGGGGAATTTGTGATGTGGAGACTGCTATTTTGCTAGCTACAGATGCACCTAGACAAGCCATTGGTTTGCCTGGAATTACCAAGAGTCAACCCGCTAATTTATTATGCTGGCATTGGGATGAAGCGACAAAAGAACTAACTTGGCAGCGATTATTGGACTAGATTTCCCGTCAAAGTAAAAGAATCAAGATGATAGGGGAAAAGGCGTTAATATACTCAATAAAAATGTACATTTCTAAGATGGACATCATAAACCAATGGATATAGCTCTACTTGTGAAAGTTCTCGCTCCCTGTCTGCCATTTCTGTTAAATGTGGGTAACAAAGCCGTAGAAGGGGCATCTCAGAAAGTAGGTGAGGATGTTTGGAATAAAGCCAAAGCTATTTGGGCTAAGTTACATTCCAAAGTAGAGGCTAAGGAAGCAGCGAAAGAAGCAGCAACAGATGTGGCGCAAAAGCCAGAAGATGAAGATTTACAAGCAACTTTGCGAGTGCAACTCAAAAAGATTTTAGAAGCGGATACAGCACTTGCGGAGGAAATAGCTAAGATTTTGCAAGCATCGACTGACAAACCCGGAGACAATATTCAGGTGAGTGCTAATGCTTATGACCAAAGTACGGTGAAGCAAGTTGGGAAAATTGACGCAGACCAAGTAAGTTTTTAATTAAATAGGGTGGATAAAGTACTGCCCACCCTAAAAATTTTGATGTTTCGGGTTCTGAACACCAACTTCCGAGTTCCAAGCACAAACTGCCGAGTTCTGAGCATGAACGGCCGAGTTCTGAGCATGAACGGTCGAGTTCTAAACAGGAACGGTCGAGTTCTAAACAGGAACGGTCACAGTTCTAAACAGGAACGGCCGAGTTCTAAACAGGAACGGTCAAGTTCTAAACAGGAACGGCCGAGTTCACAGCCACAATATCAAGCAAAATTTTTACTTAATGTAAGCAATGGCAGAGGAACCTAGCCCCAGTAACTCGAACAACATTGAAATGAATCTCACTGCCTACGGTGACAGTAAGGTAACTCAAGTAGGACAGATAAATGCAGCAGAAGTCAAGATTATTGTTGACCGAATAGAACCAGTACTAGAGCGATTACAACAAATCTCTCAACCAGAATCGCCAGGGGTTCTCAAAGCAGGCAACCCTAACAAAAGTTTGGCTTACTGGCAGGGACGTAAAACAGAAATTGCCCAAATACAGCAATGGTTAACTGATAAAAATACTTTCCTAATTGGCATAGAAGGCATCGGTGGCACGGGTAAATCGATGCTAGCAGCTAAAATTTATAACGAAATTGAGGGTTTCCCTAAGCGATTTTGGGCAGATGTTAGTTATGGCGCAGGTTTTAGCGATTTAGCCCGCCAAGTCCTCAGTGAATTTGGCTTTCCGGTTCCAGAACAAGAAGCGCAGTTAATGCAGGCGCTGGTTAAGTGTCTGCAATCTGGGCAATATTTACTCATCATTGACAACCTGGAGAGTTTATTACAGCCAGATAGACAGTGGAGAAGTCAATTCTACAGCGACTTTTTCAATGCTTGGGTGGAATATGGCGGTAATAGTAAGGTAATAGTTACCACTAGGGAAAGACCAGAATTACCAAAATTTACATGGCTACCCCTGAAAGGTTTACAAGTCCCAGAAGGGATAGCACTGTTAACTGAGTTAGGCATTCGCGGGGATTTAGAGGATTTTGTCGAATTGGTAGATGGGCATCCCCTGCTGTTGAGATTGGTAGCAGATTTATTAAAAGAAGAATATCCCCAAGACCCAGATTTAAGACAATTGGCAGATTTAGGCTTAAGGAATTTGCAGCAGTTGTTGACAGATCCTAAAGTTATTGGACAGCATCGCCGGCCAAATGTGGGGATGGTTTTGGTGTTAAATGCCAGTTTTGAACGTTTGAGTGAATTGCAAAAGGCTTTATTGCTCAATATCAGCGTTTATCGTGGTGCTGTTGATAGTGCAGCAGCCGTGGCGGTGTTGCCGGGAAGTTCAAAAACAGAGATTGAGGGAGAATTAAGGAATCTGGTTAAGCGTTCTTTGCTGTTAGAAGAAAAACTCAATGGTAAGCGGTGGTTTGAGTTTCAGCCTGTGGTGTTGGAATATGTGCGGTATAAAGCTGGTGATCAGACAGAGGCGCATCAACGAGCTATTAATTACTATCTTTTGAATGTTAAACCAGCACCTTTGCAAACTAAAAAAGATATTAAGGAATATCTAGAAATTTTCTATCATTGGTATCAACTAGAAAATTATGATACAGCTTTTGATATTTTCATCAAATGCGATAATTTTTTGACATTTCAAGGCTATTACACTATTCTTGTTGATTTCTGCGTTCAATTAAGAGAAGCCTGGAGAAAAACTGGCGAGAAAGAAACTTGGAAATATGGATTTGTTCTAAATGAATTGGGCAATGCTTCTCAATGCTTAGGACATTATGAACAGGCGATTAACTACCATCAGCAGTCTTTGGAAATAAAAAAGAAGATAGGCGATCGCAATGGTGAAGTCGATTCTTTAGGCAATTTGGGGAATTGTTATAACTCATTGACAGAGTATCCAAGAGCAATTAACTACTACGAGCAGTCTTTGTTGATAGCTAAAGAGATAAATGATCGTAATGGAGAAAGCAATTCTTTAAACAACTTGGGTAATACTTACACTTCGTTGGAAGATTACTCAAATGGAATTGACCACTACGAGCAATCTTTGTTAATCAAAATGGAGTTAGGCGATCGCAATGGAGAAAGCAATTGTTTAAATAATTTGGGTGTTGTTTACCGTATTCTTGAACAGTATCAGCAGGCGATTGAATATTTCCAGCGTTCTTTGCAGATACAAAGTGAATTGGGTGAGAGTAAAATGGGTGAGCGCAGAGTGGAAGCTAACGCCTGGTTGAATTTAGGTGGAGCATTAGTAAGCGCCAATCGAGAATCAGACGCGCTAGGTGCTTATCGTAATGCTCGTGAACTATATCAAGCTATGGAACTGGAGAAAGAAGTAAAACTTTGTAACAATTCAATTGAGCGTCTTTCTCAACAAAAAACGCCTGTAGTCTCCCGTCGTGGGTTTTGGGTGTGGTTGCGTCGGTTGTGGCGTTGGGTATGCTCTTGGTTTCGGTAGCAAAATAAGGTGTAGGGATAGTGATGAACATAAATTTAAGTTTGGATTAGCTTTCTAATTGGTAAGGAATTAAAACAACCACAAAACCTTTAACGTAAAAATTATGACTCCAATAACAACCACTGAATATAAACATATTCTAGTTAATGAAAGCAATGTTCCTTTCATTAAAGGAACATCTATGAAGGTTGTGGAATTAATTACTTCCATTCATGCCTATGGTTGGAGTCCAGAAGAATTACATTTTCAATATCCACATTTGAGCATGAGCCAGATTTATTCGGCTTTAGCTTATTATTGGGAACATAAAGAAGAAATTGATGCTGATATGCAGCAACGTTTTGAGTATGCGGAAAGATTACGTTTAGAAACAGAAGAATCTCCATTAGCAAAAAGACTCCGTGCAGAAGGATTAATTAAATGAGCGTTGCTCTTTATTAAGTAATCGTGTTCAATACTTACCTTTGTAAGACTCGTGGAGAAAATGAGATGGAAGCTAAAAGTGCAAATAAAGCAGAATCCTTTTACATTGCTCTAATTCTCTACAAATCATCTTCAGATAAACCCGATCGTCAACCTTTGTACCAAGAAAGCTTTGTTTTGATTAAAGCCGCTTCTTTAGAGCAAGCAAAAGCAAAAGCTTTGAATCATGGTAAAAATGAAAGCGTCAGCTATACAAATGAGAATGGAGAAACTATTACTTGGTCTTTGCAACAAGTAGTAGACGTGAATTCAGTTTTGTATGATGACTTTGATTCATCTGAGGATATTGTTGATTTATATGCTCGGCATTTTCGGAATTATGAGGCTTACCAATCATTTGAGCCGTTATTGTCTAAAGAGCAATTTGGAGAATAGTGATAAAACCACGCGATCGCTCTTGCCGATTCCCATCACTGAGACAAAAGCGATCGCAGTTATTTTTACTTGCATTGACTCCAATGAAACCTAAGTTAAATTAAGTATTTTGCCTGTTATTGAGTTTTGCGCGTCTGGGCTGGAATTCGACACCCTGAGTTCCTGTGTGCAGGTAAGTATCCTTGCTTATCGGCGAATTATCATCTGGAAAAATTTGGAAGACCGCTCTTATGGGTTCCTATCAATGATAATTTTAAGCATTGGGAACCCCTAAAAATCGAAGTTTATGAACGCAGCCGACGACAAAACGATTGTTCGCGAGTATTTCAATTCCACAGGGTTTGACCGTTGGAAGCGAATCTACGGCGATGGCGAGGTCAACAAAGTCCAATTAGACATCCGCAATGGACACCAGCAAACTGTGGATACAGTTCTCGGTTGGCTGAAGGCTGATAACAATTTACCAGAGTTATCAATCTGTGATGCTGGGTGTGGTGTCGGTAGTCTCAGCATTCCCCTGGCAGTAGATGGTGCCAAAGTCTATGCCACCGATATTTCGGAAAAAATGGTAGAAGAAGGCAGAGATAGAGCAAAGCAAACTTTGGGAAATGCCGAAAATCCCACTTTTGCTGTGCAGGATTTGGAATCATTGAATGGTAGTTACCATACCGTTATTTGCCTAGATGTTCTCATCCATTACCCTCAAGAAAAAGCCGATGAGATGATATCTCACCTTTGTTCTTTAGCACAGTCGCGGATAATTCTCAGTTTTGCGCCGAAGACCTGCGCCCTGAGTATACTCAAGAAAATTGGCAGTTTCTTTCCTGGGCCAAGTAAAGCCACTCGTGCATATTTGCATCGTGAAGCTGATGTGGTGAAAATATTAGAAAGTAATGGCTTTTCATTGCAACGACGGGCAATGACGAAAACTCGCTTCTATTTTTCTCGCCTACTGGAAGCTACACGCAATTAAGGTTAAAATCGCAGCAAAGGTATAATAGACTTCTTGCTGCGATTTGACAATCTCAAACCTGAGATATGGTAGATATTGCCGTTGGCATCAAGCTTTGTTTTTGTCTAAATAGCTATTCTTCCGCTCTACATAATCATACGTTGTTACAAAGGAAGCGATCGCAACTGCTCCCAAGAGAATAGTGAAAGTTAATAATTATATTTACGTTTTATTTAAATAAAACTTCTTCTTTGAAGCTTCAACAGAAAATATCACACTTCTGGGGATGCTGACTCAAAGGGTTTCATAGGTATATTTAATTTCTTGTTTATTTAGTTTCTCTAATTTCATACCATAACGGGTTGACATTGTATTAACCAACGCTGCATTAAGTAAGCAATGTAGGCAAAAATATTGTGTAAAAGCGAAAAAACTGTCGCCGGGAGTAAATTGATATATTGGAACCTTTATGAAAGTCAGGTTAAAATCGCAAGCAAAGTGTAAATCTGAAGTGAAACTATGAAAACTGCTGAAAAATTAGCTGCCGGTTGGCTACTGACACTCGGATTCATGTTTGTAACTCTATCAGCAACCGCGGCATTAGAAAAATTTGCTACACGTAAAGCCATCATAATACCCACGGGTGAGTATGAGTTTAACGCACCGAATGCTACTTATGAAGATAATAATGCTGCTGTTGGTGGTCTAATTTTTGGCGTCCCTACCCTAACGCTGGGCACGTGGTTAGCATTGGGATTGTACCGTCAAAGTCGGCAGGAGAAAAAGGCGATTAATCAACAAGTTAGCGATCGCTTACAATCGATTTTTTATGAGATGCTACAAGAAAATAATGGGCGCGTAACTGTTTTAGGCTTTGCCATCCAGTCACAACTACCCGCAGCCCACGCCAGACAATATTTAGATGAAAAAGCTAAAGAATTCAATGCAAACTTTAAGGTGAACGAAGAAGGGGCTGTATCATATCATTTTGATGTTTAATTGTCATTAGTCCTTCGTCATTTGTTATTTACTAATGACCAATGACCAATGACGATCTTCAACTTACGGCTAAGTCTAATGACGCAGATTTTTTTGAGCGTAGCCGCCATTTTAGGCGGTTTGTCGGTTGCTGCTGGTGCTTTTGCTTCCCATGCCTTGCGGGAAAAGATTAGTGAGCGATCGCTAGAAATTTTTGAAACTGGCGCTCGTTACCAAATGTATCATGCTCTTGCACTTTTTCTAGTAGCCATACTAATTAGTCGTACCGAGTCCCCTCAACCCACACTTGTAGCCAGTGGATGGCTGTTTATCATTGGCATTGCTATTTTCTCAGGTAGCTTGTACGCCCTTAGCTTAACCGGTATTAAATCCTTGGGAGCGATCGCACCACTAGGTGGCACAGCCTTTCTTGCAGGTTGGGGTGCTTTAGCTTTTGCTGCTTGGAATTTGAAGTTGTAAAAAAGTTAGGAGTTATAGAGTTAAAAACTCTTAACTCTATAACTCCATTTTTTAGAAGCTCATTTACCACCTTTTACGGCATATTTTATACAAGTATGCCATAGTATATTAAGCATTGTAATACCCAACTTCTAAGCTGTAAATGATAAACTCAATTCCTTCCTTTTTAAGTAGGGAAACTGACTATCATGTATCTACAAAAACTAATAAATCAACACAAATATTTTCTAACAAATAAACTTGGCCAATTCCTCAATCATAATTTTCAGAATGGGCGGAGTTTGCAATCAGTTTACCTATTAAAATAAAAATAAACTATTACCGTTATTTAGAATTACTAAATTTATTTTTTTTTAAAAGCTGTAATGAGGAGTTAAAAACTTATAATTTATAGCTCCTTGCTCGTAGGCGTATTAACAAATTATCTAAAGCTGCATTAGCTGAAGGTGTTTCAGGTAATGGACTAGATTGATATTCTTCCTGTAACTTATTGCACAGACGTTCATATTCTCTTTGATGAAAAGCTACATTAATCTCTGACAAAACAGACTTTTCTGTACCTGCTAATTTTTGGGCGATCAAATCAGAAATATATGGTAAATTAAAAACCTCATTTAGCTCAATTAAATTAGACTCAATTATTCCTGTTTGCATCAGATAAATTCCAGTTAATAGAACTCGGTAAACATAAAGTAATGGCTTAATTCGATGCGTATTTTCTTTCTCAAAAAGCTTCCATTGTGTTGCAGCAAAACCAATAAAATGGTAGCTATGATGACGGGTAATACAATTTTTAGCAATAATTTTCAATTCCTCATGTTCAGGTGAGGTTATTAATATTAAAGGAGAATACAATTGTTCTAATACATAACCATTCTTTTTAAGCAGCAACAAAAAGAATTTTTTGACATCATGAGTTACTAAATCAATCTCTAAAGATTCACGAACTTCTGAAACTTCAATAGTTTCATTTCTAGTCTGTAATCCCACTACTTCTTGAACTGGTAAAATATGCACACCACGCAAGTCATAATCAGAATCGGCTGAGGGAAAGCCATATAAGTGAGAACCACTGATGATGGTGAATAAAAACGGATAAGGCTGTTGCCCAATAATTGTATTAATAGAAGTTGGAATATTCATAATGTGCCGTTTACTTGCTTACCTCGGTTCGCCTATTTCTTTAGAATATCTTTTGTATAAACCAGAACACTCACTTATAGTCCAGAGTTATCAACCCCGCGAAATGATTTCTGGAGTGGTAAATGCAGATAGCTTTGGTGTGGGTTGGTATCATGATCAAAAAGATACTGACCCTTTTATCTACAAAAATACTCTACCTATTTGGAATGATATAAACCTACCTAATCTTAGCCGTTACGTCGAATCAAAGTGTGTACTTGCTTATGTCCGCAGTGCTACACCATAACAAGCCGTAGATTTTGCAAATTGTCAGCCTTTTAACCATCAACAACAGCTATTTATTCACAATAGACGAATCGAGAATTTCCGCAAAACATTACATAGAAAAATCCGCAGCACTTTAACCCAAGATTTTTACGAAAAAATTAATGGCAGTACCGACTCAGAACACATTTTTGCGTTGTTACTTTCGCAAAGTCAAATTAACAAACATCGACCTCCAGAATATACTTTACGCACCACATTATTAACGCTTTCAGAGATGGCAAAACGCTATCAAGCAGAAGCCTCACTCAATGTAGTTTTTAGTGATGGATATCGTTTAATAAGCTAATCGTCATTCATTTTTCCAGAATGATTCGCTTGTAGTAAGGGCTTTAGCCCTACTTTTATGCAACTTAAATGCTGATTAGCTTAGCTTCTCGTTTTGCTACCAATTCACCGCCTCCATCTCTTTACTGGATACGAGAAGATACCGACTTTCCCACAATCCGTAATTATTGCATCTGAACCTCTATTTCTAGGTAATTGGATTGCTTGCCCAGAAAATAGCATGATTAGTGTGGGAGCAGACTGTGAGATCCAAATTGAGCAAATCTAGTGTGAAAAAGGCTATTTCTCAAGGCTTTGATAAATATCGCTCGAAAAATTTTGCGCTATTGCAGGATATGGACGAAGCCACATTCTCTAGTCAACCTCATCCTGACTTGAGTTGCTGTTGGCTGCCACTTGGGCATATTGCCTGTACCGAGTCTTTCTCACTGCTAGAATATAGCACTTAGGCGCTTACTTGCTATTATTCTAATGGGAAAATGCTGAAAAATAGCTTTAAAGCTTGAGTTATATTGCTCAGGCATGATTTTATTAGCTATGGCTATGTGTTTCACTGATTGGGGTAAAGGTCTGCTATCAAAGTAACCTATTACGCCGAGCAAACGGAGGTTTCATGTCGATATCTAAAGCTGTTAACAGCAAGGTTACTTCTCAAAGCAACGTTGAAAAACGCTTGCTGATAGAGCGTTTGGTAGCTGCAACTCAAATAGTTGCAGCTAGTGCTGGGAGTGATGTAGTAAAGGGATTAACTCAAACCCCTAAATCTCTACCCCCTTGTTACTTTTATGATGACCGTGGTTCCGATCTGTTTGAGCAAATCTGTGATTTACCAGAATATTATCTTACACGCACAGAAACAACGATTTTACAGCAGTATGCTGGTGAAATTGCCAAGATAACTGGTGTTTGTGAATTGGTAGAACTTGGCAGTGGCAGTTCTAGTAAAACCCGCATTTTACTAGATGCCTATCAGCAGCTAGGCTATCCTCTGCACTACCTACCAATTGATGTATGTGCAGGTATGTTGGAAAGTAGTGCCAAGCAGTTATTAGAAGATTATCCCTTACTCCAAGTTTATGCACTAGCGGGAACCTATGAATTAGCCCTTGCAAAACTCCTACCGGCGCAATTACCCAGCCGGATGATTTGTTTTATTGGTAGCAGTTTAGGTAATCTTACACCTGATGAGTGTGATGTGTTCTTCTCTCATATTACCAATGCTCTACAAGTAGGTGAGTATTTTTTATTGGGGATAGATTTACGAAAGCCAAAACAGATTTTAGAACCAGCTTATAACGACAGCCAGGGAGTAACAGCTGCATTTAACCTGAATATGCTGGAACATTTAAATCAGCGATTTGAGGGTAACTTTGACACCACCCAGTTTGAACACCGGGCATTTTACAATGAAAGCGAGCATCAAATAGAAATGCATTTACGCAGCCTGCGATCGCAAATTGTAGAATTACGCGCTCTTAATCTTAAGGTTAATTTTGCACTAGATGAGACTATCCTCACCGAAATTTCCCGCAAATTTGACCTTAATACCATTAAACAGCAACTAACCGCACAAGGTTTATTACCTCTTCATGTGTGGACAGATCCAAATCAATGGTTTGGCTTACTACTCTGTCAGCTACAAGCATAAAGCAAATCAGAGTCTGACTAATATATATAGCGGTTCTCAGTTGAGTCCAATATATATCTAAGCGTTGGGGATTAACGCTCAAAGCCTCTCTTCTTTTAGGAGAGAGGTCAAAGTATATTAGACCTCTTGTACAAGTACAAAATTTGCCTTCTTCTCCCAACCCCTTCTCTCAAATTTGAGAGAAGGGGAGCTAATTTCCCAAGTAAATAAACTAAATATTTCGCTGCTAATTATTGCTGCATCGAAGGTGTGGGAAAAATTCTGCTGAATATAGGAACCCGTGGACGAGGCTTATTTGCTGTTATATTGCCATTAGTAGCAGAAGAGTTATTAGTTGCCTCAGAAAAAAGAGGTGGTTTGCTATTAGTAGAATTGGCAAAATTACTCAATTGGGTAGCCGAAGATGAACTTGAAGATATGGAAGTAACATTCTCAGGATTTTGACTGTTAGTTTTTACCGGAGTTTGAGCTTGAGATGGAGTAACGATAAAAGTTGAACTTGTTCCTAATACCAGTATGAGCAAATGAGAAATGTATTGTTGCATAGGGATTAGTAAAATGGGTTGATAAATATTCAAAGCTTAAAGAAGTTGTGTTAGTTCTCAGTTAGAAACAAAACTGCAATTTTCCAATAGAAATCATGACGCTGTTGTCCGATAAAACTTGAACACAGCGATTTCCAAAGGAATAGACTATTAATGCTTAGTACATTAATTTGCTAACAACAATCTAACCTCCCTCAATCAATGGGAAGCTAAACTCTCTTTTATAAAAAGAAAGAGAGCAGTTATTTTAAGACTACTGAATTTGCCTGAAAGAGAGTTAGAAATAGATACACCTGGAATAATTGACGTTTTTTTTAATCAACTAAGCCAGCACAACCATTAATATTCTATTGATATTTAGCTTGTTAATAAAAGAGGAATGTTACTGAACTTTTTGACAAAGCTGATTTATATAAAATCAACTCTAACTCGCATATTTAACTAATTAAAGCAAAAAGTATATGAATTTTTAATAAAACCTAAGTTTGATAAAGTAGTTTTCGTTAATAAATGCCTGTATATTTCAGCAATATGCACTAATACCGATTCTGTATGAAGATGCGCTAAACCATATTAGGAGTGAAGTATAAGAAAAAAACGAACCGCATACTCCTACGGAGAAGCAAGCTACACGCAGCGTCTCGTTAGAGGATCTTTGAAAAGTGTTTGACTGTGATTTTTATTGCGTTGTTACCCCCCTTACTCCCCCCTTGTAAAGGGGGGAAACAAGAAAAAATCTGGTTCCCTCCCCAATACATACGGGGAGGATTAGGGATGGGTAAAAAATATTTGATACATCAATCATGACTTTTAAAACATCCTCTTAAACCACGACCCATTTCTATTAGATAAGACAGACAATAATTAATTAAAATGAGATTTTTTTTTAGTCAAAGCGATTTAGTAAATTACTTAGGAAATATCTTTTTATCTCAACCTAATCTGGAAGATTAAGCGGCACCTACGCAAGAGAAAAGGGGGCAGGAATTAGGGAGAATTCTTGCATCTTTCTCCCCTTCTCCTTGCTCCCCTATCTTTCTGGTCTTGAATTATCAAAAAGCGTTATAACTTCGTCCCACACTCAGCACAGAAGTTATGGGTAGGAGCATTTTTTGCATTGCAGTTGCTACAATACACTGGTTCGGCTGCTGCTTTTGGCGGTTGCTTCTGCAAGCCGACCATTTGAGCGTTGCTCTTGCCAGGGGCTACCATTGGATAGCAGTTTTCGTCTCTGGTGACGTGGACATTTAAGATTACTGGCCCTTTGTGTGCTAGCATTTCAGCGATCGCATCTTTTAATTGACTGCGATCGCTGATTACCATACCTTTAATGCCATAAGCTTTTCCCAATAATTCTACGTCTGGCATCCCCACTTCCATGTCGGAGCATGAGTAACGTTCGCCATAGAAGGCTTGCTGCCACTGGCGCACCATCCCTTGCCAGCCGTTGTTGATAATTATTGTCTTGACATTTATTCCATACTGTGAAATTGTTCCTAGTTCCTGTAAACACATTTGGAAACTAGCATCACCGCTGATACAAATGACTTCTTCATCAGGAAACGCCACTTTCGCGCCCATTGCCGCAGGTAAGCCAAAACCCATCGTTCCCAAACCAGCACTAGAAATCCACCGCCTTGGGCCGTTCTTCAGGAATTGTGCCGCCCACATTTGATGTTGTCCGACATCTGTGGTGTAGAAAGCATTGGGTGCTTGGCTATTTACTTCTACAATTACTTCTTGGGGTGAAATGCTGTCGGGATGGTGCGGTACTATCAGAGGATATTCTTCGCGCCAACGGTTGACTAAATTTAACCACTCTTGGTTTTGATTCGGTGTCGCCTTAATCCCTGTTTCTTTACAGCGACGCAATAAGTCTACTAACACGTTCCGCACATCGCCGACGATGGGCACTTCGGGAATGCGGTTTTTGCCAACTTCTGCGGGATCGATGTCGATGTGAATTACTTTGGCGCGGGAAGCGAATTCGTCTAACTTGCCTGTAACGCGATCGTCAAATCTAGCGCCGACGCAAATCAGTAAGTCACAATCACTAACGGCGAAGTTAGCGTAAGCGGTGCCGTGCATCCCCAACATTCCCAAAGCTAGGGGATGATGTTCGTCAAAGGCACCGATCCCCATTAAGGTTGTGGTGACAGGGATATCGAATAATTCAGCTAGTTGTTTGATTTCTTCATGGGCACCAGCTGCAATCGCACCACCACCCACATACAATAGCGGACGGCGACTTTCAGTAATCAACTGGATCGCGGCATTAATCTGCCGAGGATTTCCCTTCACAGTGGGACGATAACCGCGTAACTTCACTGAGCCTGGTTTTACAGGTACATAGTCAAATTCTTCTAAAGCTACATCTTTGGGGACATCAATCAAAACTGGACCCGGACGCCCAGTACTAGCGATATGGAAGGCTTCGGCGACAATTCGCGCCATATCTTTGGGGTCACGCACTACATAAGAGTGCTTGACGATTGGTAGGGTAATCCCATAAATATCGGTTTCTTGAAACGCATCTGTACCAATCGATGGACGTGCTACCTGTCCTGTAACCACAATCATCGGGATTGAATCCATGTAGGCTGTGGCGATGCCTGTCACCAAGTTAGTTGCTCCTGGGCCAGAAGTACCAAAGCATACTCCTACTTTGCCTGTAGCACGGGCGTAACCATCTGCGGCGTGGGCTGCGCCTTGCTCGTGTCGCACGAGAATGTGCTTCATAGCACCAGTTGCTTCCACCTTATACAGGTCGTCGTAAATTGGGAGAATTGCCCCACCAGGATAACCAAAAATATAATCAACGCCGTGGCGATGAAGGCTGTCAAGCAGAGCAAAACCGCCAGATGCACGTTTGGGCACGATTGGCGGGCTAGAAGCACGAGACTGTTTTTGATTCTCAGTTTGTGGGAGACTAATTGGGGAAAGCGATCGCACGGTCAAACCTCAGACTATAGCTAAAGTTAATGCTGAATTCTGTAGTTAAGATTTCATTTTAATTGAAAACTTCAATCAAAATCTTATTAATTTTTATATTAAATATAAAGCTAGATTATTAGCTTACATTAGTTAAATTACGTCTTGCAAGACATTGCGGGTATTTTTCCAAGCCCAAACACCAACAACCACGACAACAATACTCATTCCTACTAGCACAAATCGCAAGCCCAGAACATCAGTTAATGGCCCAGTAATCGCCAGAGGTAATGCCAGAGCGATGTTGACGGCATGATTTTGAAAGCCAAATACTTTGCCGTGCATGGTAGGTGGTGTTTGCTGTTGAATTAAAGTTTGCATAGGGACACCAATTAAGGCAGCACCTACACCCAAAAATGCACAGAGTCCTAACGCCAGCAACAAGTTGTGCGTAAAAGTGAACACCCCTAAAACTAGTGCCATCATCACAAATCCAATTAAAGGTAGAGGCTTGTGATGCAATTTATCACCCCAATGACCTAAAATTGCCGCACCAAAGACCATACCTACCCCTGCTGCTGCCAAGAAAAAGCCAAACTGTTTTTCTTTTAGACCAAACTCCTCAGCTAATCGAATCGTCAGCACTGTTAAGGCTGCAAACACACAATATAAGGTTGTCAGTTGCAGCATAGCGTTTAAAATCAAAGGATTTTTCTTCAGATAGCGGAGGCTCTCGGTGAATTCAGCCCAAGGGTGATTTGATGCCTGGTGTTCCCGCTGGAGTTTGGGTTCTTTAAACTTAATTGGCTGCATGATCGCAGCCGATAATATGTATAATCCACCAACCACAAGCTCCTGACCGTATTCTTCTCCCATCCAGCTTTTCGCCAAACTCAGAATCGGCTCTCCAATGGCAAAACCAACAATTAAAGCTCCCATCATCGTGCTGGTAAACAGCGCATTGGCTGCCAACAAATTCTCTCGCTTCACCAACAAAGGAATCGCTGCTTGTTCAGCTGGTGCAAAAAACTGCGTCACCGTGGAAATGGCAAAAGTCAGGATTAACAGAATCAAGAAGTGTCGTGGTAACAAGGGAAGACACAGCGTTAATATTCCCCGCACGACATCTGAGCCGACCATAATCAGCTTTTTTGGCAAACGGTCAACAAAGATACCACCGGCAGAGCCGAACAAAATTGCTGGGATTGTAAACGACAGCATTAAGGTTGAGTACATCGAGTTTTGTGCCAAACCAGGAAGCGGTGGGTAGTTCTCCAGCAGAGCAATCAGCAAAACGAAGAAGACCTTATCTGCTAACTGGGACAGGAGTTGCCCAATCCACAGGAGCATAAAACCACGGTTTTTTAGTAGTGCGCCAAAGCCGTTATTAACAGCAGCCGGTTCAGTTGGAAACATTAGATACTTATTTTGGGTAGATGGGGCATAGGTCATGGGGCATGGGGCATAGGACATGGGCTATGGGGTATAGTTTTTCTTGACTGTCACCTGTAACCTGTTCCCTTCATCACTCCTCACTCCTCACTCCTAACTCCTGTTTACTTACTCCATTGTCCGGATTAATTTGCTTGATAGTGCTTTAACAGCATAAGCAAAAATTCAGTTGCTGTCAGACGACCTTTGGGTGGAATAATCTCAATGGATGAATCTACCCAGCAGCCTTGTACAATTTGGGGCGATCGCCAGATGGACAAATGATCGACTGCTGGCTCTGCATAAAAGTTATTTTGCCCACTGCCTAGCAAACATGAACTCCAATGGGTGAAATAATCATGACTCATCCGATGAATAGGGAAATTACCCTGTAATGGGACTCCCCATCCATCTATAGCAATAAACGCTTTGACACGACCACCCAAGAGTTGCCACAAATGTGCTGCCCCTATTGCCCCAACTACGCCAGCACTAAAGCTGATGAATATAATTGGTGATTCTAGAGAGTCGGTTAAGCGATACCTGCGGTGAGCTACGCTAACGTGCAAAAACTGCAAAATGTGCAAGGCTGATAAAACCAAAACATCTTTACCCGGATAAATCAGTACATTTGTGGGGTTGTGTGCGATCGCGCCATGAGAAACTAAATCTAACAATCCGACTCTAAAGCTTTCAGTTAACTCTGGCTCATGAATTCCAGGGCAAATAATTATATTCATCTGTCTATTCCAAAAATTGGGTATTGGACATTAGACTTCTTGCATAAATCAAAAGCCCTCACCCTAAATCCCTGTCCCTTGGGACAGGGATTTTGAAATTGCCTCTGCTTCTCGCAAAATTGGGAGAAAGAAAGGGCAAATTTTGCATTTGTGTAAGAGACTCCATGAGCTGCGCTTACAAGGAACAATGAAAATAATCTGGGAATGATTTTGCTTTGTTTTAGCCTCTATTTTTAAGACAGGTCTAATAATTCTAATGTCAAGTTTTAAACCGCTTCAAAATTTCCAACCTCTGTTGGGTATTTATACAAGAAGTGTATTAAGCCACGTAAATTTTATACGTCTTTTGACTTATTATTTTCATTTTTGCACCTATCCTATCCCCCCGGATGGGATAATAAGTTACTATAAGGGAAAATGCGTAAGCTATTCCCTAACTTTATATCTCTCTGCACTCTGGTTATATTGAGGAACTAATTGTGGTTGCCACGCCGGAAAAAGTACAACACACTCACGAGCATGTATCAGGTAAAGACCGTGTAGCCGTATTGCTCATGGGCTACGGCGAAGTCGAAAGCTACGAAGATTTCGCCAACTATAACGAACAGGCTTTAAATCTACTGACAGCAAAATTCGCACCAGTACCAACCTGGATTTATCCGCCTCTGGCAAAGCTTTTGGCGCTATTTGACCGCCATGAGTGGGGACACACACACCACGATTTTATCTCCCCACACAATGCGATTTTTGAACAGCAACGGGCTGGGATTGAGAAAAATTTACAAGAAAAATGGGGCGATAAGGTTCAAGTTTTCAAGGCTTTTAACTTCTGCGCCCCTTTTCTACCCAATCAAGTCTTGGCAGAAATCAAAAACCAAGGCTTCGATAAGCTGCTGATTTACCCACTGCTGGTTGTTGATTCTATTTTTACTAGTGGGATTGCGATCGAGCAAGTTAACAATGCTCTCGTTGAGTTGACTGATGGTGAGGAACACTGGGTTAAAGCACAGCGTTACATTCCTTCTTTCTTCAACGAACCAGCTTACATCGATTTAATGGCTCATCTGGTTGAAGAGAAAATTGCTGAGTTAGCCGCAGCTTATCTCCCTTCTCAAATCGGTATTGTATTAATGAACCACGGCTGTCCCCATAAAGCTAAAGGCTTTACTTCTGGGATTGCCGAAAGTGAAGCAATGTACGAGTTGGTTCGGGATAAGTTGATTAACCGCTATCCCTTAATCTCCGTGGGTTGGCTCAATCATGACACACCCCTAATTGATTGGACGCAGCCAAATGCAGAGCAGGCTGCTAATAACCTGATTCAATTGGGTGCGAAAGTAGTGATCTTTATGCCAATTGGCTTTGCCACAGAAAACCACGAAACTCTATTGGATGTACACCATATCATCCATACTTTAGAGAAACAGCATCCTGGTACAAACTACGTGCAAATGGCTTGCGTCAACGATCATCCAGAATTCTTGACAATGGTGGCGCAATGGGCTGATGCTCATATAGCAGAGTTGTTGTCGGAGCAACCTTTGGCAATTAATCCCCAACTAGCTGGGGATCACCATCATCACCACCATCATCATTAAGTTTTGAGTTTACTAGGGTGGGCAAAACTAGACCCACCCTACAATTAATTTACGCCCCGTAGTTTGCGAGTGTTATCAACTAAACTCTGAGCAAATTGATCAAATCTTTGAGAGAGCTTTTCGTCTACTAGTTTGCCTTCAGGACTGAATGCACCCCAAGCTTGTCCGATCGCAATTTGTTCAGGGATAGACCAACAATGAACCCATCTGGTAATTAACCGTAGTTCGTTTAGAGCGTTGCTATTAGACTGACCACCCAAAACACTAATAAATCCTGCTACTTTATCAGATAGTTGATCAAAGCTCATTAAGTCCAGAGCATTTTTCAGGACACCACTAACGCCACCATGATACTCAGGTGTCGCTAAAATTAACCCATCGGACTGACTAACTGTTTCTTGCAACCGCTGAACATCTGGATACTCTGGATACTCCTTTGCGCCAGTGCAAAATGGTAGCTGCAACTGTCGTAAATCGAGAATTTCTACCTCTGCACCTACAGCTTCAACCCTTTGCGCTGCGACTTCTAAAGCAAGCTGGGTATAAGAGTTGGGTCTTAAACTACCACCAATGCCAATAATTTTCACCATAATTAACCCACAAACTATTAACTAGCTACTATCACCAGATTTCTTAAAAAGCGGAATCGTTATGACTATGTTTATCTTAGCGATTTGTGCCGTAATGTGTCAAATTAATATCTACTGGGGAATGGGGAGCAGAGGAGAAGTTGCAGTAAGATTTTTCCACTCTGCCCTTTTGCCCCTCTGCCTCTTGTACCCAATGCCCAGTTTTAACAGCTGCATACTAGATAACGCTCGCTCAACTTTATGTAATAGCCTGAAGAAACTTGGGAATGCTTTTGTGAGGAAGTTAGACTAGATAAGAAAAGTGTAATTTCCAGTTATTACAATTTTTGATAGAAGAATAGGCATAAAACCAGCGCTTAACTTGTGCCAGCAGACAAAGGGTAATTATTATGACAAATTCGGGAAAAAAAGCATTGATAAAAAGGCAGTCCTCAAAGCGCGTTGCTTGGTTTGGTGCAATTGCTGCTAGTTTGATTATGTTGCCAGGAATTTTCGGAAGTACTCCTGTCATGGCACAAAAGGCAGAAACCGCCTCGCTAAATTATGGTGACTTGATCAAGAAAGTGAAGGCGGGAGAAGTCGAGAAAGTAGAGCTTGACGAAACCGAACAGCTAGCAAAGGTTTATCTCAAGGGACAAAAAGATAATACACCACCGCAACAGGTGAGACTTTTGGCGCAAAACACAGAGTTAATCAACATTCTCAAAGATAAGAATGTTGATTTTGGCGAAGTTTCCTCTGCGAACAGTCGAGCTGCTGTTGGACTGTTGATCAACTTGATGTGGATTTTGCCACTAGTAGCTTTAATGCTATTGTTCCTCCGACGCTCTACTAATGCTTCTAGCCAAGCGATGAATTTCGGCAAATCCAAAGCTCGCTTCCAAATGGAGGCAAAAACTGGAGTGAAATTTGAAGATGTCGCCGGGGTTGAAGAAGCTAAAGAAGAACTTGAAGAAGTTGTGACTTTCCTGAAACAGCCAGAAAGATTTACTGCTGTAGGCGCACGGATTCCCAAAGGAGTGCTGTTAATTGGCCCTCCTGGTACTGGTAAAACTTTACTAGCAAAAGCGATCGCTGGTGAAGCTGGTGTACCATTCTTCAGTATTTCCGGTTCAGAATTTGTGGAAATGTTCGTTGGTGTGGGTGCATCTCGCGTGCGCGACCTCTTCAAGAAAGCCAAAGAGAATGCCCCTTGTCTAATATTTATCGATGAAATTGATGCAGTAGGTAGACAACGGGGTGCTGGGATCGGTGGCGGTAACGACGAGCGCGAACAAACCCTCAACCAACTGCTCACCGAAATGGATGGGTTTGAAGGTAACACAGGCATCATTATTATTGCTGCCACAAACCGCCCAGATGTTTTAGACACAGCATTACTCAGACCGGGACGCTTTGACAGACAAGTGATGGTCGATCCACCCGATCTCAAAGGGCGACTGGAAATTTTGAAAGTCCACGCGCGGAATAAGAAAATCGATCCTAGCGTATCATTAGAAGCGATCGCTCGCCGCACCCCTGGTTTTACTGGTGCAGACTTAGCTAACTTACTCAACGAAGCCGCTATTCTCACCGCTAGAAGACGCAAAGAAGCTGTCACCCTTTTAGAAATCGATGCTGCTGTAGACCGAGTTGTTGCAGGTATGGAAGGTACCGCCTTAGTAGATAGTAAGAGCAAGCGCTTGATTGCCTATCATGAAGTTGGACACGCTTTAGTGGGCACCTTGCTCAAAGACCACGACCCTGTGCAGAAAGTTACATTAATTCCACGGGGACAAGCACTGGGATTAACTTGGTTTACTCCCAACGAAGAACAGGGGTTAATTTCCCGTTCTCAACTAAAATCCCGGATTACTGCTACTTTGGGTGGTCGCGCCGCCGAGGAAATCGTTTTTGGGAAGCCAGAAGTGACCACAGGTGCAAGCAATGACTTGCAACACGTGACAGGGATGGCGCGGCAGATGGTGACACGCTTCGGGATGTCAGAATTAGGCCCATTGTCCTTGGAAAATCAGAGTGGAGAGGTATTTTTAGGACGTGACTGGATGAATAAATCAGACTATTCTGAGGAAATTGCTGCCAAAATTGATTCACAAGTGCGCGAAATTGTTAGCAATTCTTACATTAAGGCCAAAGAACTGTTGGAAGAAAACCGCGTAGTTTTGGAGCGTTTAGTAGATTTGCTAGCAGAACAGGAAACAATTGAAGGTGATGCATTCCGCAAAATTGTTGCCGATCATGTTCAGGTAGCCGATGAACAATTGGCTGTACCTCATTAAATATAAGAGTGAAAAAATGTAGAGAGGTAGCAGTGCTACGTCTCTACAAGGGTTCTAGATAAGGTATCTTTAATTTCACCAGATGTCTATTAAGGAACAATCCGCTTGGGTTAAGGCTAAAACTCTGTTATCCAAGTCAATTTTTTAACGAACCGCCTTCTCTACGAGAGGCTTCCGCCAACGCGCAGCGTCTCGTAGAGAGGGCGCAGAGGACGCAGAGAGAAGAAAGAGAAGGAAAAAATTGCTTAACTGAACTGTATTGTATTAAGGAATAGGCAAAAGCTAATAGTTTATCAACTTTAGACTACTGAAAATCCAAAGGTTAAGATTCCCAACTTTTTTCAGAAGTTGGGAATTTTGTTGTGAAAAAAAATTACAATACTACCTCAGCCTTCCCAGAAAGTAGCACACATAAAGTCTTGTCACTGTAAAGCTTAGGCTATTGTATTATGTATACCCAAATAATGTACTACAAGTAAACATAAACATCATGAAATATAGATTTTGGGCAAGTTATCTGCTTGCTGCTTTAGCATTTCTGCCCTTTGAGCCTGTAAGCATTACTCAGGTTTTGGCAACAGAGTCAGTTTACCAATTGGCACAAGCAAAATCGGCTTACACCCAATATATGCAGCTTGGTTATAACGAAACCAAACGGAGAAACTATAGAAAAGCTTTATTGAATTTTCAGCAAGCAGAGCGGCTACGTCCTGGAGATAGATATGCTACTGCTGCAATTAGAAATGTTACAAGTTACATTCAACGCGGTAGAAATCGTATCGCCTTTGTCCCAGGTAGACCTGGTAGAGTAAGGTCAGCAGGAACGCGGGGAAGTTGCTTTCAAACTGGACAATACCTTATTCCCCTGACACCGACAGATAAGGAAGCTCAACGCACCACATCAGAGCGTCCCACATTCTTTTTCTACGTTCCTCAAACCTCGACAACAGTGCAAGCACTAGAATTTGTTTTGCGGGATGGTGATAGCATTGACCCATTATATAAGGGGACTTTCAAACCTGTCGGGCAGAATGGTATTGTTAGCGTAAATGTACCTGTCGATCAGCCATCTCTACAAATCGGTAAAGAGTACAATTGGACTTTTTCGATGATTTGCGATCCTAATAACCGCGATAAAGACTCTTATGTAGAAGGTACAATTGTGCGATCGCAAGATGAAAACCTATCTCTTCAGCTAAACCAACCAAACACAGACTTGGATCGTGCAGTTTTATTTGCCACCGCTGGATTTTGGGAAGATGCTCTGAGAACTTTAGCTAATTTACGCCGCCAGCGTCCTAACGATCCCGAAGTTCAGAAATATTGGGAAGATTTGTTAAATTCAGTAGACATTAAAGAAGTTGTAAGTAAGCCTTTATTGCCCTGTTGTACTGCCCAAAAATAAATTAACAATTACTTAAAAACCCGGTTTTCATAGAAAAGCTGGGTTTTTTACCCTTCAATATAAGATTAAGCGATCGCAAATACTTATGGCGTGGACGGTATCAATTCTTGCTAATTACTGCTGTAAGTCAAGCTGGTAGAGAAACAGGAAGTGCGATCGCGATCAAAGGCGATAAATGCGCGAATCTGATGCAGATCGCGCTTTTTATCAGGAGATTAATGAGCGACTGCTACGTTATAAGCCAGAGTTGGGAATTCCTAACTGTTTGTTTCTCAATGCTCAAAACAAGCAAACTGTCCAAATAATTATCAAGCCTTTGAGAGAACTGGGTATACCAGCAGTTGGCATTGTTGACGTTGATATTCTGAAAGATGGCGGTCAGGATTGGACAAACTTTCTTAAAAGCGGCTTTATCCCGGAACTCGAATATCAGTCACTTGCTAATTTACGAAATGCTGTCAACCAAAAATTTGATGCTACCGGAAAGAATATGAAGCGGGATGGTGGTGTAGATATTCTCTCTGGTAGTGACAGAGAAGCAGCAAATAACTTATCCCTCTTCTGTCACTTTCCGGAATAAGCAAGTAGTAAAGAAGCTAAATCATCCAGAAGCATAACAGGGTTTAAATTGATTCATTGCGGCAATTAATTGATTGAACCCTAGTAACAAATCTGAATTAGGGAAAATACTTAACCAGGGATAAATTAACCAAAATAGTAAAAGTGGTTGGATAATAAGACGCAGATTATTTAAAGTATTCTTCCATCCAGATTTATGATTCCATTGCGGATGATTAGAAAAATCAACATCATTATTTTCTTGTGCTTCAGTCTCAAGTTGACGAGATTGATTGAAGCCTAAGAAGACTGGAGAATTTAAACTAATCATCGTATAAACACTAAAAATAATCTCCCACCATCTCTCAATATGTTGGAAATTAGTGAAACGGTAATCTCTCCAGCCTAGTTCCTGTTTACACTGTCGAAACCCATATTCTACCCAGGTTCTTAATCCATATAAGTCGCCTAAAATCTTCTTCAAATTCCCTTGAAGATTCGTCATCACAAAAGAGGTAGAATTTTCTGGCATGGTTTCTGGGTCAGTAGTTATTTCCCAGTAAGTTATGGCTCTTTTTTTACCATAAATTATTTCCCTAATGTATCTAGTCTCTGATTTTTCATTGCTAAATGTTCTCTCAAATTTACACCACTTATTCGCCCTAACACTTTGCCCTGAAGGCAAACAGACTCCATTATTACTTCTAATTGATACCACGTACCCTAACTTATATTCAGCTATTTTTCTAATAAATTGGCTACTTTCACCATATAAACTATCAGCCAATACTAATTCAATATTGAAGCCTGATTCCATTAATTCTGTAATTATCTCTGATGCTAACTCTATTTTAGTTTTATATTTATCTGACTCCTTTAATCTTCCTTTTGGTTTAAATATTTTGACGATTAATGGAAAAGTTATATTAGCATAAACTCCATAAGTATTAACTGCAAACGTTTCCATTATCTACTTTCCCCACGCTTCCTAAATATTGTCTAGTTACATAATCAGTCTTTTTACCTTTTTTCCTATCTCCTGTTTCATCTATTACTAATGTAATTGCCCGACCATCTAATTGTTTCTTTAACTTATTTAATCTTCTTTCTTTTAATTTATTGACTGACCAATTTGAATTGGCTAAGAAATGGTGTAATGATTGTGCCGAATTTATGCTCACTACCTTTGCTATCTCTGGTAACGATTTTCGTTTTATAGTTGATGTTATCCCCATGTGTAAATATTTGAAGCATTCATAATTTCTTACTTCTTTGAACAGGTCTTTATACTCTGCACAATATTCATCTACGATCGCAACTGTTGGATGGGCATCTCTTGCCAGATGTTTCAGGATTTGTAATTCTACATCCATTGCCCTACTTACCTTACAGGGTTTTTTCTTCTAATACTTTTATTTAGAATACCCGGAAAGTGACAGAAGAGGGATAAGGTAATAATATTGTGCGCCTTACTGCCCCCCGCCATCGCAAAAATTTGACCACCCAAATACTCATGGCGAAGTTCGCTTTTAGTGCCTTAACCTGAGTTCGGGATAAGAAAAAGGACAGGTAGTAAGCTGAAAATAGCGTTA
>NZ_JABXKO010000071.1:0-29861 GCF_017114965.1 Nostoc sp. JL31
TTCTCCGTATTTACTTATCTTTACATACTTTGGTTTTTTCACGCCAACTTACTTAGTGCTAATTGATTGAAGCTGCTCAGAGCGAAAAATTTGCTGTTGAGAAATTTCTGTTTCTTTATAAATGGTAGGACAGACACAAATCCAATCACTATCTATTGTTTTACCAACAATAATACCGATTGAAGTATTGGGTAGTAAGTAACAGTAAACTTTTAAATCAAAAGATTCTAAATTTTGCAATTTATCACTCAGCATTTTAAATAAGACTTTGATTGTATTTGACCTATTATTCTTCTCATATTTTTTAAAGTCAAAGTTATTAAAAGTTTTTAAATACTCCATTTCTTGCCAGCTTACAATTGTTTTATCAACATCTGTCAATTGTAACCAGTCTTTGAAAATACTCAATTTTAGTATATTAAATTCTCCATATTCAGAGACTTTCCAAACAAATGGAGAAATATATCCACCGTCTTCATGTCCGGGTAAATTAAAATTTGAATTAGGCTCAATAATAACTTCTAGTGTTCCTAGAATTTGCTCTGTTTCTGGCTGCATAGTTTAATAGGTATAATTTAATTTTTTATTGGCGGATATGTTAATATTTGCAGATAGTCTCTATGTTAAGAGAATGACTGATTTAGGAAGATGCTTGTAGCAAAGAAGATTGAAATGGGTGCAACAGAATACCGAGAATTTTATCAACATCATTAATGTAGTATTCAACTATGTCAATGTATGCTGTTAATCCTTCCAACATTAAAAATCGCCAGTTAGTTCCACTAGTGACAACTCCATAGATTTTCTTAACTTCTTGTTGAGTATTTTGATTGAATAATTGGGCAGCTATCATAGTGGCAATACATTGTCCTAAGCCACCTTTGATATTTTCATTTTTCGCCTCAATAATTGTAAGTACAGGTGCTTTAATATAAAACTGTTCTTCAGAACCGCAGAGAATAAAATCACAAAATCCGTTCAATCCTTTACTACTATCTACATCAAAATCTGTTCCAGAAAACAGTGAAATTTGATAATTTAACTGCCGTCTAACTTCCGTAAGAACTGGCATAATTAGTAATTCTGAACGGGCTTTTTCAGTGTTGATGGCAGTTGCTAGTTGAGTATATTCTTCTAAGAGCGTTGTTAAAGTAGCGGAAGGTTGAATAGGCGACACATCTTTGAATAGATTGCGCTTTTCATCAATTACAAGTTGAAACGTTTCTCGAACTTTGGCAAGTGTGAAATCACTGTATGCCATCTGCAACATCCTCAATTATTTACAAGTTATACCAATTCTCTAAAATCCAGCAACAAATTCAAAAACTGACCGCAGAGTATTTTTAACATAAATGTTAATACTTACCAAAATATTTTCTAGGTTGCTGACAATTTGTTCCAATATATTCTTTTCTACATTGGGGATAATTTCAGCCCATTGAGGCATTAATTACACCATTAATGGAGTCAGTTGGCGACTCGTATCCCAAGATGTTGAATTATTTGCCATTATTTCGAGTAAATTATGACTTTCAATAATTTTCATCCAGCTTTCAACATCAACATTTATACCTGCTGGATATAAAATCTCATGCTTGAAATGAGACATTTCATAGTCAACAGTAGATTTGAATGAGTGAGAATTTTCTGGATATTTTGATGCTAAAACTCGCCGAATTTCTCGTAAGACTTTTATCTCATAAAACTCATTTTGTGCCATCATTTCCAAAATATGCACAGGTGTATGAGGATTTTCCGCAACTTTGACTTGAATCCTCTCGTCAGCATTAACAGCTAACTCTGCTAATAAACTTAATTTGAGTTCTTCAGGAGTTTGAGAATTCCGAGCAACAGCTAGTTTTACATACGGATTGGGATATTGTGTCAAATGTTGTAAAATTTCCACTGTAGCTTGAGGATGTTTAGCAATATATTCCAAAAATATTGTCTCATCTTGAAGCCATTCTTGCACGGTCATGCCTTCTTCTAAAGTTTGGAATATCAGTGAAAAATTAGTTTGGCTCTTCAATGCCTCCAAATCAACATTCGCTAACTCAGCTAAAATCCAGGTTGGTGTATTTGGCTGATCCAGAAACAGATACCGCCATTTGTAATTTTTCCAAAGCGGTTTCTCTGTCGCTACTTCGTTAAAAAATCGCTCTAAAATACTAGTTGGTAAATTTTCCCTTCTTTCCAAAAGTTTCTGCTGAGTTGGAAATAATTGATGCAATATTTCTTCCGTTGCATTCCCATGTTCCGCTACAGTTGCTTGTATCGCTTTATCTAGATGTTCTGCTAGCACAGCCAACACATCTGCGGGTGTTTCTGGATTCTTCGCTACCGCTAACTGAATTTTATACACAGCATCCCCAGCCAATTGCATCAGCGTCTCTACTGTCGCTGAGGGATTTTGCGCCACAGCCAACCTGATCCACGCCCAGCGACTCTGCCCCAGCATAGCTAATTGTTCGCTATCGGTGTTCCAGTCAGATGCAACGGAATACTGTCCTTCCACGAGTTCAATTAATGGTGGTGGACAACAGGGATTAAATTTCACCGCTAACCGCACTGCTAATTCTAAATCACCCGCCAACTGTTCCAACACTGCTGACGGCGTTTCTGGCGACTCTGCTACCTGTAACCTCGGTTCTAAAGTTGGTTCTTGCGATAGTCGTTGTAATAATTGCAACCGATAACGCAACGGCATTTGGGGATTTCGCAATCCTTGAATTAGTCGCTCAGATGGAACCCATTCGCTGAGGAAGCAAGGAGGTACAGGCCCGATTTTGAGTAGTTCTACCGCCAATCGGTCGTTTTGCCCTAGCTGACGCTGTTGCAGGATTTCATCAACTGCTTGCTGCCACCCATCTGTTATTTCTCCTGCATAGTTTACGTGTAAACTTGCTGCTTCTGCTACCTGCTCATCAGGACTATTAACTAGAATCTCTAAAAGACTTCGCGGTGTCTGGTGGAAACTGGTAACGGCTAATTACAATGCTACTGACTCTTGCAATAACTGCTCTGGTGCTGACAAAAATCTTTGCAAATCCGATCCGCTAACTGGCTGAAGAGGTTGCATGGCTGTATAACTAAAGCTGATGGTACATTTATACTATAAAGGATGCGTCAAAACTATTGTGAAAGTTTTGTATCCGTATCTTTATAATTCCCAATAGCAAACAGACTTAAATACCCCTCTTCTGTCACTTTCCGTACAGTCAATCTCTGAAAGCTTTATCAGTCAGTCAATACAGGCTTTCCTATTAGAAAAAAATAGGTCTTGTATTTGTTATTAGGAAATAATCTGGCGATCGCTTGCTATACAAAAGCTTTAGAATTCAGAAATGGCAAAAGTTTTCGGAGACTGACAGAAGAGGGATACTGCAATCCTATTTGATTTGTGAGAATTGCAAGCTACAGGTATCCCAATGCGGCTTAGTTAACGTTTTAATCTTTGAATGGGATTATAGCGGTTCTTGGTTGAGTGAGGTACATCATGTCATTAAGAAACACTATAATCATCAAAATTTGACATGAATTTCCACCGATCGTAATCACACCAAATATTTTTTGTTATTTACTTAATTTGATTATGATTGTTGGCGCTGTTACAACCAGGAATTTTAAAACCGTTTACTATACCTGAGTACTTTCATAAAACAAAAGTAGTTTGCTAAAAACATAAACATCTAATTCGCTAGAGATATTCGTTGTTATCGTAGCCAGATAAATCACTTTATCTAAGTAAAATCTCAACAATTTCCAAATTATTTTATGGACTTGGAAGTGATAAATCGACAATCACTGACTCAAGAAGTAGGAATTAGCAAACAAGTACGGAGAAAAGCCTAATCTATTCTTTTTTCTGCGCCACTAGTTAAGAGGTAATCTATGGTGCGAAACTCAAAGCTAGAGTACAGAAGGTTCCCTAAGTCGATTCTGCGTCCATCCGTTGCTATAGGTATAACTGTATCTTTATTGGTTGGCGGAATAAGTTTTTATATAGTAAAACGCTGGCAAAATTATGCAAATCCAGAGGCACAAGTACCAGTAACACAATTACCACAATTAAAAACGGTAACAGCTTTAGGGCAACTCGAACCACAGGGAAAGGTAATTAAACTCTCAGCTGCGGTGTCTGCGGAAGGAAGTCGGGTAGAAAAGTTGTTGGTAAAGGAGGGGGATAAGGTAAAAGCAGGACAAGCGATCGCAATTTTAAACAGCCGCGATCGCCTCCAAGCAGCTTTAAAAGAAGCGGAAGAACAGGTAAAAGTAGCCCAAGCAAACCTAAACCGCACCCAAGCAGGTGCTAAACGCGGTGAAATTACCGCCCAAAAAGCTGCGATCGCTCGTCTAGAAGCCGAACGCCAAGGTGATATTAATGCCCAAGCCGCAACAATTGAGCGATTCCAAGCCCAAGTACGTAACGCCCAAGCAGAAGACGAACGTTATCAGCAACTATATCAACAAGGCGCAATTTCCGCTTCTCAACGGGATAGTAAGCGTTTAAACTTGGAAACCGCCCAAAAAAGCTTGCAAGAAGCCCAAGCACAGTTAAATCGTACCCAATCAACTAGCCAGCAACAAGTCAAACAAGCCACAGCAACACTTGATGAAATCGCCGAAGTGCGCGGAGTGGATGTAGAAGCTGCCAAAGCAGAAGTCAACCGTGCCGTAGCAGCTATGAATCTGGCAAAAGTCAATCTTGAACAGGCAGAGGTGCGATCGCCCCAAAATGGACAGGTATTTGAGATCCATGCCTATCCTGGAGAATTAGTATCAAATGATGGCATTGCAGATATTGGACAAACCAGCCAGATGTATGTCATCGCCGAAGTCTACGAAAGCGATATCGGCAAAGTACATTCAGGGCAGCAAGTGCGAATCTTTGGTGATAACCTCCCAATTGAATTGCAGGGAATCGTAGATCGCAAAGGCTTGCAAGTGCGACGGCAGAATGTCATTAACACAGATCCTGTTAGCAATATCGACAACAGAGTAGTAGAAGTCCACATCCGACTAGATGAAGCTTCCAGCCAAAAAGCCGCCACCTTAACCAATATGCAAGTTAAGGCAGTAATTGAATTGTGAAAATGGCATAGGACATTGGAAATTGGTTATTTTCCATGTCCCCCTTGTCCCCACTCCCCAATCCCTAGTCCCCAACCTCCAGTACCTAATTATGGGATTGCTCAAACAACTGCAACGGCGAACCCCTCTAGGATGGCTGCAACTGAATCATGAAAAAAGCCGTCTTTTAGTGGCATTATCAGGCATTGCGTTTGCTGATCTTTTGATGTTCATGCAGCTAGGTTTTCAGACTGCGCTGTATGACAGTAACACCAGACTACATCGCAGTTTGCAAGCAGACATTGTTTTAACCAGCCCTCAAGCCCGTAACTTGCCAAGCTTGTCTACATTTTCTCGACGGCGACTTTACCAAGCAATGGATATACCAGGGGTGAAGTCAGCAGAACCAATGTATTTCAATAACACAATCTGGAAGAATCCCCAAACACACCGTGAGACTGGGGTGTTAGTTATCGGCTTTAACCCAGACAAGCCAGCTTTTGACTTACCAGATGTTAACCAGCAACTGCAAGCGATCAAAATGCCGGATACCGTCTTGTTTGACCGTGGTGCAAGAGGAGATTATCAAAAAGCGATCGCTCAAATTGACCAAGGTAAAACCCTGACTACTGAAATAGAACGGCGCACAATTACCATTAGTGGCTTATTCCAAGTCGGGGCTTCCTTTGGCTTTGATGGCAACCTGATTACCAGCGATCAAAATTTTTTGCGGCTATTTTCTGGGCGACAGTCGAGCAGTGTCAGTCTAGGTTTGATTCTTCTGAAACCAGGCTATGAACCGAAAAAAGTAGCAGCAATGCTCAAAGCCTACCTCAGAGATGATGTCAGAGTATTAACCCACGCCGAATTTATTGAATTTGAGAATAACTTTTGGAGAACAAATTCCCCAATTGGGTTTATTTTCAGTCTAGGTGTATCGATGGGATTTGTGGTAGGCGTGATCATCGTTTATCAAGTTCTCTCTAACGATGTTAATGCCCACGTTCGAGAATATGCCACCTTCAAAGCAATGGGATATCGCAATTACTACCTGCTAGGTGTGGTGCTTGAAGAATCGTTGATATTAGCAGCACTGGGTTTCTTCCCCGGATTGGGAGTGTCCTTAGTGCTTTATCAACTGACTCGCAGTGCTACAAATTTGCCCATGTACATGACTGCGATTCGGGCATTGCAGGTATTAGTACTGACTATCATTATGTGTACAATTTCCGGTGCGATCGCCACCCGCAAACTTCAAGCCACCGACCCCGCTGATATGTTCTAAAAATTGTCATTTGTCCTTAGTCATTAGTCCTTTGTAGTAACAAATGACTAATGATCAAAGACAAATGACGGTCATCACGAGTAATCGACCTACTTATGACTAGCAAACCCGTCATTTCCATCCAGAATCTCGACCACCACTTTGGTTACGGTTCACTCCGCAAGCAAGTTTTATGTAATATCAACTTAGAGATTAATGCTGGTGAAATTATTATCATGACTGGGCCTTCTGGTTCTGGAAAGACTACCTTACTGACCTTAGTGGGTGGGTTGCGTTCTGCGCAATCTGGTAGTTTGCGAGTGTTGGGACGAGAACTTTGTGGTGCGAGCGCTGAACAACTAGTGCAATCGCGACGCCGCAATGGTTATATTTTCCAAGCACATAACTTACATGGTAGTTTAACGGCACTCCAAAACGTCAAAATGGCTTTAGAATTACACAAACATCTTGGGTTAAAAAAGATGCGAGCTAGATCAGCCCAAATGTTAGAGCAAGTAGGATTAGGAAATCATTTGCATTATTACCCTGATAAGCTGTCTGGAGGACAAAAACAAAGAGTAGCGATCGCTCGTGCTTTAGTTAGTCATCCTCAAATAATCCTCGCGGATGAACCCACCGCCGCCCTTGACAGTCAATCGGGACGAGATGTAGTTAATCTCATGCAAAAACTAGCAAAAGAACAGGGCTGTACCATCTTGATGGTTACTCATGACAACCGCATCCTAGACATTGCCGATCGCATCGTTCAGATGGAAGATGGCAAACTCAAGTCCAAAGTAATACTATCAGCCTAAAGTTAATTAGCGTATTCTCTCACTCAGAGTTGATTTATAAAGTAAATCTTAATTTTGGCGTCGCAGAAACGTGATTCTGCCTTATTATCATAGTTTTTCGGCAAATAAAGCCCTATGATCAGCAAATTTGAAAATATTTATGACTAGTCCTATAGTTTAATTTATCCTCACTGAGTTACTTACCTAGTTTAAGTAATTTCCCCATACCGATTTCAACCTAACAATGTGATATTAGTGTCCAGTTGAAAAAGTGTCCAGTTGATTCCAAGATTTTCTTCAAGTATTATTTATGTAATGAAAGTTAAATTTTATGCTCATTGTCAATGTCATACACCTTGATTATTAAAATTAAGACCAATTTCCTAAAATTACAGATAAAATGATTTGCCCTTGCAATCCATAACTACCTGGAGAATTTCCGAAAATTTATGGTTATCGGCTTCAAACAGGAAACACTAGCGATAATAAGCTAATCTATTTTCCAATACAAGCAAGGGTTTTTTTGTAATTCTTATGATTATTGAGAATAGCACTAGTAGTTCAAACAAAAATTTGCTCGGTTTTGATGTCAAAACTTTGACAGCCAATTGCCGTGGAATAAATCTGTTAAAGGGAATATTTGCTGTTCTCCCGATCGCCTTGGCATTGCCTGTAGATGCTTTGCAAGTAAAGGTGACTCCAACGAATCCGAAATTAGGGGATACACTCTCGGTGGAGATTAATTTAGATAATCCAGAGAATGGTAAAAATCCAACCGTAGCCAGTGGCAAGAATACATACCCAGCCTTTGAAATTGCGCCCAATCAGTATCGGGCTTTTGTTCCCACAACTCCATTAGAAAAAGCTGGAACTAGAACACTTCGGGTTGCAGGGGATAGTCAAGTGCAAAACTTGGCAGTGAATGTGCTGAATCGCAAATTCCCCGTACAACGCATTACTTTGCCACCTGGCAAAGCAGGAGTGGATGCCACAGAGTATGAGTTGAAGCGTGTGGCAGCTTTTAAGGCGCTACAAACACCAGAAAAGTATTGGAATGGAGTATTCCTGAAGCCAAATGCAGGGCGGATGAGTACAAACTATGGTGTACGTCGCTACTATAATGGTACATTTGCAAAGGACTACTATCATCGTGGTCTTGACTACGCTGGTGCTGCCGGTTCACCGGTAATTGCCCCAGCCTCTGGGCGAGTTGCTTTGGTAGGTAGGGTATCCCAAGGGTTTCGGATACACGGCAACGTAGTTGGCATTGACCACGGTCAAGGAGTAACCAGTATTTTCATGCACCTGAGTCGTATTAACGTTAAAGAAGGTGATTTTGTAAAAGCTGGTCAACTAATTGGTGCAGTAGGTTCAACAGGTGCAGCCACGGGGCCACATTTACATTGGGGTCTGTATGTCAACGGACAATCTGTTGATCCAACACCTTGGCGAACTAAGGTCGTTAACTAGTAGAGGCAGAATTGATCCTGTCTTTGCACAATTTGTGTATTTTTTGCTGAGAATTAGGCAAAATAAATTGGATTGATACCGTCCCTACCTTGCTTGGCCAACATAAATGATGATAAGCGTTATGAGTATCGAAAAAATTGTAGAACAAGCTCTCCAGGATGGTTATTTGACACCAGCAATGGAAGCAGAAGTCGGTAGAATCTGTGATAACGCCTCGGAACTCTCAATCGAAGAGTATATGGCGTTGGATCGGCTGATGGGTGCGCTATTGACTGGTGAGGTAGTGGCGGTACCGCGCAAACAATTCATTAACGTTATGGAAGAATTGGTGCTGACAGAAGCGATCGCACGAGTCGCAGAAATTGAAGCCACCAGCGAAAGTTCTTTAGATGTCGGGGATATTGCTGCTTACGCCCTCAATCGGCTACCACCTTTGTATGCTACTACAGAAGAGGGTGCTAACTTCCAGCGGCAAACGGCTCAGGCACAACTGCAAGACTTAATTTCTCAACAAATAAGTGAGGCGATTAACCGTTACCTCGATCGACCCGATTTCTTCCCAGAACGGCAAGCCTTGGGTAAAAATACTGGTAATGAGGTTGTACGCCAAGTTAGTGCTTTACTCCAAACATACGCACCTAACTTTGAGCAAAAATTATAATTTTAAGAGTCATTAGTCATTAGTGATTTGTTTTAGACAAAGGACAAAGGACTAATGATTCTTAATTAATTAATCACGTACTAACACTTTTGTCCCTAAACTCACTTGTTCATATAACAATCGGACATCAGAATTACGCATTCTCAGGCAACCGTGGGATACAGCCGTTCCTACCAGGTCAATATCCGGTGTGCCATGAAAGCCAATTTCATTCCGTCCATCTGACCAAAAACCAATCCATCTATCTCCCAAGGGACTATCCGTACCAGCCTGAAATACTTTACCAGTAATCGGGTGACGCCAGATTGGATAGTGTCTCATGTGGATCACCTGGAAAGAACCTGTGGGCGTTTCCCAACCTTTCTTACCGACAGCAATCGGGTAGCTGGCTATCACCTCATCTCCTGCATATACATAAGTGCGGCGATCGCTTAAATCAACCACCACTTGCGTCTTGGCATTTGCTAGCCTATTAGATGGTATTTGTTGAGCTGAAGCCTGAGACCATAGACCTTTTGGCCAACTATCCGCAACTGGATTTTGTCTTTCTACTTGCGCCACTAGCCGTGTCTGAGTTGGTAAATCGCTTGCTTTAGCTACATTATTCTTAATGGTTTTTTGGGGCTGCGTTTGAGGCTTAATAGTAGAAGCCTTCCCAACATTCGCTTTCGCTGTATTATTCTTAATTATTTTCGACTTAGTTTGAGACTTCAGAGCAGAATACCTGAGTGTCGAAGCCCTACGAGTAGTTGCTTTTACTACATTCTTCTTAATTATTTTTGACTTAGTTTGAGACTTAATAGCAGAGGACTTTGGTGTAAACGTCCCGACAGTTGAGCCTTGGGTAACTTCATCAGGTGGCACAGATCCGCCCAACGCAATTTCCCCTAAGCTCACTTGGGAAAGATTCTTGTAGACTCCCTCTGGGCGGCTTACCTTAAGATCGGTTCGGGTAGAATCTCGCCGCATCGAAGTAGATGCAGATTTTTCAAACTGCCGTTCCGCTGTAGTAATGCGCCAATGGACAGCTAAGGATAAAAATGCTGTGCCAAAACAAAGCAACATTACCATACGCCCTACAGATTCATTTCTTACCATTGCCATCGCCTATTGTTTATCCCTGACATATTCAGCCGAGTAATTGGATAAGTTCATCATCCGATTATCAAAAATTTATCAATACTTATCATTTCCGCTATAAATCTGCCAACACCTCTGGGCAAACTAAGACTATACGAATTGTCCCAGTGGCAAAACTCCAAGTGAGCAACCTCATTCCTCAAAAGTTCTGAGGGTCGTAAGCTTCTCCTCGGACTTTTTAGTGGAACTCTTGAAATGTAGCAATCAATCATTAATGGTGTAGGTGGATGAAAAACCATGTTTGAAAAACTATTGCTAGCGGTAACAATTACATTTTCCCTCAATTTCTTTTTTCAAGTTCGCGTACCAGAGCAACATAACTCTAGTACTGCCTTCGGGCCACAATCAGAACAATCAGCAACTATTCTGGTAACGAAATCAAAAAATTAAATCACCATCTTAGCAATCACAGCAACCTAACTTCCAGAAATTATTACCCGAATTTTAAAGGTATCAAGAAGTTAGAATTACAAAATTTTATCTTCATTTTTATAGCCAAATTGAATTATTTTTATCAAGCGTATATACCCAGTTGCTAAAAGTACTCAAATGTGCATCGTGTTGCGCCTTTGTTAGTTGATGGGTCTTGGGCAACTATGGGAGCAGTATAAGGAAAAGTGGCTCTGCTTATTGCTATAAATGTATCCAAAATTGTCTGCTTCAGTGTTCCAGTCATAAATCCGTCACCTGAGCATGGAACTTCTGTCCCATTAGCAGGTCTAATAGATAGGGATGATTTAGAGCCAGTACGATCTATGAGTCAATCGATTACTGTATCCTGGTCAACGGTTGATGCAAAGTATCCAGAAGCATCAGTGCAAGTTGACAAACTCCCTAACCACGATTTAATTTTGCGCTGTCAAGCGGGACTGCGACCAGATCGTGCTGCGTTTGCAGAACTATTACGCCGCTATCAAAGTCAAGTCGATCGAGTTCTATACCACCTGGCTCCAGATTGGGCTGACAGAGCCGATTTGGCTCAAGAAGTTTGGATTCGAGTGTATCGGAATATTAACCGATTACAAGAGCCTGCTAAATTTCGGGGCTGGTTAAGCCGCATTGCCACCAACTTGTTTTACGACGAGTTACGGAAACGCAAACGGGTGATGAGTCCTTTGTCACTGGATGCTCCCCGTTCCTTAGAGGACGGCGAGATGGATTGGGAAATCGCTGGCGATACCCCAGGACCAGAGGAAGAACTGACAACTAGAGAATTTTACGAGCAATTGCGGGAAGCGATCGCCGATTTACCAGAAGTTTTTCGTACTACCATTGTCCTCAGAGAAATCGAAGGCATGGCTTATGAAGAAATTGCCGAAATCACTGGAGTTTCTCTAGGAACTGTGAAGTCAAGAATAGCCAGAGCTAGATCGAGACTGCAAGCCCACTTGCAGAATTATCTAGACTCCTAATTTACAGTATCTTGCCTCTGTCCAATGGCAGAATTTAAGCATAGATTAAGAATTACTAGAAAGACGTAGATTATTTCTGCCTTTAGGAGGAAAATTGGCTAATTTTCCCGAAATTCCCGCCCAGTTTACCCGTGAATGAATTGGTAATAATGTTAAGATGACTACTGATTCTCAGTTTTACGACCGTTCTCCTTTGCAACTTCCTCAAGATTTGTCAGATGGGATGGCCAAGCATACCAACGAATCAACGGGTCTTATGGATATGGTGAAGCGCGATCGCTTCGAGTTATTGAGTGCTTACCTCGATGGTGAAGTCACAGGCACCGAACGCAGGCAAGTAGAAGAATGGCTAGCAAATGATGCCTCAGTTCAATGTTTGTATGCCCGACTGTTAAAGCTGCGCCAAGGCTTGCGGACGCTCCCAGTGCCAGCAGCCCAACAGTCGCCAGAAGAGACAGTTCAGCAAGTATTGTCACGTTTGCGCCGCCGCTCTCATTTAAACTGGATGGTGGGGAGTGCAGCCGTTGCTGCTTGTGCGATCGGTGCAATATCTGGCTTAGTAGGTGGTGGGTCGATGGTGCCGCAACTGGCACAACGACCACAAAGAGAACCTATACAAACGTCCTCAGCGTCTATAGTTCCCCCTTCGCCGCTGATGGTGGGGCTAAATAACCCGGTAATTGAAATTCCGAAAGCAGTAGTAGCCTCTCCAGAAAATTCAATTTATCAGGTACAGCCGCAAGGACACGACCCCAAACAGGACATAAACTAATCGCAAAGTTAACAGTTTACAGTTGATAACTGGACTTTGGGGTTATACCACAGCCGCTCCACCAGCCCCCAGGTTGGAGGAAGCCACCTAATCGATCAACTTGCTCTAAAGTCATTAAATAGTCATTAAATAAACCCAAGCCCAACCCAGAGAGAGCGACTGTGGCTCATAAACCTCGATAATTTGTCGATTATAGAGGTTTTCTGGCGTTTGTCTATTGGGCTGGTAATCTTCCAGCACATCTAGCTCATTTAAAATCTTTGGGTGGGAAAAAGAAAGTAAATATCCGTAAACTTGGCTATCCCCTAGCGTCATCGCTGGGTAGCCCATTGGCAGAGCAAATAATTTGCCTTGTACAAGAGCTATTTTGACATCAACGACTTTGCCAGCACAGTATCTTTTATAGTTAGCTTCACCTGGTTTGAGCGTGCCGTAGACAAAAACCCTCACCAAATCAGACAATTTTATATTTGATTTAACCATTTAAGGGACTTCCAAAAAATAAATTATCCCAAATTATTTGTAGATTTGTAGGGGCGCAAGACCTTGTACCCCTACCTTCGCGGAGCGTCCCGCAAGGATGGGATGTTTTTTTTAACTGAAAGTCCCTAAACCTTCATCAAATAATTCTTGCGATATCTGAAAGGGTCGCAGTTTGAGCATAATTAGGCTGCTCCTCAACCGCACTGATATATATAAATCTGTGAGTAGTTGACCTACAATATTAGATTAACCTGCTATGTTGACATAGGTAGGTTGACATAGTAGGTAGACGTAGACCCAGTAGGAGAATTTTTGGTGGATTCCCGATATAACCCAGCAGCAATTGAGGAAAAATGGCAAAAAACATGGGTAGAACTTGGCTTAGATAAGACATCGACAGTTAGCAATAAGCCAAAATTCTACGCTCTTTCCATGTTTCCTTATCCATCGGGCAGCCTACACATGGGTCACGTCCGTAATTATACGATTACCGATGTGATTGCCCGCCTCAAGCGAATGCAAGGGTATCGGGTAATACACCCAATGGGTTGGGATGCCTTTGGCTTGCCAGCAGAAAACGCTGCCATTGACCGTGGTGTACCGCCAGCAAAGTGGACTTATCAGAATATGGCTCAGATGCGGCAACAATTGCAGCGTCTTGGTTTATCCATTGATTGGGAATGCGAACTTGCTACCTGTTCACCAGATTATTACAAGTGGACACAATGGATTTTCTTGCAGTTTTTGCAAGCAGGGTTAGCTTATCAAAAAGAAGCAGCTGTAAACTGGGACCCGATCGATCAAACTGTACTGGCAAATGAGCAAGTTGATAACGAAGGACGTTCTTGGCGGAGTGGGGCAATAGTTGAGCGCAAATTATTACGCCAGTGGTTTTTCAAGATTACCGACTACGCTGAAGAATTGCTCAATGACTTACATAAATTGACAGGTTGGCCGGAACGCGTCAAGTCGATGCAGGCAAACTGGATTGGCAAATCTACAGGCGCTTACTTGGAATTTCCCATCATTGGGATAGATGAAAAAATCGGCGTGTACACCACACGTCCAGATACCGTTTATGGTGTCAGCTACCTAGTGTTAGCACCAGAACATCCCTTAACAAAGCGCGTCACCACAAAACAACAACAAGCAGCGGTAGAAGCCTTTATTAAAGAGGTTTCCCATCAAAGTGAGTTGGAACGTACCTCTGAAGATAAACCGAAGCGGGGTATCCCCACAGGTGGTAAGGCAATTAACCCATTCACAGGGGAAGAAGTGCCGATTTGGATTGCTGACTATGTACTGTATGAGTATGGTACTGGAGCGGTGATGGGTGTACCAGCACACGATGTCCGGGATTTTAAGTTTGCCAAAAATTACGATTTGCCAGTTGATTTTGTCATTGTTTCCCCAGATGATGTTGAAGGTTTTGACTTAACCCCAACATCAGACATTGATGAAGTCACACAACTCATCCAAATTGAATATAACCAGGCATACACTGAACCAGGAATTTTAATTAATTCTGGGGCTTTTACTGGTATGACCTCCACAGATGCTAAACAAGCAATAATTGAATACGCCGAACAACAAGGTTTTGGTAAAGTGCGGGTGCAATATCGCTTGCGGGATTGGTTGATTTCGCGGCAACGTTACTGGGGCGCACCGATACCTGTAATTCACTGTCCTAACTGTGGGATAGTACCAGTTCCCGAGCGAGATTTGCCGGTACAGTTACCAGAAGAGGTGGAATTTACTGGACGTGGCGGTTCACCTTTGACTCAGTTAGAGAGTTGGGTAAATGTACCTTGTCCAACTTGTGGCACTCCAGCGAAGCGGGAAACCGACACGATGGATACTTTTATTGATTCCTCCTGGTATTTCTTGCGCTTCCCTGATGCTAAAAATGAACACCAAGTTTTTGATTCCAGTAAAATAAACGACTGGATGCCAGTTGATCAGTATGTGGGTGGGATTGAACACGCGATTTTACATTTGTTGTATTCGCGGTTCTTTACTAAGGTTCTGCGGGACAGAGGCTTGTTAAATTTTGACGAACCTTTCCAACGCCTGTTAACTCAAGGTATGGTGCAGGGTTTAACTTACCTAAATCCTAAGAAGGGTGGTAAAGATAAATGGATTCCTTCTAATCTGGTAAATTCAGCCGACCCGCGCGACCCCCAGACAGGCGAACCGTTGCAACGTCTCTATGCCACCATGTCTAAATCAAAGGGCAACGGTGTAGCGCCAGAAGATGTAATTTCCAAATATGGTGTAGATACAGCGCGGATGTTCATTTTGTTCAAAGCGCCGCCAGAAAAAGATTTGGAATGGGATGAAGCCGATGTGGAAGGACAATTCCGCTTTTTAAATCGGGTTTGGCGTTTGGTGACAGATTATATTGCTGCTGGGGTATCCCGTAAAAAAGCCCAACTCGCTGATTTAACTAAGGCAGAAAAAGAATTGCGGCGGGCGATTCACACGGCGATTCAAGCTGTGACAGAAGACGTAGAAGACGAATATCAATTCAACACGGCTATTTCAGAATTGATGAAGTTGAGTAATGCCTTAACTGATGCCGACGGCAAAAATTCACCAATTTACGCAGAAGGTATTCGAACTTTGGTGGTTTTACTAGCACCATTTGCACCACATATTGCTGATGAATTGTGGCATTTATTGGGTGAAAGTGATTCAGTTCATACTCAAACTTGGCCATCGTTTGACCCAGTTGCTTTGGTAGCTGATGAAATCACTTTAGTGATTCAAGTTATGGGTAAAACTCGCGGCTCAATTCAAGTACCAGCACAAGCAGATAAAGTAGCGTTGGAGAAATATGCCCGTGAATCAGAAATTGCCCAACGTTACATCGAAGGCAAAGAGATTAAAAAGGTAATTGTAGTGCCTGGAAAGTTGGTAAATTTTGTAGTTAGCTAAGTACAGCTTTGCGTAAAATCGTGGCGAATTGAGGGTTGAAATTTAAACACAGATGCGCTTCTCTACGAGACGCTACGCGAACGTCTTGCCGCAGGGTCGGGGCGCAGAGAATTCGCTACGAATTATTAATGAAATGTTGTACTTAAGCCAATACGCTTGGGTTAGCGCCAAAAACCTTAAGTTGTGTAAGTTGGGGAGCCACTGCGCCCTTGCGGTTTCCCGACTTGTCCGCGCAGCGCGTCTCCCCTTCTGCTTTTGGAAGAGGCTAGCGCAAAGGGAGAAGCAAGTGGCGTTTGAGGAACGAAACCTAACATTTTCATAGCTTTGTTGGGTTGCGCTTTGCTTCACCCAACCTTGTATCTTAGAAATAGTAGTAGACCGTCCCAACCTTGGTCAAGAAAAACCGTTGCCAAGAAAACTAATTTGTGTGGTACGTCCAGTCACTTAAAAGTTTTGACGAAACGCACAAATTTTAAAGTCGCTAAGTATATGTTGTCACAATACTTATATCTGTAGTTTATTTCTCTGCTATATGTGTATTTAAACACATATGTATAGCCGTCCAGAGAGTTTAACTATTTTATTTATACACAAAAAAGCGCTTGAGAGTTTTGCTCACTCAAGCGCTTTTCCGTAAAAGCTTATACCAACTCACTCGTTTGATGCAACATTTGAAATCTGTAACACTCCCTGAGGAGAGAGTATTACGGGGATAACTTGTGACAAACATGTTGTGAAATGGTATCACTCCTTGCACTAACTAAGAATATCTCTTTTGCAAGAATACCGGGGATCTAGTGAGTGACAGTTTATGAACTGAACACTAGTTAAAAACGACTCACCGTGAATAGTAACTAAGGAGACTCAGCACGATTGTAGCAATTTTGTAAGTATAGTATAAAAACTTATAGTTTATTAGTGTAGGCGTGGCCCACCATAGCCATCACTTCCCACTAAGTGCAGTATCAAAAAGTGCAGCAATTAGTAGCATATATATCTCAACCTCTGCGTCAAATTAGTCGCTACCAAATAAGCCAGAAAGGTCTTGGATATTGGCATCGAAGGGATTTCGACTCAAATAAATCATAGATGAAGGTATTTTTTAGAGAATTGAAACCCAAGAACAAATCTTCGACCCAATATAGATTGAAAAGTTTGGGTTGGGTATCTTCTATCTCTTAGCAAACGGTGACAGCCAATTCTTCCGTATAGTGTAGGGGGTTACTTCTTTCGTAGAAGCAAAACACAGCTTTTTCACCGAGAATTACTGCGATGTTCAAAACGATTTCGCGTTTTTCTATAAAAACAACTGAGATATAGATAGACGTTTCATCCTTGGCTAAAATAGCCGTTCGCTTACGAGCAGACACCTTAACCTGGCGTCTAGGTGTGTGGTAAGATTGCCTTGGAACAGAGGTTTTCTTTGACTTCGAGTCTGGTATAAATTGCAAAGGTCAAGCTGACCGATCATTAATTCCCACGATACTTTTCCTATAAATTTGGAAAATATACAACAAGGCTGGTAACGATCTGAGTGGAATTTGTAGATGAATATCTAGGATTTACTATCAGACTTAACCAACTTCCAACAATTTTGACTTTTATTTGACTTTTAGGATAGACACATGAACGATAAGCTGATGCTGATGATTCCAGGCCCTACACCAGTGCCAGAAGCTGCCTTACTGGCATTAGCCAAGCATCCAATTGGACACCGGACTAGTGAATTTAGCAATATATTGGCAGAGGTGACAGAAAATCTCAAGTGGCTGCACCAAACTCAAAGTGATGTGCTGACGCTGAATGTGAGTGGTACGGGTGCTGTAGAAGCAGGTATAATTAATTTTCTCTCTCCAGGCGATCGCATTTTAGTTGGCTCTAATGGTAAATTTGGCGAACGCTGGGTAGAAGTTGGCCAAGCCTACGGTTTGAATGTAGAAGAAGTTAAGGTGGAATGGGGAAAACCATTAGACCCCGCAGTATTTGCCGAAAAACTCCAAGCAGATACTCAAAAGCAAATCAAAGCTGTAATCATTACTCATAGCGAAACCTCGACGGGTGTGTTGAATAACCTAGAAACCATCAACCGCCACGTTAAAGAACACGGTGAAGCTTTGATTATCGTTGATGCCGTCACAAGCTTGGGTGCATTCAATCTACCTGTAGATGCTTGGGGCTTGGATATAGTCGCCTCCGGTTCTCAAAAAGGTTATATGATTCCGCCGGGATTGGGTTTTGTCTCTGTCAGTCCCAAAGCTTGGGAAGTTTACAAAACTGCGAAGCTACCGAAATATTATTTGGACTTAGGCAAATATCGCAAAGCCACAGCCAAAAATACAACTCCATTTACTCCGCCTGTGAACTTGATCGTAGCGTTACACACCACGTTACGAATCATGAAAGAAGAAGGCTTAGAATCAATATTTGCTCGACATGAACGGCTGAAGAATGCCACCCGCGCTGCCATTAAAGGGTTAAATTTACCCCTGCTTGCAGCAGATAATTCTGCTAGTCCGGCGATTACAGCTGTAGCACCGCAGGGAATTGAACCGGATAAGATTCGGTCATTGATGAAAAAACGCTTTGATATTGCCCTCGCTGGTGGTCAAGACCATTTGAGCAATAAAATTTTCCGTATTGGTCACTTGGGTTTTGTGAGCGATCGCGATATCCTTAGCTGCATAGCATCCTTAGAAGTTACCCTCACAGAACTTGGCTACGAAGACTTTACCCCTGGTTCTGGTATAGCCGCAGCTGTTAAAGTGTTTAGTCAGTCCTGAGTACTAAATCAAAAAAGCGAGTTAAATTATCAACTCGCTCTTTCAATTTGTATATAGAGTAGCAACCTTTGCATAAGCTAGAGTTGATGTGACATACCTCAATTCTCTTAAATGACACCAAGTTGCCCTAGATAGTATTATTTGCTTTGAAGAAAGCCCACTGTATCTTTGACACCAAACAAGACTAACTTTGGCAACTTAGTATCATCTCAAATTGGTATAAATAGTATTGTTTGATATTTTGCTAATAGGTATTTGGTAGAAACTTTTTATCCAAAGTCTAAAATCTACAATCCAAAATCGGTATATTCTACGCCGTCTCCAGCCAATCATAAATTTGTTCTAATTGCTCTAGAGTAACTAACCCATATTGCCAAAGAATCATGGCCAAAGGGCCTGGGTCTTGCTCCCGATGCCGAAGCGCCACCGCTAGTGATGCTGTGGAAATTGCCAAATCTTCTTGCAAAAAATGAATCAGTCGAGAATATTTTGATGGTGACATTTGTATCTCACCTCCTTGTGCAGAATGTATTGTCATATATCAGTTCACCATTACTCGGTAGACAGTAGCCAGTATTTCATCTGTCACTGTGCCGTTATCGGCCATACACCCCAGCACAGTTTTTGTTAATCTGCCTTTAAAAGAGGCTTCCCATAGAAGGTCTGAGAAATAAAAATTCTCATACAGATCATCTGCTAGATTATTAAGCAGTATTTTTACTTAATTAAATTGGCTTCATCTTATTTACCTTTGTGTTTTATTTATTTACACAGGTAGTAATAAAGATTCCTTAGCCTATACTCTCTTATTGGCGACTATTTACACTTACGCCCAAGGGAATATTTTTGAGACCAAACCTGAAGACTGTGATTTCAGGTTTGAGACAGTAGAATTTTACATTATTACCACAGTTTTTAAATAGTAGCGTTACAAGTGCTGTTTTACCACACAAAGTGACATTTTTTACAGAAAAAACATATATTTCGACCGTATAGGCTCTCAACCGAGTAATTACCCAAATTTTTATCCCCGCAAAGCACCGGAGTTTCAAAATTCAATTTTGAGAATATCGCCCACTTTCAACTTCAATTCGGCAGCTCTTCCAGCACGAAGTTCAATCACCTTATCAATTGGTGTATTAGGCCCATAGGTAGGACAAGGCTCACTTGTACAAGGAGGTGCAGCAACCTGAATATATTTCACTACACCTTTATGTAGAAATACCATATCCAGGGGTACTGGTACATTCTTCATCCAGAAACTGACTGGTTGTGCTGAAGGGAACCCAAACAGCATCCCCCGGTCATCTGGTAAAGCTGGTCGATACATCAATCCCATCGCTTGCTGTTTTGGCGTCTGTGCTACCTCTAATTGAATCGTTGTACCATTAGGCACAATGGCTTTAGCAGAAATTGGTAGTTTTTGACCTAAACTCTCTGGTGCTGGAGTTTTAGAACCAGAGGTGGGGCTAGGAGATTTAGCAGTTGTTGGCACAGAACAACCCATCAGAAAAATACTCAGCACTATCGAGAGCAAACTTAGCCGACGAGTCATATAGCTTTTCGATTTTGTAATTTAGACTTCAATTTTACAGTGTTGTAGCCAGAAAAATCCCTTGGATAAGAGGCAGCAGCAGCACCCAAAGAAAGCATTCCCAGTCTGAGGCTAGGAAAGAGGTAAGGAGATAAGCAAACTCCCGCTACAGTATACTAAGATTCTCTTAAAACGTATCCTACGCCTCGCACTGTTTGAATGAGGCGCTTTTGACCTTCATCTTCGATTTTTAGCCGCAAGTAACGGATGTACACTTCAATTACATTTGACTCACCCAGAAAGTCGTAACCCCAAACATTTTCTAGAATTTGTTCGCGGGTTAACACCTCACGGGGATGTTCCATTAAGAATTTTAATAGTTCAAATTCCTTCATTGTCAAGTCAATTGGTCGTCCGTTGTGTATGGCACGGCGAGTTGCTATGTCTAAAATTAAATCTCCAAAGCGTAATTGCTCTGTGGTATCCACATCGGGTTTCAAGTAGAGGCGAATCAACTTCAAAAAGTCTTCTGAGCGGTAAGGTTTGAGGATGTAATCATCCGCTCCAGCTTCTAGACAAGCTACACGATCGTCAACTGTATCCCTTGCCATTAAAATCAATACAGGCGATCGCATACCAGTGCTTCTCATATTTTTGCACAATGAGAGTCCTGATTCTCCTGCTAACATCCGGTCTAAAACAATTAAAGCAGGCTGGCGATCGCGACAGTGTTGTAAACCACTCGTTGCATCATGAGCCAAAATTGATTCATAACCAGCTTCTTGCAAATCGCAAGTAAGCTGATTTGCAAGGCTCTCATCGGTTTCAATCACCAAAACACAAGGACTTTGAGCAACTGTCATAACAATTTGGGATATTGGATTTGGGATTGTAAAGATATTCCAGAGAAAATCTTTACATCAGTTATAAAGTGCAATTACGAGCTTTTAGTGATGTAGCAATTCTGATTTGACGCGCTGCTAAGGATGTTTTAGCACGTTCAGGTGTCAGCTATCGAATTCTCGGATGCAATCTTAATAACTAACTCCAAATTCAATCTCCATACCGTAATTCTGGAAGGAAATCAGTAAATGGGGCATGGGGCATGGAGTAAAAGAGACAGAGGGGAAAAATTTTCTGTTGCTCCCTCGCTTCTTTAACAATGCCCAATTCCCAATGCCTAATGTTTACGGCAATTCTACCGAAGTTGGTTTAGCAATATGTGGTAAACCCCAACCTAATTTTTCTCGCAAAATTCGGAAAAACTCAGGCGGTTGCAGGCGAATAAATCGGGCACTATATTGCGATCGCTCCATATATACTCGATCTTCTGGTAGGATATAGCACCCTCCATTACCATCTACTACCATTACCAGCCGAGGAATATTGACTGGGTAGATATTGACGGATTCAGTATCTGGAAATACCAATGCTCTAGAAGCTAAGGAATGGGGACAAATTGGTACTAGCTGTAAAACAGGTACGCCAGGAGTTACCACTGGGCCGCCAGCACTCAATGAGTAAGCTGTAGAACCAGTAGGCGTAGAAACAATCACACCATCTGCGGCAATATCTACTGGCGCATGATGCCCTATGGCAATTTCAAAATGGCACATAGAGGTCAAAGGTTCCCGGTGTAGCACCATTTCATTCAGGCATAGGGCTTCCCATAGCACTGAATCATCCCGAAACACTTTGACATTGAGCATGGCTCGTTCTTCAATTTCATACTCACCTGCCATCGCCTGCTCTAGTGCTTGGGGCAACTGATTCAGGAAAGTTTCCGTCAAAAATCCCATGTGGCCGGTATTCACTGTTAGCAGTGGAATACCACAAGGGGCTACTTGACGAGACGCTGCGAGAACAGTGCCGTCTCCCCCTAATACCACTGCAAACTCCATATCTGAGTCAAAACCAGGGGGTGTCAGACCGTCAATGGGGGTGTGGCAAACAGGACTCTCCGGGTTAGGATAGCCCAGTATCCCACCAATACTCGATGTGATACATACATTCCAACCGGCTGCGGTTAGCTTGTCTTTCAACTCGATAGCGACACGGCCCGCTATCGGTTTAACGTCATTGTAGATAATGCCTGCTTTCGGCACACTCAAATATCCAAATTTAGGCGATGCTTTGTATTCTGTTAATCCTTACACATTTTTGGTCATGTAGTCATTAATCTAGAGTCAAATATCCAGAGTCTAGAGTTTGACGACTAATGTCTGTTTTGTAATGACTATTGACTATTGGCTTTTGAAGACTGTTTAAAAGGAGTTTTTTTAGGTTTCTGCTTTTTATTTTTATTTTTCTGGTAGTCTACTTCTTTGAGTTTCTTCATGATTCGGCTGAAGTACTCTTGGAGATAACTTTCTAAGGTTGTGGTTTGTTGCGGATCTAAACCAAAGACTGTATATACTTCATCCATTGAAGCATTTAACTGTTTACCACTAGCCAATACTTCTGTAAATGCTAGCCTGTCTGCTACGTTCCATCCCCACTGAAAGAACCGCATTATGCCCCGCACAACACGCAGTAAGTTTATTGGCATCCGCGTTACTCTGGCATCTTTTCCAGATAAGCGTTCGCACAGGTTGATAATTTCTTCTGCACTCCATGCACGAGTACCAACTACAGGAAAAGCTTGGTTTTCCGTTTCTGGTACACTCAATGCTCGGATTGCAAACTTAGCAATGTCCTGAGTGTCCATATAGGCGATGGGCGAAGAATTACCTGTTACCCAAACTGGCTGTCCTTCCAAAATGGGAATCCCATACTGACCGATTAAACCTTGCATAAACCCAGCTAGCCGCAAGATGGTATAATTCAAGCCTGACTCAGCCAGGAATAGTTCTGTACACCGCTTAATTTCCATTAGCGGCACTTCTGGGTATTTATCAGCATCTAAAATTGAAAAGAAGATAAAACGCTCGACACCCGCTGCTTTTGCCGCTTGAATCAATGCTACTTTGCCTTCCCAGTCCACTTGTTTGATACTCAGTGAATCTGTTGGGCGAGAGGTTGAGGCATCAATAACTTGGGTTACACCAACTAAAGCTTCCGCTAGGGTATCGGGGTAACGTAAATTTCCCGGAACGAGTTCTGCACCCCATTCTTTGAGAAAAGCTGCTTTTTTACTGCTGCGCACAAGACAGCGTACTTTATATCCCTCATCGATAGCACGACGAGCCACTTGTCTTCCTAAGGTGCCAGTGGCACCGACGATTAATAATGTCATGAGGGTTGTAATAAATTTTAATGTTTTATGAAAAGAATGTTATCAGAATAACCTATGCAAACAAAAGTTTACATCTTTTCTCAGAAAATCAATTTATTTGGATAGACTCATGGGAAAATAGCTGTCCGATTAACGGACAAGCTTTTTTCTCATATTGATGAAAAGGGAGTAGAAAATGGGGAAGGTGGCCCCTCTGGAGATAAGGGGTAATGGGGAGTGGGGAGAATAATAACTCCTAACTCAGCACTCAGAATTCAATTATTCTTCTGTGCCTTGAATTTTTAGTAACAACGCGCCTAAGCCCCAGCCTACGAAGATTAAACCGAAAGACAGTAGAGCTGCATTCAAAATTTCGCCGCCCATTAGTGTGATTCTCCTTATACAAATTGGTGTGTAAACTAGGTCTACCAGAAGCTTTTTAACAGTTGCTAGGATTAGACCTGTGTAAACAATTTTAAACTAGTTTAGCAGGTAATCCCTAGTGGTTTGGGGGGCAATCCCTACTGTTGACAGAAGGGAAGATGGGTAGATGGTAAAAATTTGATAATAATAATTATGAAGAGATTTTATGTATCAAAATAATCAAGGTGGTTTAATAAATTTTGTGAAAGAGAATCGTCCGCGTTTGGCACTGACGCTTGGAGATCCGGCAGGGATTGGGCCGGAGGTAATTTTGAAAGCTTTAGCTGATCCAGAAATTCGTAAAAAATATGACGTTACAGTAGTGGGTAACGGAGATTTGCTGGCACAGATTTATTACAAACTGAATTTAACAGAGAATTTAGTAGCTTTGGCAAATCCAGACGACTTGTCAATCAGTGATGTGCAGTTGGATGGAAAAATTAAAGATCAAATTATTTCAGGAATAGGTAATGTGGCCAGTGGTGCGGCTAGTTTTGCGTATATGGAATACGCGATCGCTCAAACACTGGCTGGTAAATTTGATGGTATTGTCACAGGGCCGATCGCTAAATCTGCTTGGAAAACCGCAGGATATAATTATCCAGGGCAAACGGAACTTTTGGCAGAAAAGTCAGGTGTTGACCGTTTTGGGATGTTATTTGTAGCGCGATCGCCTCATACTGGTTGGACACTCCGCGCCTTACTTGCAACCACACATATTCCCCTACGTCAAGTAGCGGATGTGTTGACACCGCAGTTGTTGACACAAAAACTAGATTTGCTGGTGGAGTGTTTAGAGAAAGATTTTGGTATATATAGAGGGAGAATTGCGATCGCAGGTTTGAATCCCCACAGTGGCGAACAGGGACAACTTGGACATGAAGAACAAGATTGGTTAATTCCCTGGTTGGAGCAAGAGCGGCAAAACAGACCACAATTGCAGTTAGATGGGCCGATACCGCCAGATACAATGTGGGTTAAACCTGGTCAAGCTTGGTATGGAAATTCTTTAGTACAAAATCCAGCTGATGGCTACTTGGCACTTTACCACGACCAAGGCTTAATTCCTGTGAAGCTGATGGCGTTTGATCGGGCAGTTAATACTTCTATAGGTCTTCCTTTCATTCGCACTTCACCCGATCACGGAACAGCATTTGATATTGCGGGTAAAGGAATTGCTGATGCTACGAGTATGAAAGCAGCAATACATTTAGCGGCTGAGTTGGTTAGTCAAAGATTGGCTAAGAAAAATAATGAATAATCTTTAAGTACAGCTTTGCTTAAAATCGTCAAGACACGACCAAATCAGTTCTGAATATAGTTCAATTAAGCATTTCTTTCTTCTCTCAGTGTTGTCTGTATCTCTGTAGTAGCTTTAAAAACTAGTATTATCATCGGGTGCTTCAAACTTGTAACCATAGCCCCGCACAGTTTTAATAAACTCCGGTATGCTGGGATCGACTTCCATCTTTTTACGAAGCTGACCAATATGCACATCAACCACCCGGCCATCTCCTATGTAGTCGCAACCCCAGATTTTTTGGATTAGCTGTGGACGACTCCAAGCCTGATTAGGATGACTTGCTAAAAAATGTAAGATATTAAATTCTAGCGCTGTTAAGGCAAGAGTTTTATCGTTAAGTGTTACCTCCCGTCCCTCTGGATTAATTACTAGCTGCTTGAAAACGATACGTTGTGTTGGGGAGGGATTGATGTAGCGTATCCGCCTCAAAAGAGCTTCTACTCTAACTTCAACTTCTGCAAGACTAAATGGTTTAGTCATGAAATCATCAGCACCTGCACTTAAGATTTTAATTTTATCAGCCTCGTCAGTCCTACTAGTCAGTATCAGCACTAAAACATTAGTACGACTCTGCATTTCTTGGCAAAGGTTATAACCAGTAACATCCGGCAAATTCCAATCCAGAATTACTAAAGCTGGGTTGAATTGCTCAAACAACGATAAGGCAGTCCTACCATCTGCTGCCGACTCTATTTGATATTTCCGACTTAAAAAACGATAGACGAGATTTCGAACACCGAAGTCGTCATCAACGATCAGAATTTTGGGAGTAGTACCAGTAACCATAACCATAATGCTGTCTATTGTAGATTGGGCAATTTGCTGTTGTGCCAGCTTTAATTTACGTGTTTCTGTTGAGTACCATCGCTACTGTAGTACTTGTGTACATTTAATTTTCCATGAAGCCGATCACAACCTCAGCCATCATCATGCCGATAAAATTTATAATTATGGCATGATTTTTGCATAATTTTGAATTTGTATTGTATAATATTAAAATTTTACATTTGGAATAAGTGTAATTAAAAACCATCTCCGTAACCGCAAATAGTCAAAAGACACATCCAGAAGCGACGGCAATTGCTATAACTTTAAAAGAGTAACGCACTCCCTGATTAATTAGGTCTCTACAAAGGCTCACAAACTAACTTATCAGCCAATCTAGATTCTCAACTCCTACTTACTCGACTGTACTATAACCAATAGGTATGATCTCTTGAAGAAGGTCTACGAAAATCTACCCTGGTGCATTTACATGTAGTTGCTCTCTTAAGCATATACTATACTACAAGTTTCAACCTGAGCTATGACAAGCCAAGGACTGAAAGCATCGCCAGAAGGTATATAGGGCGTCAAAACCAGCTTTAACAGACAAAAGCAAGAATTGCTCTAGCAATATTATGATGTCAATAAATTGCTAGGAGCTTGTTTCAATAGTACTGCTGACAGTAGAATTCAGAAATAAAATACCCTTGATCTTTGGGTAACAGATTTAGTTTGTGTACCTCACAAACTTCTAATCTGCTGTATAGAACTCTACAAGTTTAGCAAAACATTGAGGAGACATTATTATTAGCGATCTCTGATATTCAAAAGGTATCAATTACTAGATTTATCGCTAAATATTTTTGGTTTTAAACTAATATTTTTTTCGATTTATGAGGAATTTGGTAATATCTAAAATCTCTAAATCACTAAAATATCAAAAATATAAACTTTAAATATATCGAATTTATTTAAAGAAAGAATTCTATATCCATACTCTCAAATGGCGTTATTTACAATTGATTAATTGGTAGAATTTCTGGAAATTCCTCAGTCTATCTGAGGAGAGAGTTTGAGGATATTCATACCAGAGAAAGATCAATTAAATATCTTGAGTTCGCTAAATTACTATTAATATCGTCAGCGAGGAAAAATTATGGTTAATAATTTAGTAGGCGGCATCATTCCCCCACAGCCACCAATAGAAGCACAAACTGATGCTCATACCCTCAAGACTCGTCTGGAGTGGGGTGAACCAGCTTTTACAATTTTGGATGTGCGCGATCGCTCGATCTTCAATGAAGGTCACATTATGGGAGCAATGCCAATGCCAGCAGATGAATTGGTAGAGCGTGCTGTTGCTTCTTTAGATAAGAGCCGTGACATTTACCTTTACGGTGATAATGATCAAGAAACTGCCCAAGCTGCACAACAACTGCGCTCTAATGGATTTGAGCATGTCTCCCAACTCAAAGGTGGTCTTGGCGCATGGAAATCGATCGGTGGCCCAACAGAAGGCATTGTTGAATCAAAAACTCCTCCAGGTGCAGATGACTACAATGTTGTAGACCGGCTAAAAAACCACCAAGAAAATCTGCAAAAGGGCGGTACTAGCGCGACGGAATCCATTAAACAGGGAGCTAGTAACCTTAAGGAAGGCATTCAAGAAGGAGCCAGTAATCTTAAGGAAGGTATTCAAGAGCAAGCAAGTAACCTCAAGGAAGGTATTCAAGAGGGAGCAAGTAACCTCAAGGAAGGCATTCAAGAGGGAGCAAGTAACCTCAAGGAAGGTGCTAGTGAATCTAAAACTCCTGGAAGCACTGATAATTCCAATGTTGGCTCTTAGGCAGAAAATACAGCAGAATTCAGGAGCAAAGCCGGAGACACTCCGCCTCCGGTCAGAATCCAGAAGTAAAACAGGCTTTATACATACCTGGCTTTGAGACGAATTGTTGTTTCCAACACTTTCCTTGAAATCTGCTGTAACTTAGAATGAGGGTTTGTAGTAAGCACTTTAGTGCTTGGAAAATAATGACTTTAGTCCTTACTACGAACTTGCTTATCTATCAATTTCAACTTGACATATAACTAGTTGGGATTGACATCAATAAAAATCTCTTGTCACTATTCCCCATTATCTATTCGATTAGTGTTCAAATAGATCCTTGAATTGCAACAAATCTAAAGAAACGATCGTTGGTAGAAACTCAAAACATTCTTGAGCAATTTGCCAACGTTCTTCTCGTTTAAGCATTTGTATTAACTTCTGTTGCACACTAAGTAAGTAGCGCACATCATTGGCAGCATAACTTAGTTGAGCTTCAGATAAGCTAACGGCGTTACCCCAATCAGAACTTTGAGAGCTTTTATCTAGTTCCACTTGTTCTAACTCTTGTACCACGTCTTTGAGTCCGTGGCGATTTGTGTAAGTACGGGCTAATTTACTGGCAATTTTGGTGCAAAAAATCGGCCCTACCTGAATCCCCAGATTGGCTCGCAAAGTGGCCAAGTCAAATCGAGCAAAGTGAAACACTTTCACAACATTGACTGCTTCCAAGAGTTTTTTTAAGTTGGGGGCGTCAGCTTGTCCTTTGGCTATGCGGATTGCAGTCACTTTCCCCTCTGGATTGCACAGCTGGACGAGACACAAGCGATCGCGCAGTGGCAATAATCCCATCGTTTCTGTATCAACTGCGATCGCTGTAGATTCTAAATACTGGCTAAGGGTTGCGTCACTGAGGTCGCGATCGCTCACCTGAAAATCTGGTAATGTCATCAATTGTTCAAAAATAATAGCAGTGTCCAGCAGAAAAAAGTCTTGTCAGACACTACATTATTATTGTGCAAAAAAATCAAAAATTAAATCTACCTAGCCCGAAAAAACATTTGTGTCAGGTAGACTTCGCCTTGATTATTAGTCGCAACACCAATTCCAGTCAGGTTGTAATTTCCTTTAAGGTTCTTTAGGTGTCCAGGACTTTTGATCCAGCCAGTAACAGCTTCCTCCACGGGGTTGCTATATCCCCGGTTGAAAGCAACATTTTCTGCTGCACTGTTGTAGCGAATAGGGATAGCTTTGACTCGCGCTTCAAATCCCTGATGGCTAAATGGGGTTTTGCCTTTAGCCATATTTTGACTATGAATTCTGGCCTGTCGAGTTAAATTTGCATTTAAAGTCAACTTTGGCAGCCCTTTAGAAACCCGATATCGATTAATTTGGTCAAATACTGATTTTTCTAGCTCAGTAGTTTTAAAAGTAGGAGTCGATATTGCAACCTGACTAGAAAAAAGCGACAACAGCTTATTACGGGTGGATGTATTCGTAGAAGTATGATTTGGTATCGGAGCAGTCGTTAATCCACTAGCAAGGACAAGCGCACTTAAAGCGATGCCAAAAGCAGTTTGTCGGAACATGGAGAATTGCGTAATGTGTAGAGATATAAGACTTCTACTCTACCTTATTGTTCCGAGGATATATACCACAATACTATTAAGTAATGATGAATTTCGGCAATTTGGCTACATCCTTTACAAGTAAAACAAACAATCATTTCCAATTGTCAGTACTTCAATAGGTCAGCTTCATGAAAATCACGGTTAATTTTGCTAATAATTTCAGATTTTCATGAATTATCAAGCAAAAGCTTTACTAACAGGTTAAAGTCTAGGGAATTTGAGAAAAAACCTCAACTTTACCAAATCAACGCTGTGTGCAATTTTTACTCAAACCTAATCTCCTTACCTAATAATTAAGGAATGGTTGAACCTATCCCACTAATAATATTTTGTTAATCCAGATATGAATTGTAGCAAGGTCAATGAATGCGTCAAAGTAAACT
>NZ_JABXKO010000099.1:0-28180 GCF_017114965.1 Nostoc sp. JL31
CGTCCATTATCGCTGAGTGATTAATCCTGTCAAAGCATTTTTCGATATCGAGTTCTATAACTCTCTTATCTATTCCGTTACTTTGTGAGCGTAGGTTATCAAAGATGTAATTTTGTGCATCATGGGCAGAGCGCCCAGTTCTGAACCCGTAACTCCTAGCGTGGAAAGTGGCTTCGTGTGCTGGTTCGAGTGCATATTTTGCTAGGCACTGCCAAGCTCTATCCGCGATGGTTGGTATTTTAAGCATTCTGGTTGTTCCGTCCTTTTTGGGGATGGGAATTTCCCGTAAGCCTTGATGTTTCCAATTTCCACTATTGACTTTGAGTAATTCTTCTAAATTGAAGCGTTCTTCAAATGAGAGGGATTTCTTACCATCGATACCAGCCGTCTTTTTAGTTTCATCATAGGAACTCCCTATTAGCGCCAGTGTCAACCCGCAACGGTCGTCTGATTGCGCCCTGTTCCCAGCTTCACTCTACAAGAACCGAGCTTGTTCGGTGTGGGCAGATAAGGAGTCAATTCTGAGTCTGAATGGTAGGGCTTTCACCTACATCTGACCGAGAGTTCAGCCTTTTTGTGACAGTAATCTGCTGTCGGGCTGACTTAGTTATGTACGGACTGATTACCGAGATTCACTAAGTAACGAATCGCACGCTCAATACAAGTGCGATCGCTAATATTGTAGTGGCAGTCTTTAAGGGACTTCCAAAAAATAAATTATCCCATTTTCATAGTGGCAGATTCTTTCTCCTCTGCTTCCTCTGCTTCCTCTGCATACACAACGATGGAATATTTTTTAGTTGGAAATCCCTAAAGTCAAGCGTAGGCGTAGCCCGTCGTAGACATCGCTCATGTATGATGATTGATGAGCGTGCGATCGCCAACAGAAACCCAGGTCTGACCAACACTGCTGATGATGTAAGTTAAAATCCTGATATCTTCAATCACTACTCACGCAGACAGCCCCCGAAAAAGCGATCGCTATGCTTCAGTATCCCCATCTCGAACAAGCGCTAAAATATCACTTCGGTTATGACCAATTTCGCCCCGGACAACGGCAAATTATCGAAGATGCGCTACAAAACCGAGATTTAATGGTTGTGATGCCGACTGGCGGGGGAAAATCTCTATGTTTTCAGCTACCAGCATTGTTGAAAAATGGACTAACTGTGGTGGTGTCGCCGTTAATTGCTTTGATGCAAGACCAAGTAGAGGCACTGCGAAATAATAATATTAACGCGACATTTCTCAATAGCAGTTTGAACGCTTACAAAGTGCGATCGCGGGAAGAAGCCATCCTCAGCGGTAAAGTAAAATTACTCTACGTCGCCCCAGAACGTCTCCTCAGTGAAAGGTTTCTCCCCTTTCTCGATTTAGTTAAAGAAAAAATCGGTATTTCTAGCTTTGCTATTGATGAAGCGCACTGCGTTTCGGAATGGGGACACGATTTTCGTCCAGAATATCGCCAGTTAAAATCTCTGCGAAAACGCTATCCTGATGTGCCTACCGTCGCCCTCACCGCCACAGCAACCGATCGTGTCCGTAGTGATATTATTCAACAATTAGGGCTGAAGCAACCAAGCATCCATCTTGCCAGTTTTAATCGTGAAAATCTTTATTACGAAGTCCGTCCTAAAACTAAATATGCTTACGCTGAATTATTAGAACTAATTCGAGAAACTGAAGGTTCGACAATTATTTATTCTTTAACTCGCAAAAAAGTTGATGAACTAACTTTTAAACTCCAAAATGATAAGATTGGTGTTCTGCCTTATCACGCCGGATTAACTGATGAGGAACGTAGTAGTAATCAAACACGATTTATTCGAGATGATGTCCGGGTGATGGTGGCAACAGTTGCCTTTGGCATGGGAATTAATAAACCCGATGTGCGGCTGGTAGTTCACTTTGATATGCCCAGAAATATAGAAAGTTATTATCAAGAATCGGGGAGAGCGGGTAGAGATGGAGAAGCATCTCGATGTACAATATTTTTCAGCTTTGGTGATGTTAAAACAATTGAATGGAGTATCGATCAAAAAACTGATCCTCAAGAACAGTTAATTGCTAAACAACAATTGCGTCAGATGATCGATTACGCGGAAGGCACTGATTGTCGGCGAACGATTCAACTGGGTTATTTTGGCGAAAGGTTTCCTGGGAATTGCGGTAATTGTGACAATTGTCGTCATCCCAAACCCATGCAAGATTGGACAATTGAAGCCATGAAATTTTTATCTTGTGTGGCGCGTTGTAAAGAAAGATTTGGGATGCTACACATAATTGATGTGTTGCGAGGAGCAAAAAAAGACAAAATTCTCCAGTACGAACACGATAAACTTTCTACTTATGGTATTGGCAAAGATAGAACTGTAGATGAATGGCGAATGTTGGGGCGATCGCTTTTACATCAGGGGTTAATAGAACAAACTAGCGATGGTTACTCAGTTTTAAAACTAAATGCCCACAGTTGGGAAGTAATGCGAAAACAACGCACAGTTTCGCTAGCTGTAACCACAGTCCAAAAGATTACCTGGGAACAGGGGAGTGAAAAAGCAGAAGTTGCAGAAATATTATTGCAGAAGTTGCGATCGCTACGTAAAGAATTGGCTGATGAGCAATCTGTACCACCTTACGTCATCTTCCACGATTCCACTTTAAAATTGATGGTACAGGTGCAACCCCAAAACTTAGCTGATTTTGCCAAACTTTCTGGTGTAGGTAGTCACAAACTCGCTCAATATGGCGAAAAGTTCATTACAGAGATTCGCACCTACCGCCAAGAAAAAGGTTTGCAAAATAAATCTGATACTTCCGTATCTTCTGCCAAATCATCTTCTTCTTACACCGAATTACAAACATTACAATTGCATCAACAAGGTTTAAATATCGCTCAAATTGCCCAAAAGCGTAACCTTAGTCCGGCAACAGTTAGCACTCATCTAGAAAAACTAATTGATAAAAATCAGCCAGTTGATTTAAATCAATTAGTACCTTTAGAACATCAACAAAAAATTTGGCAAGTTTTAGAAGTACTCGGTGACATTTCCCTCACTCCCATCAAAGAACAACTAGGAGAAAGCTACACTTTTGATGAAATTCGTTTAGTACGGAGTAAGTGGCGGCGGGAAAATCGCAAATGAAAATTAAATTTTAGAAGATGTTTTAAAAGTATAGGGCGAATAGAATTCGCGGCTACACAAGCAAAGTCCACCTGCGTGGACTAAGATAAAATCAAGGGCTTCAAACCCACGGAGGTGGGTTTTGTCTGTATAGCCGCGATTTCTAATCGCCAGGGCTAGTATGAATTGAGACTTGACGAATATCCTCTTACCTTGTTCCGAATGCACCCCTCATGGCTGCAATTAGAGATGAACTAAAATTCTCCGAAAAATGGGCCGCCTTTAATAGTGCCATCGGGCATAGTGGTTTCCCAAATTAAATTACCGAATCTACAAATATTGATCTCAGAGACATCAGCCGAACGAAAGTTAGCATGAGCCAAAATGGCGTAAGAAAAACCACCGATGTTAGCTCCACAGAAGGTAGCACGACTAGCATTTATATGATTTAACTCGGTTCCCCTCAAATCGGCTTCAGTCAAGTCACACCAAGACAAGTTGGCGGAATATAAATTAGCATCCCTGACAATAGCACCTTTCAACCAAGCGCCTTCCAAGGAAACACCAAACAAATCGGCTCCAGTCAAATCAGCTCGACACAGATCGGCTTGTCTCAAATAGGCTCCGCGCAAGTTGATATCTCTCAAAATAGCCCCTTCGAGGTCAATCGAACTGTCAAGGGGAACACCCTCAGATTGGATCAACTCAATCCCTCGAAAATCGCGCTCTCCATCAGCATACCGAGCCAGCAACTCCTCAGCAGTTATTTCCCAAGGCATGATTTAACCTCTAAGTTTTTTTTCTAATCTCAAATATATGGATGTCTAAGCCTTTCTGGGCGGTTTATGTCTAGAAAAAAATAGCCCTGTTGAGTATACTCTGTGAATTTTCAAACATCCTTTTATGATTAAAATACAAGAGCAAGATTAAAGGAGTTAGCCGATGAGTCAGATGCTTAATACAGGAGTACGCTGGACAACTCAGGATGTGGAATTATTACCAGAAAATGAGGGGACGCGCTACGAGATAGTTGATGGAGAATTATTTATGACCAGGGCACCTCACTTTAAACATCAGCAAACTTGTGGCAAAATTTTCCAACAGCTTAACATTTGGTCAGAGTCTACTGGTTTAGGAGAAGCTGTAATCAACCCCGGCGTTTTGTTTTCAGAATCAGATAATGTGATTCCTGATGTAGTTTGGGCTACTAAAGAAACCTTGGCGCTAACATTGGATGAAGCGGGACATTTAACTGGCGCACCAGATTTAGTAGTCGAAGTTTTGTCTGCTAGCAACGAAGACCTAAGACGAGATAAGGAAGCTAAACTTAAACTTTATTCTTCCAGAGGAGTAAAAGAATATTGGATTGCTGATTGGCGATCGCGTAAACTAGAGGTCTATCGGCGCGAACAAAGTCAACTTAACTTGGTAGCAACTTTATTTAGTAGTGATAATCTCATTTCTCCGCTATTGCCTGGTTTTAGCTGTACTGTAGACCAGTTTTTTCCTGTATAAATTTTAGGTTGAATGGAAAAAAAAATTTCAAGTAGCGGATTAACTCTCATTCTTTTCCCAAAACAAAATGTGTATAATTTATTGTTCAGATATCGCCTTGCACCAATAACTAAGTTTTCTCCTCATCAAGGCGATATCTATAGATCATCAGTTTACATTAAGAAAAACTGGGAATTTCAGAGTTAGAATCTTGTGATGTCATAGCAGACTTTGAAGACTCAGTGTTTTGATTTTTGACAGGCATAATTACAGATAGCAGCTTAGGCAGTGCTAGACAGGCAACAGTATTTAATATCGTCAGAAATATACCATCTATCAAACTCATGTATTAATCTTCTCCGTTTGAAAATTGGTAGTGACTATATTTATTAGTTTGAAGCAAATTCAGTAGAATTGCGTAAAAACAGAATTTAGATTTCTTTTAGTGAATATAAGCTAAATAAATATATTTTTATCAAAACAGAATAAAGGCGTCAGTCGCCAGAATGGGCTAAACCTTAGCTATCCGCTAACAGTTGGGTATTTTGAACAAAAGAGCGGATAGCGTAGCGTTAGCGAGTATTTTGAGTATTTTCGAGTCGCGTCTTGATTCTGAATCCTGAATCCTGACTTCCTGCTTTGAGAGGTGTTAGGGGGTCAAACCCCCTATTCACCAGATATATCCTCGCAGAAGTCAGGGATCTGAGTCTCTAGGTAGAGAGCAAATTAAAATTGCCATATCTAGGAAATTAGAGCTAGAGATGAATGAAAAAATTTCATTTTTATCTATCACAAGGATGAGATACGGATATAACCATTTCCTATATCTAAAGAAACTAAAAAGATTTGTATTGAATCTAAAAGTATACTTCTGACAGAGGATGTAAAAAAAAATTAGGTATAGTAAATTAAAATCAATATTAATCAAAGTTCCTAAACAATTCAGGCAAGTGTGCTATACACGTGCTTGGAACAGACTAAAACTTTGTGAAAATCAGCAACACACAAACTATGAACTCTAACACCGAAAAACGTATCGCCTTGATTTCCGTCCACGGAGACCCAGCGATTGAAATAGGGAAAGAAGAAGCAGGGGGACAAAATGTTTATGTGCGCAATGTGGGTGAAGCACTAGCGCAGATGGGATGGCAAGTTGATATGTTTACCCGCAAAGTGAGTCTGGAGCAAGACTCGATAGTTGAACATAGCAAGAATTGTCGAACTATTCGTTTAAAAGCTGGCCCCCTTGAGTTTGTGCCGCGAGATGAAATTTTTGAATATCTGCCAGAATTTGTGGATAATTTCCTCAAATTTCAAGTAAAAAATGATTTTACATACGAGTTAGTTCACACTAACTATTGGCTCTCTAGTTGGGTGGGGATGGAGTTAAATAAAATCCAAAAGAGTAAACAGGTTCATACCTACCACTCATTAGGAGCGGTGAAGTATAACACTATAGAAGATATTCCTCTGATTGCTAGTCAGCGATTAGCAGTGGAAAAACAGGTGTTGGAAAAGGCAGAGCGAATTGTAGCGACCAGTCCGCAAGAACAGGAACACATGCGATCGCTAGTTTCCACAAAAGGAAATATCGACATCATTCCCTGCGGTACAGATATTAAGCGCTTTGGTTCGATTGGACGAGAAGCAGCCAGGGCGGAATTGGGAATTGACAAAGAAGCCAAAGTCGTATTGTATGTAGGGCGTTTTGACCAACGCAAAGGTATAGAAACCTTGGTGCGGGCAGTAAACCAGTCTGGGTTACGCGATTCCAACAATCTCCAGCTAATTATTGGTGGTGGTAGTACCCCAGGTAACAGTGACGGCATTGAGCGCGATCGCATTGGGCAAATCGTCAACGAATTTGGGATGAGTGACTTTACCATCTTTGCTGGTCGTCTAAGTCAAGATATTTTACCGACCTATTACGCAGCCGCCGATGTTTGCGTTGTTCCCAGTCACTACGAACCCTTTGGACTAGTGGCGATCGAAGCGATGGCAAGTAGCACACCAGTTGTAGCTAGTGATGTCGGCGGACTTCAGTTTACTGTAGTTAATGAAAAAACTGGTTTATTGGCTCCACCGCAAGATGTAGATGCTTTTGCATCTGCTATTGACCGAATTCTCTTAAATCCCGAATGGCGAGATGAATTGGGTAAAGCCGGTAGAAAGCGCGTCGAAACTAAGTTTAGCTGGGATGGTGTAGCACATCAACTGAGTGAACTTTACGCCCAACTGTCGCAGCCACAACCAGTAGCGTCAACAGCAAAAGAACTAGTGCAGTCAACAGCCGAACTAGTGCAGTCAACAGCAAAAGAACTAGTGGAGTCAACAGTCGAATTAGTGCAATCAACAGCAAAACAGCCAGTTTTGGTTGCTAAATAATTCTTTTGCATAACAGATAATGGTGAATGGGTAACTCGGAAGTAAGCAATAATTTTATTTTCCTAGTCGTCACTCACCATTACTCAATCATTTATTCTAAATATTTCTCTAGGCTGAGTGATTTCCGTTATTAGTTTAATTAGCGGAAATTATTTAGCCTATTTATATTGCTTTAACTTACAAAACTGTGCTGAGAGTCTATCTGAATAATAGATTTTTGCGTTAGCTATCACTAAACCAAGTAACCGCTATGATAGTTGAGGTCTGCTATGCTTTGACTAAACGAAGATAAAATCATAGCGATCGCTACCATTTGAATGTTAACAACTAATCGCTTTGCAACCAGTTGACTTTACCACTCTCACAGCTGCTTGTAGCGAAATCCGCGCTAACTGGCTACCATCACGCTTAGAACAGGTTTACCAGCGCGATCGCTACACGATTGCTATGGCATTACGCACCCTAGAACAGCGAGATTGGCTACAGATTTCTTGGCATCCCCAGGCTGCACATATTTGTATTGGCGATCCGCCACCGCGATCGCCAGATACCTTTACCTTTAGCCAACAATTAATACACCAATTGGGTGGTTTAGCACTGGTGGCGATTGAAGCGATCGCTCCTTGGGAGCGTGTGATTGATTTGCAATTTGCCCGTCGTCCTGGAGAAAGCGCCCTGTATCATGTCTATGCAGAAATCATGGGCAAGTATAGCAACGTTATTCTCACCGACGCTAACAATATAATTATCACCGCCGCCCATCAAGTCAGTCAGCAACAATCGAGTGTCCGTCCCATCCAAACCGGACAGCCTTATGAAACACCACCGAAACTGACTGGAACTGTCCCCAGTTTGAGCGAATCTCAAGAACGTTGGCAAGAACGGGTAAGTTTAGTACCAGGAGCAATCAAGCGGCAATTGCTCAAGAGTTATAGTGGCTTGAGTGCTGCATTACTGGAGTTAATGCTGCTAGAAGCAAATATCGCACCAGAAACATCCACCGATACTCTCAACCCCGACGACTGGCGACGGCTGTTTGAGCGTTGGCAACAATGGCTGCAAGCCCTAGATTCCAAAGAATTTCAACCCGCTTGGACAAAAGATGGTTACACCGTAATGGGTTGGGGTGTAGTTGAAAAGGTCAAAAATATCCAGGAGTTGCTCAACCGCTACTACAGTAACCAAATTGACCAACAGTTATTTTCCCAATTGCGCCATCAGTTGAGTCAGAAATTAAATAATATTCTGACGAAATTACGCAATAAAGCTCAAACCTTTCAGACGCGCTTACAACAATCAGATCGAGCGGATGATTATCGGCAAAAAGCTGATTTATTGATGGCTCACCTGCAAAACTGGGAACCGGGGATGAAAGAAATTATCCTTGCTGATTTTGAGACAAATTTGCCAGTTGCGATCGCTCTCCAGCCAGATAAAAATGCCGTCCAAAATGCCCAAAGTCTTTACAAACAGCACCAAAAGCTGAAACGCGCTCGTGCTGCCGTGGAACCGTTACTATTGGAAGTGCAGACAGAAATTGAGTATTTAGAACAAGTAGAAGCTGCGATCGCTCAGATAGACAGCTACCAAACAGCAGAAGATTTGCGAGCTTTAGAAGAAATACGCGAAGAGTTGATTGGACAAAAGTATCTAGAAGATCCAGAATACCGCAGCCGCAGTGCCAATGAACCCCCCAGCACCAACTTTCATCGTTACCTTACTCCCAATGGCTTTGAAGTATTAATCGGTCGTAACAATCGCCAGAATGACCAATTGACCTTTCGTGTAGCAGGGGATTATGACCTCTGGTTCCACGCTCAAGAAATTCCAGGAAGCCATGTGCTATTACGTCTAGAACCGGGTGCTGTGGCAGAAGAAGCTGATTTGCAATTTGTAGCTAATCTTGCCGCATACTACAGTCGCGCCCGTCAAAGCGAGCAAGTGCCAGTAGTTTACACTCAGCCAAAACACGTCTACAAACCCAAAGGAGCAAAACCAGGAATTGCGATTTACAAGCAAGAAACTATACTTTGGGGAAAACCGCAATTAACAATTCAAAATTCCAAATGACGCTCTCTACTTCACCAAAACCTAAATCAGTTATTTTAGTTTTTCTCCGCTTGCTTTTTTCTCTGGGTGCAAATTGATTAAATTAATCAGCTTTGAGTTGCCCGTAGATATTAGCAGTTTCTTTTTCTTGGTTATGCGCCTGCTTTTTCTAAATGGGAATTTACTGTGTCTTCAAGATGATGTATTTTTTGATTTTGAACATATATCACAGCTTGCTCAAGTTGCTTACTGCCCAAAGAGAATATACCATATCCTTCTTGCCAAGCAAATTTTTCTGATGTAGGGCAAAGATTGTGGTTGAAATGGTGAGAACTACTTCCTTTAATTTTTTTCACAAACTCTGCAATGGCGATTGTTGGCGGGATAGATACTACTAAATGTATGTGGTCTTCAATACCTCCAATAGCATGGAGTATACAATTTAAACTATTGGATTTATGAATGATGTAATTATAAAGCTCAGTTTCTTTATTGGAGGTAATTAGAGGTTGGCGTTCTTTTGTTGCCCAAACAATATGATAATAAAGTCGCCACAGAGACATAATATTTTTAAATTTTGTATTTACTTACATATATTTATGTTTCCCATATTGCTGAAAAAAATTATCATATTAGCAGTGTCCGTCAGCCAGGCAGGGAATGAAATTCCCTGCCTGAAAGCTCAAGTCGTCTGAAGACGACTATGTGAAACTAGCCAACAATTAAACCAAGTTTTTTCTAGTCCTCTTCTAGAGGACTTGCACCATTAGACAGGGAATTCTATTCCCTGGCGGTCTGGTTGGTAAACCAATGAATTTGGTTAGCGGGACGCCCCCGACTAAAACCCATCAAACCCTGGTATTATTGGCGCATCTTCTTTAATTTTACGCGGTTTCCACCCCACAAGAGTTAAAACGAATACCCCTCCTCTCAATTCGGTAAACCCTCTACCCGCATTAAATCTAATTCGCGTTCAAATATTTCATCAATTGGTAACATTTGACCATCAGTAGTCATAAACTTATGGTCTTTTGTTGCCCGAATTATTGAACCATCTTCCAAGCAATACTCAAACACCTCTTGTTGTCCGAGATCGTGCCACTGTGCCACAGGTTGCGTGTAAATATTTCCATTATTATCAACACTGTACACACTGCATTCAATGCTTTTTTCGACAATTTCTCCAATCGGCATTAATCCATATTCTACCGTCAATATTTCTGTGTCATAGCTTAAACAATATTCAGCAAACTTCAACATTTGCTCAAATAGTTCATCCGCAACTTTTTTCTGAACGCCATTTTTAGCTGCGCCATCCACAAATTTTTCTCGCTGCTTTTGCATCTCAGAAACTTTCTTTTTACCCATCGCCCGACGCAGCAAGTCAGCTTGTCCTAAAGAATATCCGGCCATATCTTGAGCAATTTTCATGATTTGCTCTTGATAGACCATAATTCCATAAGTTTCGTCTAATATTGGTTCTAGAATTTGGTGTTGATAATCAATCTTTTCTCGACCATGTTTGCGGTTAATAAATTTAGGTATCAGTCCCGCATCTAATGGGCCCGGTCGATAAAGTGCCAAAATTGAAGAAATATCTTCTATATTAGAAGGCTTCAAATCTCGCACGATCTGACGCATCCCAGAAGATTCTAATTGAAATATCCCTTCTAACTCACCTGCTTCTAATAACTCATAAGTTTTTTGGACATCTTTTGGTAGACTGCTATGTTCACCTTTAGCTAATATCCTCTGGGCTTTTCTTTCCTGGCGGGGAATTTCATCAGGATCGACCCGATATCCTCTCGTTTCCTGAATCAAATCTACAGTTTTTTGAATCAGCGTCAAGTTCCGTAAACCCAGAAAATCCATTTTCAACAAACCCATTGATTCCAGGTCTTCCATGAAATATTGGGTAATTACAGAACCATCATTATTCTTCTGTAGTGGGACAATTTCATCAAGTGGATCGGCAGAAATTACTACACCTGCGGCATGAACACCAAAAGTTTTGTTAGTTCCTTCAATTCGCATCGCCATATCAAGCCAATGGCGAACATGGGGTTCTTTATCATATTTCTCTTTAAACTCTGGTTCTGGAGTTTTATCAGAAACCATTACCTTGAGTTTCGTTGGTTTCCCCCGCACCACAGGAATCATTTTCGCCATTTTGTCAGCTTCCCCATAGGGAATATTTAATACTCTGGCGACATCTTTCAAAACCGCTTTAGAAGTTAGACGGTTAAAAGTAATAATTTGGGCAACTCTATCTGCACCATATTTCTCAGTTACATATTCAATAACTTTATCCCGTTGTTCAATACAGAAATCCGTATCAATATCAGGCATTGATTTACGTTCTGGGTTCAAGAAACGCTCGAATAGTAACCCATGATGCACAGGGTCAATATTGGTAATTCGCATTGCATAAGCAACTAATGAACCAGCCGCCGAACCCCGACCCGGGCCCACAGGAATATTGTTATCTCTAGCAAATTTAATGTAGTCCCAGACAACTAAAAAGTATTTGGAAAAACCCATCTGCTGAATCATTTTCAGTTCGTATTCCAATCTTTCTTTATAGACGGAATCGACTTCCTGACGAGATTTGCGATTTAAGCGTTCTAAAAGTCCACTCCATGCAACATCTTCGGCGTAAGTGTCAGCAGTATGACCAGAGGGAATCGGGGGTGTAGGAATCTGAGGCTCACCCATAATATGGTAAGGCTCGACTTTATCGGCGACTTCTTCAGTAGTAGCGATCGCTTCTACAATCACATCATCCGGCAAATGGTCACGAAATAGCTGCTGCATCTCCTCACCAGATTTGAGATACTCTGTGCCGCTATAACGCATCCGCTTATCTTCAATAATTAACTTGCCAGTTTGAATACATAGCAAAGCATCGTGGGCTTCAACGTCAAAACAAGAAATAAAATGTGAATCATTAGTTGCAATAATTTTAATGCCTAGCTCCCTAGCAATTTTGACTATTTCAACATTCACAATCCGGTCTTCTTGGGAACCGTGGTCTTGAATTTCTAGATAATAATCATCACCAAATACATCTTTATACCACTGAGCAACTTTCCGGGCTGCATCTGGTCTATTACTAAGAATCGCTTGGGGAACTTCTCCACCCAAACAAGCGCTGGTGACAATCAAGCCTTCATGATATTGTTTTAATAAATCTTTATTAATACAAGGACGAGAAAAAATTCCTTTCCCTTGAACACCTTTGAGGTGAGAAATTGTGGTTAATTTGACTAAATTTTTGTAACCTTTGGTATTTTTAGCTAAAACTACTTGATGATATTTGGGGCGGCGTTCTTGTTTCTCAATATCGCCGTTAATAATATACATTTCATTGCCGATAATCGGCTTAATATTTTGACTACGGCAGATTTTGATCAGTTCAACAGCTCCATACATGACACCGTGATCGGTAAGGGCGATCGCTTTCATTCCCAGTGCGATCGCACGATCCACCAACTCTGGAAGCTGACTTGCCCCATCAAGTAGACTGTAGTCACTGTGAATATGTAAAGGCACAAAGGGCATAAGCATCTCCAACCACAAGCCAAGATATCTCTAGGGGACTACCTTGTGGTATACCCTTTCGAGCTAGATTTTGCAAAGCAACGGAATCTTAGATTAACAGTTTTTAACCAAAATTAAAGCTGTTCTTTTTCGGGAATTATCAATATCATTAGTGTTGTTTTAATAGTTACAGCAGTTAACCAGTATCTAGCCAATGAGTCAAACAGAGAGAACTACTTCGCCTGAAACCAAAGCTAGCCCTTGGTGGCAGCGTATCCCTCTCACGTTGCAAATCCTCATCGCCTTAGTAGCGGCAGTCAGTGTCGGAATTGCCCTTGGTGCAGGGAATCCCAATCCCAGCAACGCCGCTTTAATCAACAATTTAGCAATTCCGGCTGAATTGGTACTAAAGGCTCTCCGCGCCTTGGCTACACCCCTGATTCTAGCAGCGGTGCTGCATACTTTGATGACTACCAATATCCCTGGTACAGCCGGACGGCGGTTGGCAGTGTTACTTTTAACTAACACTACCGTAGCTATTTTGGTAGGACTGTTCGTAGCGAATGTACTGCGTCCGGGAACTTGGGGTAATGTAAACACCTCAACAAGTACAGAAATAGCTCCTCAGAGTCTTGATCCTTGGGGAATACTCAAAGATGCTGTACCAGAAGCTGTCCTCAAGCCATTGGTTGATAATAATGTCATTCAACTGATTGTGATTGCCCTGAGTTTTGGCATCGTCCTGCGGGGATTAAAATCTGAACAAATCGCCCAAGGGAAGAATGGATTCCAGCCGATAGAGGATGTCATCGGAATTTTATTTGAAGCGGTAGTCCGCATCCTCAACTGGGTAATTGCTTTAGTGCCGTTCGCAGTCTTTGGGATTGTAGCCAAAACTATTGCGATGCAGGGCTTTGCCCCATTTAAATCTTTGGGTGCATTCATCGTCGCCGTATTGTTAGCACTGGTATTGCAGGCGTGCTACTACCTTACCAGAGTAAAATTTGGTTCTTGGGTACACCCGCTAAAATTTCTCGCTGGTGGTTCTGATGCCTTTTTGACAGCTTTCTCAACTTCTTCCTCTGCGGCAGCAATGCCCATAACCTTTGAGGTTTTGCAAACAAAAGTCGGTTTAAGGGAATCCTCTGCTGCCTTGGGGGCATTAGTCGGGGCAAATTTTAATAATGATGGTACTGCCCTCTATGAAGCAATGTCTGCGTTGTATATTTCCCAACTAATTGGGCAACATCTAAGTCTGACACAGCAGTTAATTGTCATCCTTACCTCAATTTTTGCATCGGTAGGTGCGGCCAATATTCCCAATGCTGGACTGGTAACGATGACACTAGTGTTCACTTCTGTCGGCTTACCTACCCAGTACATCGCTTTGCTAGTTACTGTAGACTGGTTTTTGGATCGCTGCCGTACCGCGATTAATGTTATGGGAGATATGACTGTTAGCGCTTTACTTGATGGCAAAAAGCCTCGTTCTGTAGATGAGGCTTAGTTTGCCAGCTTTTAGTTGAGTTCAGCAGCAGTTCAAATATCTAATGCTGTTGAGGCCCTTTGGCGTCACATGCTTTAGTCCAGCAACGTTCTAAAAGTTGCAGACGCCAGATCAATACAAAACGTTGGGGATTCAATACTAATTTAGTATCCCGACTAAATAAGGGCTGGTTCAGATACTGCCAAAGAGGAAATTTAATTTTGGTGTGTTTTGGAGTCATAAGAACAAGAAAAATAATATAAAAGTTGGTCTAGGAATTACCTAATACTGTTTTTCTAGTTAAAGGCTACCCTGCGTTTTTGCTATTGTCTTTGTGGCAATTGCGGAATTCCAGCAAGTGAATTTATGTTGTTTACGCTTTAATACTGAGAATTGTACGCACCATTTTTCTGATTCCATATCCAGTGAAATATTATGACTTTTCAGGAAATTCTTGCTTCAAAGACATTGCTAGGGGCATACATAATAAGGTTCGCTTGAGGCAAATTGTTACAAAGCCGTTGCTGCCGTTGAGATTAGATAGGTGAAAAATTGCTGAATTAGACATAAATTTTGAATTGCTTCTCATCCCACTGTTATCACCCGCCGAATTTCGTCGCTGCGAAATCCGATCGCCATTGGACGACGTACCCCCAAAAGTGCTACCGCGTCGTACAATTCCAGTACCACCCCTTCTATCCGTAAGGAATGGACAATAAATATCAACGCTTTTCAGGTCTATCACTAGTAACCCACAGCGAGGCTGAACGTTTTTCTGATGCAATTTCTTGTCCTAAGCCAAACCGCTGAATGTCTTGTTATGCCTGGGTTGGGAAATTCCTACTACTGCAAAGTTGCCATAAAATCCACAACCGCGCAGATATCCCGGACAGAAGACAACTGGTTCAAACACTCCCCGCTTTCAATCGGCAAAGCCAAACTCTCCTGTACCTGATACCAATTCACGAAATTACTGATAGAAATCACTTCCTCTGCTTCCTCTGCTCCCTCTGCGGTCATGTATTATCTCAAGTACGGTTCCGTGGCGCTGCGGGCGCGTAGCACTCGCAAGCTTGAGGCGATCGCATGATTCATACTTAGATTCAGCAACGCCAGAAAAGTCGTTAAAATAATTTGTAATTCATAATTTGTCAAATTAGAGAAGCATACGGCGATGCCTTCACGATAGGCATCGCGGATTTTAGATTTAATCTAATCTAAAATCCCAAATCGAGTTACCGATTCACCGCCGCTGCTTCTCTTGCTGCTGCTGCTTGATCTGGGTGAATACCCAAGCGGGTGAGATTAATGCGACCTTTGTTATCAATTTCGCGCACTTTGATAATCACTTCATCGCCCACCGCTACTTCATCCTCAACTTTGCCAACGCGGTAGTCAGCTAGTTGAGAAATGTGAATCATGCCTTCTTTTCCTGGCAAGAATTCCACAAATGCACCTATCGGTATAATCCGAGTAATGCGTCCTGCATAGACATCCCCTTCGTGCAACTTGCGGGTCATGCCTTGGATGATATTTCTGGCTCTCTTGGCCTTGTTCTCATCCACAGCGGAAATTGTCACTGTGCCATCATCTTCGATGTCAATTTTTGCACCAGTTTCCTCTGTGATCCCCTTAATAGTCTTGCCTCCAGGCCCGATGACCAAACCAATCATGTCTGAATCAATCTTGATTGTTAACAGACGTGGGGCATAAGGTGAGGTTTCAGTCCGTGGTGTGTCAATGCAAGCGAGCATTTTCTCCAGAATGTGCAACCGGGCTGCTTTCGCTTGGTGGACAGCTTGGGCTATAATCTCCAACGACAAACCGGAGATTTTCATATCCATTTGCAAGGCGGTAATCCCGGTATCCGTCCCGGCAACTTTGAAGTCCATGTCGCCCAAAAAGTCTTCAATGCCTTGGATGTCGGTCAGGACTCGCACTTCGTCCCCTTCCTTAATCAGACCCATTGCCGCGCCACTGACGGGTTTGAGAATTGGTACACCAGCATCCATCAGGGCGAGGGTGGAACCGCAGACTGAACCCATTGAGGTGGAACCGTTGGAAGACAGTACTTCCGATACGATGCGAATCACGTAGGGAAATTGTTCTTTGGACGGTAGCACAGGTATTAACGCTCGTTCTGCTAATGCCCCGTGACCAATTTCACGCCTTCCTGGGGCCCGCATTGGCTTGGTTTCTCCGACTGAGAACGGCGGGAAGTTGTAATGATGCAGATAACGCTTGTGCTGGTCTAGCTGCATGTCATCGTTGAGGTTTTGGGCATCCCCAGGTGTACCCAGAGTACAAGTAGATAATACCTGAGTTAGTTCCCGGTTAAATAAACCGCTACCGTGGACTCGCTTTGGTAAAACATCAACTAAACAAGAAACCGGACGCACTTGATCGAGTTTACGACCATCAACACGGACGTTATCTTCGATGATTTGTCGCCGCATGAAGTGTTTGGTAATATCTTTAAAAGTGTTACCAAGTGCCTTCTTATTTGCAGTTGCGGCAACTCGAATGGGGTCTTCTTCTGACAGTTCAGTAATCGTCGCGGCAATTTCATCCTTGACGACATCTAAAGCGGCATCGCGTTCGGGTTTGGTCAAACTAAATTGAGACAGGATTTTTTTTATCTGACCGTTGGCGCGATCGCGGATATAATTTTCTAGCGTTTGGTCTACTGCTGGTGGTGCTTCTTGCACTATTACTAGACCAAGTTCGGCAATTAAATCTTGCTGCGCTTTGATTAAGTCCCGCACTGCTTCATAACCAAAGTCAATCGCCTCGAGAATATCTCGCTCTGGCAACTGATTGGCTCCCGCTTCCACCATGATTACGCCATGTGGTGAACCAGCTACTATCAGATCCAAATCTCCCGCTTCGGTTTCTGCATAGGTGGGGTTAATAATGAAATCATCTCCCACTAAACCAACCCGCACTGCTGCCATTGGCCCATTAAAAGGAATCTGGGCAATCAGGGTAGCAATGGAAGCACCTGTAACTGCTAACACATCGGGTGGAACTAACTCGTCCATCGACAGCGTTAAGGCAATAATTTGCAAGTCATCCCGCAACCATGAGGGGAACAAAGGACGCATGGGACGGTCTATTAGACGGCTGGTGAGAATTGTTTTTTCTGGTGGACGACCTTCCCGCCGCATGATCCCGCCGGGAATCCTACCAGCGGCATATAGCCTTTCTTCATAATCTACAGTAAGGGGAAGAAAATCAATGCCTTCTCTGGCTTGCGATCGCGTAGCCGTCACTAAAACGGATGTGTCCCCTGATTCTATCAAAACCGACCCACCTGCCTGGGGAGCTAGTAGGCCTACTTTCAGTCGAATATCCCTTCCATCGAAGGATATTGACTTATCAACTTCTGCCATTCAGTTTTTTTTCCTTCTCTTTCGCTATTCTCTTTCTGTGGCAATCCTAACATTTATGCCCTATAGCTGACTTCTAGTACATACAAAGATAGACAAGTTGTTCAACCCAAAGTGTGATACAGGATTAGCGCCTCTACCACCTGCCCATTATCTAGCTTCGCCGCACCCGGAATTCGCCCAATAATCTCAAATCCTAACGACTGCCAAAGTGTAATTGAAGGTATATTAGTCTCAAAGACCAAATTAAACATTACTGCTTCGTAGCCCAGGTTTGCTGCGATCGAAAGCATAGCCTCTCCCATGAACCGTCCTAAACCCTGACCGCGTAACTCAGGTTGTACAATAAAACCAGCGTTGCAAATATGGCTACACCGACCGGGAAAGTTTGGCTTTAAATAAAACGCCCCTAATATTTCTTTTGGCTTGTGTGTAGGATCTACAACAGATGTCCTGACAACAAAGGCATCCTTGCTTAACCAGTAAGCTAAAAATTCTGTCGGAGAGAGAGGTTGCTTTTGGGGATAGGTTTTACCTTCAACAATTACAAGATTGAGTAATGCTCTTACAGCCTCCTCCTCTTGAGGATGCATATAATCTAGTTCCACTAATATCCCATTTTTTAAAACTTTAATTAGAGGTAAATTCATTATTAATAATCTTTTGATTAACTAATTTCTGAAATAATTATTATATGCAAATTTTGGTCAATAAGTCTTCTTGAGAAGATACAAAAAATAGAACAGTAGCGATTTTTAGTTCTTAAATTTTGGGAAATATAAGTAGTTAGCAAATGGCGATTTTACACTGTAATTGGTTACTAAAAAATCAAAATGGTTGTTTATTTATTTGGGGGGAAACGTGGCGATCGCCACGAGTGAATTTCGAGTCGAATGGATCTGGAGATATAGCACTACATCCATTGGCAATGACATCGGTTGAGTTGAGTGAGTGGTTGCATTCTCAGAACATGGCAATTACCAACTTCATCCAAAAACCCCAAGTTGCGATGCCTGCGGCGGGCAAAGCGATCGCAACTACTGGGCGAACGCGCAAAGCCGCCAGTGCCACTGAGATCAGTTTACCAACGCACTCTCAAATCATTACCCTACCAACTTATATCCCAGAAGGTAGTGATAAAGGAACAACAGCGATTTTCCCTGTACATTCTGCCAGCTTGGGGGAAAATACAGACTCCCCGCAATATTTGCAACCGTGGCGAGTTGAAGGTTTTTGTCTCAACGCTAGCGAAGCCGTAAAATTTCTCGCCGCTATTCCCCTAAATGCTGCTAAAGGGGAAGATGCTTTTTTGGGTGGAGATTTACGCTTTTGGTCGCAGGTGGCCCGATGGAGTTTAGATTTAATCTCACGTTGTAAGTTTTTACCAACAATTGATCGAGAATCAGATGGTGCATTTGCTGCCAAATGGCGAGTACTTCTAGACAGTGCAGTAGATGGAACCCGCCTAGAAAGATTTTCTGCGAATATACCGTTGGTTTGTCGCACTTATCAAGAAGAAGTGGGGACTGGGGAGGAGTTTTCCCAATCCCTACTTTATGTAGACTTTCCCACAGAACCTCAAGAATTACTTTTGGGATTTCTCAACAGTACGATAGATGCCCAAGTGCGAGAAATGATGGGTTCTCAACCTCCAATGGAAGCTAAGGTGATTGCATCTTTACCGTCTGGGGTGCGACAGTGGTTGCAAGCCTTAACTAGTGCATCTCATATAGTCAATGCAGATGCAATTGAAGTGGAAAGACTGGAAGCGGCATTGAAGGCTTGGACTATGCCGCTACAATACCAATTAACTCTTAAAAGTCTATTTCGTACCTGTTTTCAACTGCGTTCTCCAGAGTCTGGCGAAACAGATTGGACATTGGCGTATTTTTTGCAAGCGGCTGACAATCCAGAGTTTTTAGTGGATGCAGCAACTATTTGGAACAATCCAGTTGAAAGATTGGTTTATGAAAATCGGACAATTGAGCAACCACAGGAAACATTTTTACGAGGTTTGGGGGTAGCTTCGCGATTATATCCAGCGATCGCACCCAGCTTTGAAACCGAATATCCCCAATCTTCTCGGATCACCCCCATCCAAGCTTATGAGTTTATCAAAGCTGTAGCTTGGAGGTTGGAAGACAGTGGTTTAGGGGTAATTTTGCCTCCCAGTTTAGCGAATCGTGAAGGCTGGGCGAATCGTTTGGGTTTGAAAATTACTGCCGAAACCCCAAAAGGAAAGCAGGGACGTTTAGGGTTGCAGAGTCTATTAAATTTCCAATGGCAATTGGCAATTGGTGGACAAACTATTTCTAAAGCTGAGTTTGATAAACTTGTGGCTTTAAATAGTCCGCTAGTGGAAATTAACGGGGAGTGGGTAGAATTGCGACCCCAGGACATCAAAACAGCCCAAACATTTTTTACCACTCGCAAAGACCAAATGGCGCTTTCCTTAGAAGATGCCTTGCGTTTCAGTACAGGGGATACCCAAGTAATTGAAAAATTACCAGTGGTTAGCTTTGAGGCATCTGGGGCATTGCAAGAGTTGATTGGGGCGTTAAGTAATAATCAAGCGATCGCACCTTTACCCACACCAACAGGCTTTAAAGGACAGTTGCGACCTTATCAGGAACGTGGGGCTGCTTGGCTGTCATTCTTGGAACGTTGGGGTTTGGGTGCATGTCTCGCCGACGATATGGGACTCGGTAAAACCGTGCAGTTCATTGCTTTCTTGCTACATCTTAAAGAACAGGATGCACTAGAAAATCCAACACTGCTAGTTTGTCCAACTTCAGTTTTAGGCAACTGGGAAAGAGAAGTCAATAAATTTGCACCAAGTCTAAAAATTTTGCAATATCACGGTGACAAACGCCCAAAAGGAAAAGCGTTTTTAGAAGCAGTGAAAAAGCACGATTTAATCGTTACTAGCTACTCACTACTTCATCGAGATATCAAGTCATTGCAAAGTGTCTCTTGGCAGATAATTGTTTTAGACGAAGCCCAGAATGTGAAAAATCCAGAGGCGAAGCAGTCAAAAGCAGTACGGGAATTAGAAGCGACATTTCGCATTGCGTTGACGGGGACACCAGTAGAAAATAGACTCCAAGAACTCTGGTCTATTTTAGATTTTCTCAATCCAGGATATTTAGGCAATAAGCAATTTTTTCAGCGGCGGTTTGCCATGCCAATTGAAAAGTATGGTGATACGGCTTCTTTGACTCAATTACGTTCATTAGTGCAACCATTTATACTGCGGCGATTGAAAAGCGATCGCGACATCATTCAAGATTTACCAGATAAGCAAGAAATGACCGTATTTTGCGGTTTAACTGGTGAACAAGCTGCACTTTATCAACAAGTTGTAGAACAATCTTTAGTAGAAATAGAATCTGCTGAAGGATTGCAACGTCGGGGTATGATTTTGGCTTTGTTAATCAAACTCAAACAAATCTGCAATCATCCAGCCCAATATTTGAAACAGGCGACATTAGAGCAACATAATTCAGCCAAACTTCTGCGGCTAGAAGAAATGTTAGAAGAAGTTTTAGCAGAAAGCGATCGCGCTCTAATTTTCACACAATTTGCTGAGTGGGGTAAATTACTTAAACCCTATTTGGAAAAACAGCTAGGGCGAGAAATATTCTTTTTATATGGCAGCACCAGTAAAAAGCAACGTGAGGAAATGATCGACCGTTTCCAACACGATCCTCAAGGGCCACCGATTATGATTCTTTCTCTGAAAGCCGGTGGAGTAGGACTAAATTTAACACGAGCAAATCATGTATTCCACTTTGATAGATGGTGGAATCCAGCCGTGGAAAATCAAGCCACAGATAGAGTATTTCGGATTGGTCAAACCCGGAATGTACAAGTACATAAATTTGTTTGCACTGGGACTTTAGAAGAAAAAATTCATGACATGATTGAAAGTAAGAAACAGTTAGCTGAACAAGTTGTAGGTGCTGGTGAAGAGTGGTTAACCGAAATGGATACAGACCAACTTCGCAACTTATTACTGCTCGATCGCAGTGCAGTAATTGATGATGATGCAGAGTAAATTCGTAGTAAGTAAGAACTTTAGTGCTTGAATTGAGTGCTAAAGCGATCGCGTAACAGAAACACTGGCTATTTATAATATATAAGGGCACAATATTATTGTTGTGCCCTTATATGTTGTCTATTCAATTGAAAACTGCTGTCTATGCCCAAATATTAAGGGTAAAGACCTCTGTCAGTCAGCGCCTGAGCCACTCTACCTACCCCCAACGTGTAAGCTGCTAACCTTAAAGAAATTTGCCCTACCTCCGACTGATGAATTACCTTGCGGTACGCTTGCACCATCAAATGCTCCATTTCGCGGTTGACGCGCTCCTCATCCCAAAATACGTAAGAAAGACCCTGCACCCACTCTAAATAACTGACTACTACACCGCCAGCATTCGCCAAAATATCGGGTAGCACTGTCACACCCCGCGCCTCTAAGGCCAAGTTAGCCTCAAGAGTAACTGGGCCGTTAGCTGCTTCTGCCACAATTTGCGCCTGCACTTGATTCACATTTTCTTCAGTGATTTGGTTCTCCAAAGCCGCTGGTATTAAGACATCGCAAGATAAAGTTAATAAATCTGCATTGCTAATTGGTACAGATTGCGGGAAACCCACAATACTCTTGCGATTTTCAGCAGCGTAGACTTTCAACTTGGGAATATCAAGACCAACTTCGGAGAATATTCCGCCAGCACCAGTTGAAACAGCGATAATTTTCGCGCCTGCTTCATATAGTAATTCTGCTGCGGCACAGCCGACGTTACCGAAACCTTGAATAGCTACTCGCACTCCTACCAAAGATTTACCTCGATCTGCTAGCGCCTCACGGACAATAATCATCGTCCCACGTCCGGTTGCCATTTCTCGCCCCAGAGAACCACCAATAGAAAGGGGCTTTCCAGTTACAACTCCTGGTACAGCATGACCAACATTTACAGAGTAGGTGTCCATCATCCAAGCCATCTCACGGGCAGAAGTACCCATGTCTGGCGCAGGAATATCTACAGAAGGCCCAATATCTTTAATCAACTCGCTGATATAACGGCGGCTGATTCGCTCTAATTCACCAACACTGTAGCGTTTGGGATCTATAGCAATGCCACCCTTCCCACCACCGTAAGGAATACCTAACAAGGCACATTTCCAGGTCATCAGCATTGCTAGAGCAGATACTTCGCGCAATGTCACAGCCGGATGGTAACGAATTCCACCCTTGTATGGGCCTAAGACATCAGAGTGCTGTACCCGGTGTCCAGCGAGAACTTGTATTTCCCCATTATCTAGTTTCACAGGAATGGAAACCGTGACAACCTTACGCGGGTGGCTGAGAATTTCCAGCAAACCCTGATTTAAATTTAATTCTTTAGCTGCCGCCTCTAAGTAGCTACAGGCTTGATCAAATGGGCATATATGCGCTGGAGAAGCAGGTTCTGACAGCAACAGGGATTTTGAAATCATAAAATTTTCTCCTAATCACGGTATCTTTACGAACCGGATATCATCTGTATTTAGCTTATCCTTTTTTTTGAGAAAATAGGAATTTTGTAGTTTTTGTTACAGTTTTATATTTTATATTCTGATATTCGAGAATTATTTAAAAATCATCATTTGTAGGGGCGCACAGCTCTGCATTGGTGTCAACTTAAGCAAAAAGGAACCATAAGATGTAATCTAAGGACATCAATTTAGATGTCCTTAGTGATACATCATGAGTAGAAAACGCCCAGCGCGAATAGGAAACCCAGACCTGCGGCAACAAAAACAAGTACCGATACCGCCAATAGAGGAAATTGAGCAAAAAATCTACTCCTTCTTACTATCTCCGCTCAACTTTAAACCCTTGAAATTGTACGAAAAGGAAGAAAAGAAAGCATTCCACGACAGAATACTGACCTTATCGGTTTGGATTAGTCAAAACTAGGCGTAAGCGTCACCCTTGAGATTGACGCTTACACCCAACAAATTTGGGCTTTCTCTTCTTAAGTTGACACCAATGATAGATGTGCGCCCCTACCCATGAATATGTAGCAAGTATTTTGTGAAATAGTTTAAGCCAAAGAAAACAGATTAAAAATATACAAGGGATATAACTAGAAAATGAAAATTACAAAAAACAATAATTTTCACTTAACTTATTGCAGTAATATTCATCCTGGTGAAAGTTGGCTAGAGGTTTTCGCCAATTTAGAGAAGTATATTCTCGAACTCAAATCACGTTTATCGCCAACAGAACCTTTTGGTATTGGCTTGAGGTTAGCAGATGTTGCTGCAAAAGAACTTTTAGAAAGTAATAACTTGGCCCAATTCCAAACTTGGCTAACTCAACAAGATTTATATGTTTTCACCTTAAACGGATTCCCTTATGGTGGATTTCATCGACAGGTGGTAAAAGACCAAGTTTATGCACCAGATTGGTCTACACAAGAGCGGGTTGATTATACATTGAACTTGGTAAATATTTTAGCTAGTTTATTACCCCAAGGACTTGATGGCGGAATTTCTACACTACCATTATCTTATAAACCTTGGTGGGTAAAAGACCAAACAACTTTTGAAACGGTTCTGAAAAAGAGTTGTTTGAACATCGCATCTGTTGTTGTAGAAATGATTCGCATCGGTGAAGAAACAGGCAAGATCCTTCATATTGATTTAGAACCTGAGCCTGATGGTTTAATTGAAAATACTTCAGAAATAATTGATTTTTATGAAAATTGGTTATTGCCAATTGGCGGTAATTATTTATCACAAAAGCTAAATATTGAACAGAATTTATCAGAAATTAAATTGCTAGAACACGTTCGAGTTTGCTATGACACCTGCCATTTTTCAGTTGAATATGAGGAACCGCAATCTGTATTTACACGTTTGCAATCGGCAGGAATTAAAATTGGCAAAATTCAAATCAGTGCAGCAATTAAAGTAAAAATACCTGCTGAGGTTGAAAAGCGTCGTTTGATAGTTGAACGCTTACGTCCTTTTGCTGAATCTACCTATCTACACCAGGTAATAGAACGTCGCAGCGATGGTACACTTCATCACTATCCTGACTTAATAGCTGCATTACCACATTTAGAACAATCTCTAGCTGAAGAATGGCGCACTCACTTTCATGTGCCAATTTTTATTCATGATTATCAAATTTTGCAATCTACACAAGATGATATTGCTACTGTTTTACATCTACTTCAGACAAACAATGCTTGCTCACATTTAGAAATTGAGACTTACACATGGGATGTATTGCCATCAGAAATGAAGATAGATTTAGCGACTTCTATTCAGCGTGAGTATGAGTGGGTATTAAAAGAATTTGCCGCCAATTAAGAGGAAATTAATTTTATGCAGAAAACAGTTGTTCTAAATGTCGTGGGATTAACGCCCAGTTTACTAGGAGAAAGCACGCCGTTTTTATCTTCTTGGGCGGCTATTGGACAGGTAGCTTCCATCAAAAAAGTGTTACCTGCTGTAACTTGTTCGGTTCAAGCTACTTATTTAACAGGAAAGTTGCCTGATGAACATGGAATTGTTGCTAATGGTTGGTACTTCCGCGATGAATGTGAAGTAAAGTTTTGGCGACAATCTAATAAACTAGTACAATCTCCCAAAGTTTGGGAAATAGCTAAATCAATCGATCCAACCTTCACTTGTGCCAACCTTTTTTGGTGGTACAATATGTATTCCTCAGTAGATTATGCGATTACACCCCGCCCGATGTATCCCGCAGATGGGAGAAAATTACCTGATATTTATACACATCCTAGTGATGTGCGATCGCAAATTCAATCTGATTTAGGAAACTTCCCCCTTTTCGATTTCTGGGGGCCAAAAACTACCATTAGTTCTAGCCAATGGATTGCCAATTCCGCAAAATGGATTGAGGAACGTTACAGCCCGACATTATCACTAGTTTATCTACCACATTTAGATTACTGTCTACAAAAGTTTGGTAACAATCAAACACAGATTCAAGCAGATTTGCGAGAAATTGATGCTGTTTGTGGGAATTTAATTGAATATTTTGAAGCACGTAATACTCAGGTAGTTATTCTTTCTGAGTATGGCATTACGCCAGTTTCTAAAGCTGTGGATTTGAACCGCGTACTACGGGAAAATGGTTTAATTGCTGTGCGAGAAGAATTGGGGCGAGAACTGCTCGATTTTGGTGCTAGCATTGCCTTTGCCGTTGCCGATCACCAAATTGCTCATATATATGTCAACGATCCGGCGTATATCCCGAAAGTGCGATCGCTTTTAGAAGCGACTGAAGGCGTGGCGCAAGTATTGGATGAAGAGGGTAAACAAGCCTACCATCTCGATCATCCTAGATCGGGGGAGTTGGTAGCGATCGCTCAATCTGACGCTTGGTTTACCTATTATTATTGGCTCGATGATGCGAAAGCGCCTGATTTTGCTAGAACTGTAGATATCCACCGCAAACCTGGTTACGATCCTGTCGAACTTTTCCTCGATCCGCAAATAAAATTTCCTCAAGGAAAAATTGCTCTCAAGTTACTTAAGAAACAACTGGGTTTTCGCTACTTAATGGATGTGATCCCTCTGGATGCTTCCCTGGTGCGTGGCTCTCACGGTAATATCACCACTTCTTCAGATGAAGGGCCTCTATTTATCACCCATCAGACTCACCTCGTTAATGAACATCAAATTGAGGCGACAGATGTTTGCTCGTTGATTCTCAAACATTTAAATACCTGAAAGGCAGTATAGAGGCGATATATCGTCTCTACATCTTACCAAAATACAAAAAAATTCCTTGTAATTCATAGTCATATCGAGTATGCTTTATATACAAACTCGTTATGACTATGAACTAGATTGTTCTATCAGTAGGCATCCATCTACTGACTAAAATGTACTGTGGGCAATCTGAGTAACTTACATGGAGAGCTTCTTTACCCATGACTGAACCCCAAAATTTGACAACTGCTGATGGTATTCCAGTTAGCGATAATCAGAACTCACTCACAGCTGGAGCGCGTGGCCCTGTATTAATCCAGGATTTCCACCTATTAGAAAAGCTGGCTCATTTCAACAGAGAACGTATTCCTGAAAGAGTTGTCCACGCTAAAGGTGCTGCTGCTCACGGCACTTTGACTATTACCAATGACATTACCCGCTACAGTAAAGCCAAACTTTTTTCTGAAATTGGTAAGAAAACGGAAGTTCTGCTGCGTTTTTCTACAGTCGGAGGAGAAAAAGGTTCAGCAGATGCCGAGCGCGACCCTAGAGGTTTTGCCATCAAGTTCTACACTGAAGAGGGTAACTGGGATCTCACAGGCAACAATACCCCGATTTTCTTCATCCGCGACCCGCTCAAGTTTCCTGATTTTATCCATACCCAAAAGCGCAATCCCCAAACCAATTGCAAAGACCAGAATGCAAAGTGGGATTTTTGGTCACTTAGTCCAGAATCGCTTCACCAGGTGACGATCCTGTTTTCAGATCGGGGAATTCCCAAAACCCATCGACACATGGATGGTTTTGGTAGCCACACCTTCAGCTTGATTAATGCTCAGGGCGATCGCGTTTGGTGTAAATTTCACTTTAAGAATCTGCAAGGGCATCAAACCTTGACGGAGGAAGAATCCGCTAAGATTAAGGGCGAAGATCCCGATCATGCGACTCATGATTTGTTTGAAGCGATCGCTAAAAAAGACTATCCTAAGTGGCGGATGTGTATTCAGGTGATGACTGAAGAGCAAGCGGCAAAACATCCTGACAATCCTTTTGACTTGACCAAAGTTTGGAAACAAGGGGAATATCCTTTAATTGAAGTCGGGATATTAGAGCTAAATCGGAACCCAGAGAATTATTTCGCCGAAGTTGAGCAAGCCGCTTTTAGCCCCAGTGCAGTGGTTCCTGGTGTTAGTTTCTCTCCAGACAAAATGCTGCAAGCTCGAATTTTTTCTTACCCAGATGCTCAACGGTATCGCTTGGGTGGTAACTATCAGCAACTACCCGTCAACCAGCCCAAATGTCCAGTGATACATTATCAGCGAGATGGCTTTATGGCATCGGGGAACAACGGCGGTAGTGTTCCTAACTATGAACCGAATAGTGCTGAGGGTACGCCTAAAGAAAATCCAGCTTATGCAGAACCACCTAGTCATTTGGGCGATGTCACAGTCGATCGTTACAGTCATCGTGAAGGAAACGACGATTACACCCAAGCAGGTAATCTGTATCGGTTACTAACTCCTGAACAGCAAGAGCGTCTTGCTAAAAATATTGTTGGTAGTCTCAGTCAAGCAAGGGAGGACATCCAAATGCGTCAACTTTGCCACTTCTTCCGGGCAGATGTTTCCTATGGTAGTCGTGTAGCTGAGGGGTTAGGCATTTCAATTGATCCCTCAGTATTTTCTCATAATGCTCAACCTGTAGGTAACTGGTAGCCTCGTAGTTTCGTAGCATCTGTTATGCCGTAGGCTAACGCACCGAAAACCTGGATGGTGGGTTAGGTAATTAAGCTAGATTCAGATCCCCGACTTCTTGAAGAAGTCGGGGATTTGATCAATGAAAACAGACTCATTAATGGAGTTCAGAGACTCATTAATGGAGTTCAGAGGCTCATTAATGGAGTTCAAAGGCTCATTAATGAAGTTCAAAGACTCATTAATGGAGTTCAAAGACTCATTAATGGAGTTCAAAGACTC
>NZ_JABXKO010000107.1:0-3210 GCF_017114965.1 Nostoc sp. JL31
ACCAACGCAAACTCTCCAGCCTGCGCTGGTGCAACCATATATATTCAGGGGTGTTAGTTAGTGGGCTTGATTCATAGGCAATACCTCCGTATCAGAAAGACTGCGGCCCCAGCGGACTTGATTAATCAGCGCTTCGATTAATCCCTCTCTGTCGCCCACGGGTAAGGAGCTATTAACTTGATGCCCGACTACATATATTTCATTGCGGCAGCTTCCTGGAGACCCGTCGCACAGATGAATGGCAAGAGCCGAAATTAAAAACAGCTTTTCGCGTCTGGTCATCAGTTCAAAAGTACTACCGTACTCCTCCTGGAGCGATTCCAGTAAGGAGCCATCGTTCAAGGTGTAGCTGGTGAAATACCCTATCGGCTTTGACATTGGTAGAATTTCCTCAATGCAAATAAAAATCGTAGGCTTAACGATCGCTCCCACTAACGACGGTATCGATCGCTTTTTTATGTGATTAGGTTTCCTCCTCATCTGGTTCAGACCCTACTTTTCGTCGATAACTATAGTCACGCCGTCATCGCCAGACTGGTAATCAAGGATCGCCCATTCCTCGTCATCAACATCTTTGATATTTAGCTTTGTCGCACCAGGGTAGTGCTTTAGGTTTTCAATCAGTTCTAAAACCGTGGTTGCCATGTTGTTTCCAAAGTAAGTGTGCAGACATCAAAATATCACCGCTCGGTAAACTCGTTACCGCGATCGCTTCTCTAGTGACTACAGGGTGTTTCCGCGCCGGGGCATAAAAGCAGTGGCGCGGGTGCTTGCTCCGATTACAACGCAAACGGTCAGGCGTTGGGGAGCGAACTATGGACTTCTGGAATTCCATATATTTATAATATTTGCACGTCTAGAATTCCAAGTCAATACTACACTTCTGGATGTGCAATAATTTAGGAGTAGATTATGGAACTAAAAAATGGCAAGAACAGGTCGCCCAAAATCCGGAAAAGTAGTAATATCGGGAACCTTGAAGGTAACGCCGGAATCTTGGGAGTCACTTCGACAATTGGCCCAAACCCTGGGAATGACCAGATCCGAGTTAGTGGAGAGGGTAGCCAACAAAGAAATACCTCTAGCTCTAGAGAACGGTCAAGCGTTGGAATCACTGGGGAAATAGTTCGCCAGCTGATCAAAGAAACCGAACGACAGCTGGCTTATTACAAAACTCAAGCAAGTGAATTAGAAGCTAGGTTGCAAGAATTGCACCAATTGACTGAGGATCTACCTCAAGACGAAAAACCAGAAGAACCTGAATAAAACCGTCCTGCCCACTGTGGCTAGGGCGGTTTTGTTTTAGCGATCGCACTCATCATTTCACGGAGTGCGATCGCGTCCTCGATGTGATTTTCATTTTTAGCGATCGCGCTTCACCACTTTTGGAGTGCGATGCCTACGGCGGCAAGCTACGGGGTAATTATCAAAAACTTATCTATATGAATGACTTTCCAAAGAAAAAGACCCAGGTGTTCAAAGATGGACAAGTTGAAGGCTACGAAATTGGGCTGACACTTGAAGCATTGCAGTGCCCCCTCTGTGACGGTAGCGGCGAAATCAACGACGATGACCCAGACGGAATTCCTTACTGGGAAGAATGTAGCGATTGCGACGGGGAAGGTATTCTGTATGTCTCCATCGACTAAACCGCGATCACCGCTAACTAACTAATGACAAATGACAAATGACTTATGACAAATGACTAAATCAAAAATCTCATCAAAAGTAGTTCGGGCTAGAAGTCTAGTTATCTACGAGCTAGAGCAGCTTATCAACTATGTCCGCACCGTTGACCCAGAACTGGAACCCGACCAAGCGATCGTGTTAACAGCATATATATTGAGTGACTTGCCGAAACTATTCCAACAAAACCCAGCGCTTGTAGATCGGGTAAAAGACATGGCGGCAACCATACATCTTAAACGTCGTCATCCACTGAACTAAAAAAACCAAAAAGCCACCAGAAGATTTAGCGATCGTGGGTGGCTCCTTGTGAGAATAACTAACAATATCATGCCAGAAAACTCATTTAAAAACAATCTTCCGTGGACGGAAGCACACGAAGCATTCTGTTATCAGCATCATATTCCACCCGCCGCCAAAACTCTCTGGCAGTGGCTAATGATGCAAGGTCAAATCGCGAGTGAGATAGAGCCAGATTTATCAGAATTTAATGCTTGGGTGGCTAAGGTTAGAGGTAAATCCTATGCTCACAACTACCTCAAAAAGATATTTGACATACTTGTATCATGCCGCGTCCTGCAAGTAATTAAACAATATTCTTGGAAGATAACCAAGTTACTTGTAAGACCATTGTCATGGTTAAATCCACCCAAGAAGCGGCGAGAAAAAAAGTTACACAACCGTGACTCTAGTTACAATTCACCCCCATCAAATGATATCTCAGCCGAACAGGGGTTAAACAGCAGCAGCAATAGTATTACTCCTACAACTGCCGAATTTGAGGAGTTAGAAAGGCAACACGAGATACTTACAGCTTGTGCTGAGTACCAAATATACTTTGACCCAAATAAACGAACAACTAGACATCTATTTGAGTTTGATATTTCAGATGTCCGATTAGCTCTTAAGCACTTTGTTAAACGTGGTGGAGATCAATCTATCCGTGATTCTCAAGCATGGTTGATTGGCTGTTTACGTGAGTGTTATTGGCAGGATGAAACGTTTGGTTTATCTGGATTTATTGAAACTTTAAAATCTTGGTTCCCTAGCAACCTCCCAAGGGATTACTAGGGAATAACTGCATAAAAAAACTGCCTCCAGTGGAAGCAGAGATCATAATAACCAGTTTGATTATGAACCAACCCACACTTTTTAATTTAGAAGCTTTCACCAAGCAAGATGCTCCTGTTTACGCTTACGATCCGTTCTGGGATGAACTCGATACCCGCCAAAATATTCCTTGTGTTGGGGGGCAAATTTCAGAGGCAGAGTCTCCGTGTAAAACTGTTGGGGAGCAAGTTGCAACTGATACCAAAAAATCTGCCCCCCAACACGATACCCACTGGATTGAGGAATACTGGGTCGAGAGATGCTCTAATAAGTACTGGTATTACCGCTACTGCTGGATGCAGGGTCGCAAGATTCACCGACGTTATCTTGGCAGTGTCGATAGTGCGATCGCCAAACGTAAAAAAGCAGATGTGGAAATTGCAATTAGCGACGGACAATCACCACAGGAGATTG
>NZ_JABXKO010000094.1:0-26379 GCF_017114965.1 Nostoc sp. JL31
GGATTAGTTATTTCCGGACTGATTACCGTGATTCACTAATCAACGAATCGCACTTCCTCTATAAAGATAACGGTAGATGTCATACTGACCGAGAGCTTCTTTCAAATCTTGTATCTTTGATGCACCAACAAAGCTTTTCACTTCAACAACAAGTTTTTGCCCATCTCGTTCAGCCCCAATTGGTCGTTCAGCACCGAGATCAGCGTATAAGGTTGTTCTTCGATACTGAATTACGTAGGGGTCGTCTGTAATCGCCCAGCCGTCCTTGATGAGTGCGTTTTTTACTGCGTTATGGATAATGTCTAACTTGGGCATAGCTTAAGTATAGCGCCAGCCTTCAAGCCGACACAGGCTGGATGCTTATGGGGTTTCCCTCTGCTTCACGCTGACTACTCTATGACCGATATCTCTCCGGTAATACATCCCCTGAAACTGAATATATTTGATACTGGCGTAGGCTTGGGCGATCGCTTGCTCAAAATTTTCTCCAATTCCTGTCACATTTAATACTCGACCCCCATCTGTGACTATTTCTTGTTGCTGGTTCAATTTTGTTCCTGCATGAAATACAGTTGCTCCTGTTGCCTCTGCTTCTTCAATGCCAGTAATCACCTGGCCCTTCTCATATTCTCCTGGATAACCACCGGAAGCGGCAACGACAGTGGCAGATGCTCCTCCTTTCCAAGCAATGGGCGGCAATTCACTTAAACGCTGCTGTACACAGGCTAGAATCAACTCTTCTAGGGGTGTTTCTAACAGTGGCAAAATCACCTGGGTTTCGGGATCGCCAAAGCGACAGTTAAATTCCAAAACTTTCAAGTCGCCATCGGGTGCAATCATTAACCCAGCATACAGTACACCTCGGTAATCAATGCCTTTAGCTCTTAAGGTAGCGATCGCTCTTTCTAAGACTTCTGTTTGAATGCGTGCCATCAACTCTGGTGTAGCGATGGGTGCTGGGCTGTATGCTCCCATCCCGCCAGTATTTTCGCCTGTATCGCCCTCACCAATTCGTTTATGATCTTGGGCTGGCAACAAGGGTCTAATTGTTAACCCATCAGTCAATGCTAAAACTGACACCTCTTGCCCAAGCAAACATTCTTCAATGACGACAAATTCACCAGCACTGCCAAATTGTCCTTGAAAAATTGCATCAATGGCACTTTCTGCCTGTGTAACTGTTTCAGCTACCGTTACACCCTTACCAGCCGCCAAGCCATCAGCTTTAACAACAATGGGCGCTCCCTGAGATTTGACGTAAAATTTTGCTGCCGCAGCTTCCGTAAATACCGCAGCCCGTGCCGTCGGAATCCCTGCTTCTTGCATCAAGGCTTTTGCCCAAGCTTTACTCGCCTCAATTTGCGCTCCAGCCCTGACTGGGCCAAATACCATCAATCCTTTGTCTTGGAGGTAATCTGTGATTCCCTTAGATAGGGGAACTTCTGGCCCAACTATTACCAGAGTTATGCCATGTTCTAGAGCATATCGGCTCATCCCCTCAAAATCATCTACTGCTAAGGGCAAGTTTTGGCAACGTTCCATAGTTGCTGTGCCCCCATTCCCTGGTACACAGACAACTTGCTCAATTTGCTTAGATTGCAACAGTTTCCACGCCAGAGCGTGTTCGCGCCCCCCATTACCGACAACTAAAACTTTCACTGATTTCCTCGTGCGTCCCTTGCAAAATGAGAATACCTGATTCGACTCTCGCGGATCAATTTTTTCATCAATTCTCACACTTGTGCAAGTTTCTGATGATTTAGTATACCTCTTGTAAAAGTCCCCTAAGATTTCACTCCCAGCCCCTCACCGCCTGCCTACGGTGTACATAAGTCAAATTACCCCCCTTAATCCCCCCGATGCATTCATTGGGGGGAAACAAGAAATCTAGTTCCCTCCCCTTTATAAGGCTACGGTGTACACACATCTCTGTACAAAACCAAAATGTTGTAGATCCCCCTAAATCCCCCGATAAATTGGGGGACTTTGAGAGCTTTTTGCCCCCCTTTTTAAGGGGGGTTGGGGGGATCAAAAGCCTGTGGCGCAACTCTACAAGACTTGTGTGTACACCGTAGCCTTTATAAGGGGAGGGTTAGGGTGGGGTAAAACCTTGGTTAATCAGCTATTTTAGTTATTGAATTCCAACTGCATTTATTTTAAAAATTAAATTTCACTAATTAGTAAAGTTTTAATTTTTATTATTAGTAATTACTAAATCAATTTAATAACATACTTTCAGCACAAATGTATTAATTAAATTATTCTTTTTACTGATACGACTCAAATTATCTATGAAAAAAATCATCAATCAATAACCAATTTTTGATTATAATTATTAACTTGTGAATATCGCGGTTAATCAGGATATAAAAAATCGGCAACATGGCTAAAATTATCGTTACTGGAGTCGCAGGCTTTATTGGTTCTCAGCTTGCAGAAACATTGCTAGAACAAGGAGAAGAAGTAATCGGGATTGATGAATTCAATGATTATTACGATCCGATGTTAAAGCGTAACAATGTTGCACACTTACATCGCTCACCTGGCTTTACATTAATTGAAGGAGATATGCAGTTTTTAGATTGGCAGAAACTCCTAAAAGATGTTGATGTAGTTTACCATCAAGCGGCACAAGCAGGGGTCAGAGCAAGTTGGGGTAAAACTTTTCGAGGCTATACAGAACGAAATGTTAATGCTACACAAGTTTTGCTGGAAGCAGCTAAAGATGCTAAACACCTGAAAAGATTAGTGTTTGCCTCTTCATCTAGTGTATATGGTGATGCAGAAACATTACCTACCCACGAGAGGATTTGTCCTCAACCGGTTTCTCCTTACGGCATTACGAAGCTAGCAGCAGAGTTTTTATGTGAACTGTATTACAAGAACTTTGGTGTGCCCTGTGTGACATTGCGCTATTTTACAGTTTATGGCCCCAAACAGCGCCCAGATATGGCATTTAATAAGTTTTTTCAATCCATTTTGCACGATGAGGCGATTCCTATTTACGGCGATGGCCAGCAAACGCGGGAGTTTACGTTTGTTAGTGATATCGTCGCCGCTAATTTAGCCGCCGCCACCGCATCTCAAGCAGTGGGAGAAATCTTTAATATTGGTGGTGGTAGCAGGGTGGTTTTAGCAGAAGTCTTAAATACGATTGAAGAAATTGTTGGGAAGCCAATCAAAAGAAATCACATAGAAAAAGCGATGGGAGACGCGCGCCACACGGCTGCTGATGTATCTAAAGCGCAGAAAATTCTCGGATATCAGCCGCAAGTCTCCCTAAAAGAGGGTTTGACGCAGGAATGGGAGTGGGTGAAATCTTTGTATTCCCTATCTTCCTAATTTTCCTCATTTTCTTTATCTGTTTAACCGTCTTGCCTTTAGCTGGTAGTCAAAACAACACCTTAGCGCACAGCACGCTTGCGCTCACTTTTACGAGTACCCCCAGCCATCTGATATTGATGGCTATTTTTACCAAACTTATAAGCAACACCAAGCAGAATTTTTTCAGAATAGTCTGCCAAATCACGTTCATTTTCGGTGATTTGGGTTAATAAAACATCAATAGTAGAGAGAGTAGTATTGTAGGCTTCTAAAGATTGACGGAGACTTTCAATTTTATCAGTATAATCTTTAACTGTTAAACTATCTCCTACATCTAGAGTCGGACTGATAGATTTAATACTTGCCAAGCGCATCTCAGCTTTGCTAAGAATACGTGAATCGCGTTTTGGTCTTGCCATTAATACTCCTTGATCTGAAAAGATAACCTAAAATTTTAGTAATTCCATAGTGGACAATTTTTTAAAAGGTTGTCCTGAGTAAAATTATTTATTTTTTTTTAAAGACTAAAATTTGAGTATTTTCACTAATTTTATCCCCCTTGCTGCTTCTCTCAATTTTGGGAGAAGAGGAGCCAATTTCAAAGTCCCTCTCCCAATTAGCTACGGTCGAATTACCCCCCTTAATCCCCCCTTAGAAAGGGGGGAGATCGGAAATCTAGTTCCCTCCCCAATACATACGGGGAGGGTTAGGGAGGGGTAATTCAATAACTGGTAGTGATGTGTGTACACCGTAGCCCAATTTTGGGAGAGGGATTTAGGGTGAGGGTTTTTGATTTATGCAATAAGTCTAGTCAACCCGCTCTTACTTTTTTCTCACTCAAGACTCAGTAAAGTTAAGGCAGAAGTTGCTACAGCAAAAGCAGAAGTTCTTACAGGGAAGACGGAAGTTCCTACAGGCTGCGTGAAACACCGAAACGTCAAGGCAGAAGTTCTTACAGGCTGCGCAAAACACTGAAATGTCAAGCCGGAAGTTCTTGCAGGGAAGACGGAAGTTGTTACAGGCTGCGCGAAACACCGAAATGTCAAGCCGGAAGTTCTTACAGGGAAGGCGGAAGCTGCTACAGACTGCGCGAAACACCGAAACGTCAACCCTGGAGCAATATTTTTTGATGTATTAGGGGCTTCCAACAAATAAATTATCCAATCTTGCAGGGATTGGTAATCTGGCTCAATTTTAAGCACGAGTGTTAATTTTCTCTGCAACTATTGGGCAATTTCAGAATGTTAAATTAGTATTTGCTTGGACGCAGGCTACTCAGACAACGCTTTTGTTAGGACAAGCTAACTTTTGTCATGGAATTTGATGTTTGTTTTTATCGCTTTCAAAAAATATTTGAAGTGACTTACAGGTAAGCTGTTCCACATTTAAATTGCATAACTACGGCGGACAAGATGCCCACCCCACAAGAGTTATATAAATTTTAGATATGCAAACTAGATGTGGTTTACCTTATCTTGAATTTAGGCGATCGCCTAATTAGTTCAACCTTTAGCTTACCTATTCCCATGATTGAAATTCATCAATGGCGCTACGAATTAAGGAAGTTATTTGAGCGCGACGGGTTTCAAAGTTGGCGGCGATATAAATTAGTAAGATGCCAACTAACAAGCCAACAACCCATTTTAAAAAAGAGTACTGCAAGCTGAAAATTACCGATTGATAGATTGTAGTAATTAAAAAAGTGGCTGTACCAATGTAGAGAAAAGCCCGTACTCGCAAAGCTAATCCGGCAAAAATGGCGATGAGACTGAAAATCCCCGGTATCCAAGCTGTATTTTGGTTAAATAAAATTGCCCACCCACAGATTAAACCACTCCCTAGCACTCTCAGAAAATGACGAGATGTTTTGTACTCTGGTAGCTTCAGTTGGGTATCCACTTGAGCAATATAAAGCAGTGATAACCCAATTGGTGTTACATACCACAAAGTATCAGTCAGGTGTAAGGAATCAAACCCGCGATAAACTGCCCAATCAATCAACGCCACACTAATATAGGTGAAACGGATGTTTTCACCTACTTTTGCTAAAAAGATGTAAAATCCAGCTGCGAGTAGCAAGGTAATGGGGTAAGTTTGCAGTCTGGTTTCCCATAAAATTATTAGTGGTGTGATGTATGCAGCTTGTTGCCAAGGTCTTTTAGACCAACCCCAATTTTCCCAAGGTAGAATGTACAAAAAGTAGGCTACCACACAAGCGATCGCACCATTCCAAGGAACTAATGGCCCAGCCCAAAATCGCCCTACTGCTGTCTCCCGCCAATAAATCCTCATGCCGGCTACCTCTAATAAGCCAAGGTAAACCCACATCTCGGCGATTGTAATTCCTCCCAAGATGCTGGGGGAAGTGCGGAAATTTCGTCCCTGAAAGATGGCATAGCGAATCAAAAATACTCCAGTTCCCAATCCCACCAAACGGTTAACTGCAATGGGTGTAATAATAGCAGCCATTAATAAACAGCTACTCCAAACCCAGTGAATATGGGCAATTCTTTTCAATTCTTGGGGAGTTAGGTGTAAGTAGCTGACTAGCCTTGGCGACAGAATGCGGTAAGCATACATGATACTCGCGCCAAGGGTAGACATAGCAATTAATCCATCACCTAATGCTCCTCCTGAAGCTTGTGACATTTGATAGAACAAAAGTTCATAAGCAGAAATTGATACGCCAACAATTCCTAAGTAAAGCAAGGGTTTAAACTTTTCGCGCCGCCGCCCCACGCCAATAATAATTAAAGCTACACCCAAGGAATACAAACCTGTCCACTCGGTGAAGGTATTCAAACGCAGCAATACACTAAATGCACCATAAATTAATGGCAAAATGTGCAGGCTGCTAGGAAACCTTTCTAATTGATGTCGTTGTTGCCACCACTCGCCGACAAGTTGAGTAATTAAACCCAAGGCGATGTTTGCAATTGCAATTCTCACAAGTGAGCGTTCCCCCAAGCCTAGCACCTGGGTAATCAACAATTCCAAACACCAACCAATCCCATAAAATGCCCAATTTGTCGGTTCTCGCCAACTGCGATAAACAATGGCTGCCAGGGTTATTGCAGTGGCAATTAAGAACAAAAATCCTGAAGTCGTAAACCCTTGGTAAATCAGCACTGAATGCAGCGTCAAACTTAATAATTCAACACTACATAAGGCGATCGCCCATTTATCACTGGCGGCTGCATAGATAACAGCTAATTCGTTACCGCGTCGGCTTAAAATAGTCCGCGCTAACCATAGACTTAGAGTTGCGATCGCTCCTACAACAAACCAATCGGCTACCGCTAGGCGAGGCAAACCAGGCACACCTGCCCACAGCAGCGCCCCAATGAAACTTAAAACAAATCCTTCTGTAATTACCGCAGATACTTGGTTTCGCAAATAGCGCGTATTTGCAAACATCAATCCAGCACCTACAGCCAAACCAATTAATCTGATTCCTGGTAGCTGTAAAGTTAGTAGCTGGGCAATTATCACAGCCAAGACACTCAAGTAACGGCTAGTAGTCCGCCGCTCTATAATTGTGGCATTGGCAACACCTGTGAGAGCTAGAGGCGTAACTAGCCATAAAACTCCCCAATCAGATCGGTTATCAGCGATGCCATACCAAGATGATTCTGCATTCATCCACAAGAGGAAAAAACTCGCTGCGGCTAATCCTAAACCGATATCCCATGCACTACGTTGCCATAGTCCTTCCTGCAAACTAAATCGCCATTCTGCAACCATGAGAGCCAATAAAATACTTGCCCAGCATTGTTGAGTCAGGCTTGGGAATAACCAATTAATGGTAAAGCAAAACGTCAGCACCCCCATAATGTGAGTTAGGTATACCAGGGCAAGAGATGACGGGGAGCGGCGTTGAGTAACAAATGCGAGAGTGGCGGTAGAAAATAGCAGATTTAGCGATCGCAATGCGGGATTTACGAGAGCGATCGTTGTTAAAAAAGCTCCAAATAACAGAGCGAGCAGTTCGCCAAATTTAGCTAATTCTCGCTTTTGGCTGCGATAAAAACTATCTGTAAGCGCCACCATCAAAATTACGTAGGGAAATAAAGCGATACCCAGTAATGCCCAAGGTTCATTTTGAGAATTGGTGAGTTGAGTACTAGTTGCGATCGCTAATTTCTGTAAGCTATCAGGTACTAATCGCCAACCTAGCAAAATCGTCTCTAAGCCGATGACGAAAACCCCTGCAAAGTCTCGCTTTAAACTGTACTGCCACAAGCGATTCCCCACAAACCACAAACCCAAACCACTGACAGCTATTGCTTGCCAAGGATAATTTACTACCGATACCACCCAACCCAAAAAGAGTAAAACGCCCCCAAGTCTTTCCCAGAGTAAGAGGGATGAAGGGGATGAGGAGGATATTAATGTTACTTCCTCTACTCCCCCCGCCCCCTGCCCCCTGTTCCCCCTATCCCCAGAGGGGGCCCCGAGTCCCCCTGCCCTCCTCCTTCCCTGCTGCGCTAACCAAGTTATCAACCAGCCGCAAATGCCAATAGCTAACCCCAACAGTGCGACATCTACCTTGGTAACAAAAATTGCCCGCACTAACAATACTATTAAAGAATAAATAATTACAGCAGCAGGTAAACTAATACTTAAGCTACGGCGTAGGCGTAGCCCGTCGTAGACATCGCCCCCATCTTCCTCGCTGACAGTACGAGGCTGTTGGAAAAGATTGTGATAAACGGTAATGATAGTTGTAGCGATCGTTGCCAGATAAACAGCAATTAAAGGAAATCCTCTTAACTGCCAACCCCAATGCAGATAACTCAACCCTAAAATATTTACTAGAGGTAATTTGCCAGTATGTAAATTGGTAAAAATAGTCCGATTTTTGGAGAGTAAAACAGTTATAGCAGTTAGGGTAGGACAGGCGATCGCAACTACAATCCAATCCACAGGATTTTGCCACAATTTAAAGCTATCCATTGCCCAAAAATTCACTGGCACCAACAAAAGAGTGGCAATCAGCAATGTCTGAGCCGTCAATCTGAGGTTATTTTGCCTAGTCGCCCAAAAGCTTAATCCCCAAAAACTCAAAGTATAAGCAAATAAAACCCCGTATTGTCCAGAAGCAGGAAACCTTGCCCATTGACTAGCAGCCAGTACCCCAGAAGATACGACTACCAGGAAAACCCCTAGAAAAAGTAGCCAACGGACACTTAGTTCTGCTCCCAAGGACTGCAACATTGTGCCGATGAAGTTGGGTTTAGCTGGTTTTTGTTGTGCTTGTTTACCGCTACTAGATTGTAAAGCTGCTATGGGCAACTGCTGCACGGGGTCGGAAGTTGCAAATACTACCTTTGTTTGAGCTTCAGCTTGGGGTTGCAACACCACCGCACACACCAGAAACTCTCGACATAACTGCCTGACTTGGGCATCAGATATTAGACCTAAACGCAGCCATATATCCAGCCCTTCTAATAACTGAGGATGGGAAGATGGTAGTCTGATTTCAACTTTTAGCGGGCGCTCAAGGGGCGATGACATAAGCGGCAGCAGTACAAGTACTTAAATTATTTGTTTAATTAAAGTATATTTTTGCTTTAACTGTGCCACTTATCAGGCTAATTGATATTAATTTTTAACCCAATACAGTTCAGATAAGTCCCAAACCCTGATCTAGAGACGCGATTTATCGCGTCTTTGCGATACCCCTAGATATGCCCGTCTACTTGGGTTAATTAGATTTTGTTATTTTCCAGAGAAAGTCGTCTACCTGCTGTAACTTTGAGTTATAAACTTTTTCAACTCCAGCTTTTAATAAATCAGACGGCTCGAACAAGAACAAAAATATGTCGCTAAAGCCATTAGTAATATTTGGTAACTGATTTTTTCCTACAATTTGAAATTTCACTTTTGGATCGATTAAGTTAGTAAGTACTTGTAGCGGTGGAATAATATTATCCTCATCACTAATTAAAAGTGGTTTCTTCCCTTGATTAATAATATTAGCAATTTTCGGATATTCTTGGTATTTATCAGGAAATTGGTTCCACCAAATCTGCACTTGAGAGTGAACCATACAAGATAAAACTTCGCTTGTAATCACCATAAACGCTACAAGCGACCAAAACTTTTTTTGCCAAGTTTTAGTAGAAATAGACGCAATCTTAGTGGTAAATAGGTAAGCAACAGCTAACTGTATACCTAAAACTGAAGGAAGTGTATATCGACTAGTAGCAAATCGCTTTTGAAATACGAAATCTGTTATCAGTAAAGGAAGCCCTACAGATCCAATCAAGGTTAAGACAAATAACCAAACTTTTTTAGAAGTTCTTCGACACACAAAATAAATTGAGTAGCTGATTAAAGCTAAAATAATTAAAATAAAAGGAATTAAAACGAACTTAAGTTTTCCCGGTTCGTTAGGACTAATACCTAAATCAAGAAACGCACGACTAAAGATACCAGCCCACCTTACAACTGACATAAATAATGTTTGTTTAGTACTCGCCCAAGTGACTGCTTCTGGCTGAGGATTGGTAATAATAATCCAAATCCAAGGTACAAAGGTTAGAAACCCCGCAAGCAATGATAGCAGGTAGTAAATCAATGTTTTACTCAATCGGAAGCGTTCGATTGCAACTACATAAATTCCCTGTGCAAAAGCAACCAAGGTAAAAAATAGATGAGTATAAAACCCTATTGATAATGTTGCTACATAAATGCACCAACTAACTTTTGTTTTAAGGCGCATGGCTCGCAGCAGTGCTACGCTCGATATTAAGATGGCTACTATTCCTAAACTATACGATCGCGCTTCTTGTGCATACACGATATGAATAGGTGAAATGGCTACCAACCCGATGGCTATCCACCCTACTAGTGAAGACTCAAATAATTCTTGACATAGCCAATAAAAACAAGGAAAGGTAAGTAGACTAATAAATGCTGAAAAACTTCTGACCGCTGCTATAGAATTGCCAAAGCACTCTACCCAAAGCCGGGTAATCAAGATGTATAGTGGCAAAATCTGCGAGTCTTCTAAAATAATCCCTTTAATTGTATCAATTGCATTTTTCTCAGGATTAGGATGCTGGTATTTATGTAAATCTTCTATGTCAATCAAACGACCATCACTTAATTGCGTTTTCATTTCTGACTGCGTATAGCCAGATATGCGTAATGATGACAAAACTTCATCACCCCAATAAATTTTTTTGTCAATATTGACGAAACGGAAAAATACACCTATTCCTAATAGGATGATAATTAAAAAACGTAACCAATATTGAGAATTAGTCCATTTCTGTGATAATTTCTTTTTCATGTAGTTTACAATCTCTTCAAATCCTTAATTAACCTTGGTAAAAAGGCAACTCATAATTTGTTATTAGCAATAGGCTAATAACAAAATCAAATTAGGATTTTGGAATAAAAAAGTGAACTAAAATTAGGATTTATTTATATAAATTTATAAACTATAAAATAAATACAAAGTATTATTTTATTTTTAACCAATATTAATTTATTTTGCAGTTTTGGGCAAAACTATACTGATAGTAAGTATAATTGTTTCCTTGTTAATCCTACAATATAAATTAATCAATCAATAAAACACTGGTGTTCCAAATAAAAAGATTTTATAAAGTTTATATAAAAGTATTATAAATACACCTGTTAGCGAAGAATACAGAAGCGCTATTGTGGAATCGTTGTAAGTTCTAAAAAAGGCACTTGCAACAAAAATTTAGTACATACTCTATACGCATTTCATTACATAGCTTGCTTGCCACTTTCGGGTAAGAAGCTTTTTAATCTGTGTTGCGAATTTTAACTTGCCCTTACCTGGACTAAATCGACCGTTGTTCCAACAGTCTAAAATACGGCATCTACATACTACGGTAAATTGATAGATTTATAGTATGATGTTTTAAACTGCGATCGCTTCCTTTGGTATGTAGCCATTAAGCGCAAGCAACATATCTAAAGTAAACGGACGAGTGCGAACACCGCCCTATCGATCAAACTATGGAGAATTGACATGAGCAACAAACACATTGAGGTCAAACAAGTAGCGGGTTTCATCGGTGCCGAAATCAGCGGCGTAGACCTGTCACGTCCTTTGCACGATGATGCAGTCAAAGAAATTCGTCAAGCACTATTGAAGTGGAAAGTCGTGTTCTTTCGCGGCCAAAACATCGATCATGCGGCACAGATTGCATTCACAGGTCGTTTTGGTGAAGTTACCTACGCACATCCCCACGAAGATGAGCCGATTGATGGCTTTTCAGAAATCCTGCCCATTGACCGCAGTCGTTATGAGCGGCGCAATGGTCTGCGCCGTTCCAGCTATGAAAGTCGTTGGCATACCGATGTCACAGCAGTTGTCAACCCACCTGCGGCGTCAATTTTGCGTGCGGTTAATGTCCCTAGCTTCGGTGGTGACACACAGTGGACAAATTTAGTTGCAGCCTATGAGGGTCTATCAGCACCCTTGCGGGCGTTGGCAGACACATTAAAAGCCGAACATCGCTTCAATGCGCGTTTGAATTTCCCCAGCAATAGCAAGATTGCCCAGCGCATCGCAGCCAATCCCCTGGTTTCAATCCACCCAGTAGTAAGGGTTCATCCTGAGACTGGTGAACGCGCATTGTACGTCAACCCTGGCTTCACCTCGCACATTCTTGACGTATCACGACAAGAGAGCGACCTGCTGCTTGAGTTGTTCTTCAACCAGATTACCAAGCCCGCCTACACCACCCGCTTCCGCTGGAATAACGGTGACATTGCGTTCTGGGACAACCGCGCCACCTCCCATTTGGCCCCTCAAGACTTGGATCATCTGGAAGTCGAGCGCGTCCTCTATCGCACCACCATCACGGGCGATGTTCCAGTTGGACCCGATGGTTTCCGATCGCAAGTGGTTGAAGGTGAGGCGTTCAATAGCGAACTACCAACCGTATTGAAGAACAAAGCTGAGAAGTTGGAAGCAGTACCAGCGCTTTCATAAGCTATAGAGTGGTAAACAAGGGCTGTGGAATCTGTTCGCAGCCCTTATTTCCCTACTGAAGTATTTAGCGAAATATAAATTTATTTGTGTAGCATTAAGAAATTTTTACCGCAATTTAGAATCATTCGTAAGAAAATCTCGATCGTTTCTCTTGAATGAATAAAGCAATGCTTCAGAGACATCACCACAGCCTATTCTCTGGCAATAACTATATCGTTGGACTTAATAACGGCATAAGCCTCTTTCCCCTCAGACAAATCCAACTCTTCTACCGATACTCTGATGATAATTGAAGTTAACTCAACTTTGTGAACAATCTCTAACGTGACTTCACTATTAACAGCTCCAGTAACAACTCGCTTAACAACACCCTTGAGAATATTGCGAGAGCTAACTTTGAGTGGTTTCTTTTGAAGACTAATTTCTATCTCAGGCATTTGAGTGTAGATATCTTCCTCTTCTGTGTTTATGGATGGTAGCAAGTTTGATGGTGAAGAGTGTTGATTAAGACCACGTACCAATTCCCGGAGAATCTCGGTCTTAGTTCGCTGAGACTGGCCACAAAACTCTTCCAAAATCTTTCGTTCCTCTTCTGAGGTTTGGAATGTGACCCACCCTTGTTCTTTTCTAGGCATAATTTTACCGATATAGTTGGTTATATGTTGGTATTTTTGGTACTATTTTACCTAGCATCAATTTTATGGAAGAAACCCTTCAAACGCCTTTTCTATGAAAAGAAGACAAATTTTTGGCTTCCTGGGTATAGCGATCGCTGGCTTGCTGCTAGCAATTGGTTTACCGTTGGTTCCTCCTTCTCCTGTAATAGCACAGTCGAACACCAGCATACTCGTGTCCGCAGCCGCCAGCTTAAAAGAGGCACTGGAAGAAATTAAGCCTTTGTACCAACAAAGTAAATCAAATATCAATATTAGTTATAACTTTGGGGCCTCTGGTGCCTTGCAGCAACAGATTGAGCAAGGTGCGCCAGCAGATATCTTTATTTCTGCTGGCAAAAAGCAAGTGGATGCCTTGGAACAAAAAGGATTATTGCTACCAGGTAGCCGTACTAACCTAGCAAATAACCGTCTAGTCTTAATTGTGGCTCAGGATGTTGTTGGCATCAATAGCTTCTACAATTTAACAGATAGTAAGATTAAAAAAATTGCGATCGGTGAACCCAGAAGCGTACCCGCCGGTCAATATGGCGAGCAAGTCTTGAAGAAATTGAAACTTTACGATCGCCTCAAGTCGAAATTAGTCTTTGCTAACAATGTGCGTCAAGTTTTAGCAGCAGTAGAAAGTGGTAATGCCGAAGCGGGTTTAGTTTATGCCACTGATGCCAAAATTTCCAACAAAGTAAAAGTCGCAGTTACTGCTGATGATAAATTTCACTCACCGATTGTCTATCCGGTAGCAATAATTAAAAGCAGTAAAAATCCTTCCGCTGCCAAAGAATTTGTCCAGTTTCTATCTGGCAGTGAAGCCAAAACTGTACTCAAAAAATATGGGTTTATTGTGAGTTAAAATAAGGGGCATAAGCCCCTTGTTGTATTTATTGAAGTTTAAGAAGCTGTGGACTGTAATTTTTCTAGTCGTGCCAGCACTTCTGAACTGTGAATAGTTGGGTTGACTTTGACAAAAGTTTCGCGCAAGACGCCTTGAGGATCGATGATAAAACTGTGGCGCATAGATAAAAAGCCAAGCCACGAACCGTAAGCTTTGCTCACTGAACCATCAGTGTCAGCCAATAGGGGGAATTTTAGTCCCTCTGAATCACAAAATTTGGCGTGGGAGTCAATATCATCAGCACTAACGCCAATAATCTGAGTGTTTTTTTCCAGGTATTGGGGTAAGTCTTGCTGAAAACGACGAGCTTCTATAGTACAACCAGAGGTGAAGTCTTTAGGATAAAAGTACAGGACTAGCCATTTACCACGCAAGTCAGAGAGGGAAATTTTACCATCACCTGTGTTGGTTGGCAGAGTAAACTCTGGTGCAGGTTGATTAATTGCCGGAAGTTTACCACCAAGAGCATTAGCAGCAGGGGTAAAATTCAGCCAGCTGATGACAGAAATACAGCTGGCAAATAATATGCTTAAAAAAGTACGGCGGGAAATCATGGTGTAAACCAGAATCACAACTTTACACAAGTTTACAATTCTTGGTTGCGAGAAATCTTATTCTAAGTGAGATTCGGCAGGGGTATCTGTGCTTTCGATATATTGACTATCTAGGAGAAAAGCCCCCCTAGCAAAGCGAATACCCCAATATCCACCAGGTCTGCGGTCAATGACTATACCTTCTTCACCAATGTGAATGACATTGGGAGGGCGCAACATGGGCATAGGTTCAGCAGTTTTGACGTAGGCTGGTAGCGCCACAACACGGACTTTACTACCAATTGCGAATTCTTTCGACATGTTAATCAAGCTAGGAGTTTTGATTAACTCATAACTCAAAACGATCTTGAAAGTCTACTAAATTGAATCAGAACTCAGAACTCAGCACGGGCTAAACGCCCCGCTACCGCTAACAGCACTCAAAATAGGGAAAGGGAAAGGGGATGAAGTTTTTCCCCTTTCCGCATCTTCTGCAAGAAGTCTGTTAATTTTTGACTATGGAAAACAATGCCTGGACATCAGTCAAGGGTAAGTGCCAAAGTAATTCTGGTTGCCAAGTATCTGGGTCAAAGTGAGAGTGACAACCGCGTTGGTATGCTTGCCAAAGTCTGTCCCAGGTGAATTGTTGTCGAGAATTTAAGTTTTTATGGATGACTCGCAACAGTCCTAGTCCCAGCATCAAGTTAGTTATGCTAAATTTTGTTCCTAATAACAATGCCTGTACTTCTGCTTCACCAATGAAGTCTGTGCCATAGCCTGTGAGAACATGAACCCCGTCATGGAGTTGTTTACGGCGGCTACCTGTAGTAAAGGGTTTTAAATTCTGTTCATTGAGGAAGTCTGCCCAAGTTCTGCCAAAAGTGCCAGTAGGAAGGAAACGCAATTTCTCTATTTCCACAATTTGGGGAACATCTCGCCCCTGCGCTTGTGCGATGCGATCGAGTACATCTAAAACTTGTTGCAGACGAGGAGCGGGATTTGGTGAAGCCGCAAAGGGTTGCATCATAATCTATCTATTTTGGGATTGAGATGGGCGAGTATTGCCCACCCCAAAATTATTATTTTTTGAAAGATGATTATTGAGGATTGCCTTGTTGACGGCGTGATGGAGCATTTTGACGAAATTGCTCCAATTTTTGACGCTGTTCCGGGGTTAAGACTGCTTGAATCTGTTGTTTCTCAGATTCGCGGATTTGTCGCATTTGGGTTTTTTGGGTTTCAGTCAGATTTAAGTCACCAAAACCACCCTTTCCTCGACGTTGGCCGGGTTGCCGTTGACCTTGACCTGTTTGCCCCTGAGCCTTACGCGCTTGCCACTCAGCCCGACGTGCTTGTTTTGCTGCCTCTAATTTTGCTTTTTGTTCTGGGGTCAAAACTGCTTCAAATTTGGTGCGGCTATCGCGGCGAATTGTCTGAATTTGGGCTTTTTGGGCATCTGTTAGACCCAACTCTTTCCAAGGGCCTCTTTCTTTTTGTTGAGTTTGTGCAAGTAACAGGGGTGAAGAAGAGGCTGTTTGAGCGTGAACAGCAAAGGAGGTTGCAGTTAAAGTGAGAGCGATCGCGGAAGCGACTAGCGATAATGCTTTGAGTTTCATTACTTGTCTGGTGGGTTTTTCCTGGTTGGATGCCACCATCATAAGAACTTATCTTCAGCAGTTACATGAGGAGAAAGTCATGGTTATACCCATGACTAAAGTCATGATTGACAATAGATAGTTAAAAGTTAGAAGTTAGAAGTTAGAAGTTAGGAGTTAAAAGTTAGAGTTATAAATCATGAAAATTTTGATTATGATGATTTTATAAGTCATTATTTAGCTTATTAAGTAACGATTCTGTTGTTTGAATTTACTTTTGATTTCTCACTCAGCGAAAATTCTAAGTGGCGGAAGCCACTGCTCAAATCTTCGGAATTATTAACTTCTAATTCCTAGTTCCTAACTCATAACTTATAACGGGAGCAACGCGGCTAATGAGTTGTTCAATTCAAATTAAGAAACATCCTTTTCCGTCTCTGCTTTATCTGGAGTGGACATTACTGGCGATCACCGCATTGACAGCCGTTATACCACCCCCGTTACGGCGTTTTCGTCCCAAGCTTCCAGAACTATCAATTTGTGGTGCATTTCCAGACTTGTCAGTTTGTAGCATATTGCCAGAACTGTCAATTTATAGTCTGATTATTTTTGCACTAATGGGCTTAAGATTACCCAGGAATAGCCAGACAACTAAGGTAATATATACAGCTATTGAAATTTTATTGATTTTAATAATTGGACTTTTTGGGGAGAGATTTGCTCGGCTTTTCCCCTTTCTCTATATAATTTTAGTGACTCGCAGTTGTCTGATTTTTCAGTTAAAAGGGCGTTTATTCGTTACAGCTTTGTCATTTGCTTTATTTTTAGTTACCACACAACTAAAATATCAGTTATTCAATTTTCAAGCATCGCCACAGGCACAAGAGCGATATCGATTTTTGATTTTGAATTCGTCACTAGTATTTGGCTTAAGTTTGGTGTTTGTGTTGCTGATGATGAATGCAGTTTTGTCTGAACGGCAAAGTCGAGAAAAGCTAGCTCTTGCTAACGAAAAACTCCGTCAATATGCCATGCAAATTGAAAATCAAGCTACCTTAGAAGAACGTAACCGCATTGCTCGTGAAATTCATGATTCATTAGGACACTCTCTGACTGCTTTAAACCTACAATTAGAAACTGCTTTAAAACTATGGCAATCTAACCCAGGTAAGGCCGAAACATTTCTCGCAACTGCAAAGGAATTAGGTTCAAAGGCGCTAAAAGATGTTCGTCAATCTGTTTCTACTATGCGTTCTAATCCCTTACAAGAACAATCTTTAGAAGATGCGATCGCTAGTCTTTCAGAAAATTTTCATCGGTTTAATGGGATATTACCAATTTATCAAATCAACCTGGACTATTCTCTACCACCTGAAATAAATACTGCTATTTACCGGATTACTCAAGAATCTTTAACTAATATATCTAAATATGCCTATGCAACAGAGGTTAAATTGGAACTCACTACGACTAAAGGCAATTTACAATTGATAATTCAGGATAATGGTAAAGGTTTTGACGTAGGGCAAAATACTACTGGTTTTGGACTTCATAGTATGCGCGATCGCACTTTAGCACTTGGAGGTAAGTTTAATATTAATAGCGCTCTTGGCTCTGGTTGCAAAATTACAGTTAATATTCCATTAACAAGGTTAACATAATGATTAAAGTCTTGCTGGTAGATGACCAAAGTTTAATTCGTCAAGGATTAAGAGCGTTATTGGAACTAGAACCAGATTTAGAAATAGTTGGAGAAGCAGAAAATGGCGAACAGGCGATTAATTGTGTTGCCCAGTTTCAGCCAGATGTAATATTGCTAGATATCAGAATGCCAATTATGGATGGAGTTGCAGCCACGAAGCAAATTCAAAAACGTTTTGCCAAAACTAAGATTTTAGTACTAACGACTTTTGATGACGATGAATATGTGTCAGCAGCTTTAAAGAATGGGGCTATGGGTTATTTATTGAAAGATACACCATCAGAAGAATTAGCTGTTGCTATTCGTGCCGTTCATAAAGGATATACGCAATTAGGCCCAGGTATAGTTAAAAAGCTGTTGACTCAATTTTCTCATGTTGCACCAATCCAGTCACCGCCTGTACCATCTACTTTAGCGGAACTTACTCCTAGAGAAAAAGAGGTTTTGCGATTAATTGCTACAGGCGCTAGTAACCGAGAAATTGCTCAGGAACTCTACATTTCTGAGGGGACAGTAAAAAATCATGTTACGAATATTTTAAACAGGTTAAATTTGCGCGATCGCACTCAAGCTGCAATTTGGGCAAATACATATTTATCCTATTTGAATGAGCCAAGTTAAGTAATTCGTAATTCGTAATTTTAAGCTTTATAGCAATTCTATTTTATTGGTGAAAATTGCAATCCGTATATTCCCGATTTTAAATAAATCAGGAATCTAAATTCAGCTTATTTAAATAACTCCAAGCATTCATTGTTTAAAACGCCTTTTGTCACTTTTATTTTCCTAAATGACTTATCGATTATTTCTTCACAAGAGATACTAATTTGTGATTGATTTACTGAAATTAAATCTTGAATTGAAGCACCATATACAATTTCTGATAAACCACTCCAAACACAAGCAGTTGCACACATTGGACAAGGTTCGCCAGTTGTATATATGCTATAACCTTCTAAAGAGAGGCTTTTGAGTTTAGCTGTTAAACTACGAATAGCATTGATTTCTGCATGGGCTGATGGATCGTTGTCTCTCCTTACAGTATTATGAGCTACGGCAACGACTTCATTATCTTTAACAATCACTGCACCGTAAGGCGCATTCCCTTTTTTTGCTTCTGCCAATGCTAAACGCATAAAAGATTCTGGATTCATATAAGCTGAGGTTAACATAAGGATAATGGTTAATAATATCGTATTTCTAATGTTATAACTGGGAATTAAGATGTATTAATGGTCGAATATGTTACTGAGCAGACAAGAAACAGAATTTTACTTAGAAGACCTAGAAACACCAATAGGTAAAGCGATTAATTTAACACTTGCCTCTTTGGTGCTAATATCATCAGGAATTTTTGTGGCAGAAACATATAATATTCCTGACTATATGCGGTTTCAATTAAATGTAGCTGATACTGCGATCGTCATGATCTTCGCTGTGGAATATTTACTCCGCCTGTGGAGCGCGGAAAACAAAATTAAGTATATTTTTAGCTTTTATTCGATTATTGACTTAATGGCGATTCTACCATTTTTTCTAGGTATGGTGGATATTAGCTTTATCCGCCTATTACGATGGTTTCGGATTTTACGATTAATTAGATTTATCGATAGAAAGTTTTTATTCGCTAGTATCAGCAGTGAAGATGGGATGATTTTTGCGCGAATATTATTTACATTATTTGCAATTGTTTTTATTTACTCTGGCTTAATTTATCAAGTTGAGCATCCGGTTAATCCTGAAAATTACGGTACATTTTTGGATGCATTCTACTTCTCTGTTGTCACAATGACAACTGTTGGATTTGGTGATGTTATTCCAATTTCGGAATTAGGACGCTTGCTAACAGTATTGATGATTTTTACCGGAATTGCACTGATTCCTTGGCAAGTGGGGGATTTAATTAAGCGAGTGGTGAAAACTGCTAATCAGGTAGAAATAGTTTGTTCAGGTTGTGGTTTAGCTTTCCATGATGTAAATGCTGGGTTTTGTCAGAGGTGCGGGACTAAGTTACCTAGTCGCAGGATTGATTAGACATCTGGTTAAATTAAATATGTATGCGTTATCCACAATCTTTGTAGAGATGTAGCATTGCTACGTCTCTACATTCTTTTTCATTCCTATAGGATATCTCTTTTGAAGAAAACCCAGGTTCAATAACAATTTTAGTTAGTGCTGTTGAAGTAGAATAAATTATACGATTCAAACAAATATGGCGATCGCAGCTTAATTCTCACACCTTTTTTAAGGTTGATGTGTACTAAGGCGATAACAAACTCGACAGCCATACTATCTTCTAATTTTGAAAATAGCTTCCAAGAGTTTTTAGCTCACTTTGCTAAGGGAGTGGTTAAATAAAAGTAATTTTAGAAAATAATGTCACAGAACCTGAGCTTCGGTTTTGCTCGGCTCAACTAGCATATATAAAATTTTAAAAGTAATTTCAGACAATATTAGGCGCTGATGGGTTGTTGTTCAGATTCAATTAACTGATTATTAGGTACATCAAATCTAATAGTAGTAGCTGCCCAGTCTTTGAAATCGGGTGCTAGCCAAACTAGCTTACGCAGAATTTCATCATTGACCCACAATACCAAGGGAAACTGAAACTGTTTCCGAAACTCATCTCGCATGATATTGGTACTAATAATCAGTTGGTTAATTGCCGCTACAGATTCTAAGCCCCTTATCATCAAAGCTTCGGGTTGAGTAGTACCAATTTCACTTATAATAGCTGTGTATAATTTGTCAGCCGTAGGTGAGAGCAATATTTCGTGGATATCTGCTGATGAAAATTCTGTTAATAAATTCAGCACTTGCTGCTGCCTTTGAACAGAGTTACAACACGCCAATAAGAGTGAAAACTCTCCACCAGAAACCATCATCGCCCTTGCCAGCCTCTTAGTGGCTGCTGTGCTGCTAACTGTGCCGTTTTCTGAATTAGTTAAGCCGATCATTAAAAACACCCTTCTTTTGCTTTTCAAACATACTCAGTAATTCTACCCTATTAATTTTTATTCAAAAGTGTTAATTGGGTAACTTTGATGACTTTTCTCTGTAATATTAAGCATTATATAATGAACAAGCAAATTGGTGCATTATCTCATATTCACAATTTAGGGATGATGTAAAGATAATATCAATCCAATGTCAGTAATACGGGACAAGCGAAGAATTAACAATTGAATTATCACTGGATTTTCATAGATTTTTGCATCTGCTAGCACGTAAGTATTTTTTTCTTAAAATACAGTAAAAAATATACTCCGTAAAAGTCTAGCAGTAAATGTTAGGAAGTGGCAAAACTTATAGTAGTTTTCAAATGCACCCCTATTTAAACATTAGGTTTTCCATATCACCCTTCTTTTGTGGTCGCACTATAACTTTGCTTCACGCTAACACCAGTTACCTAGAGCAGTAAACCCCCTACAGCTATAGTTCACCGCGTCATCGGTCTGGTCTTCTCAACAAGCCATTTGGGGACGGATATTGAGTGTGGAGTAGTAAAATAGTCTCAGCGCAAGATGCAGAAATATTGTTGTATTAAAGCTAACTCATTCGTTTGATAGACCTGTAGATTGAAGATGTCGCTCCGTTAGTGGAGGACAGAGAATATTTAGCTTTCTAAGATCGGTTCAGAACATCTGAACTATAACAACAAGTTTGGAATTTGCTCCATTGTTTGAGGTTCATAGTCAATAACAAACTTATGTAAATATTTATTTAATTTTTTTGGAAACTAATTAGGAATATCACCATGCTATTTAAAGATCGGAGGTTTGCAGGTCAAGTTTTGGCTAAGGAGTTAACTGCTTATGCTAACGATCCAGATGTTTTGGTATTAGGGCTACCAAGGGGTGGTATACCCGTTGCCTTTGAAGTTGCCAAAACGTTAAATGCTCCCTTAGATGTTTTAGTGGTACGTAAATTGGGTGTGCCCGATCAAGAAGAACTAGCGATGGGAGCGATCGCTTCTGGTGGTGTGCGGATAGTCAATAAATATATTATCAGCCTGGAAAAGATACCTGATGAAGTAATTGCCAGAGTGGCGGCGCAAGAAGAACGGGAGTTAGAGCGGCGGGAACGGCTTTATCGGGGAAATCGCCCCTTAAGAAATTTACAAGGACGTACAGTCATCTTAGTAGATGATGGTTTAGCCACGGGTGCAACCATGTGGGCTGCTGTTGTAACTGTGCGAAAACAGCAACCTGCTCAGATTGTGATTGCTGTACCTGTGGCTGCACCTGAAACTTGCCAAGAGTTAGAAACTGAGGTAGACGAAATCGTTTGCATCTCTACACCCAGCCCTTTCCAGAGCGTTGGTCTTTGGTACGAAAGCTTTCCTCAAACGACGGATGAAGAAGTCCGTGACTTACTCGCAAAAGCGGCAAAGAACGGTGAAGTAATACCTCTTGGTATGTAGATAAAGATTAAGTTTATGAGATGGTCTTAACTCACCAACTGAAGTTTTAACGGGACAGAACTCAAACGGCGTGATGTTGCTCAGACAAAAACGTTGATCCTGTTACAAACTAGTTGATATGGTTAAGTAATGCTGAGTTCATCTGAAACAGCACCCTATGTTTCACGATCCATACTCAATAATCCGCAGAAATCAATATGTCTGAGATTCAAAACAAAGTGGTAATCATCACTGGAGCTAGCAGTGGGTTAGGTGAGGCAACTGCGAAGCGACTAGCTGCTAGTGGAGCCAAACTAATGCTGGCTGCCAGACGCGAAGATCGTCTCAAAGAATTGGTTGCAGCGATCGCTAAATCAGGAGGGACTGCAACCTATCAAGTAACCGATGTAGCAGATCGCGCCCAGGTGGAAGCCTTAGCGAAAAAAACTTTGAGTACTTATGGCAAAATTGACGTGCTAATCAATAATGCCGGGTTGATGCCGCTTTCTCCCCTCGACCAAGTAAAGGTGGAGGAGTGGGATCGGATGATCGATATCAACATCAAAGGCGTTCTCTATGGGATTGCTGCCGTCTTACCGATTATGCGTCAGCAAAAGTCTGGTCACGTCATTAACCTATCGTCCGTGGCTGGACATAAGGTGTTTGCGGGATCAGCTGTCTACTGTGCCACCAAGTACGCAGTGCGGGCGATTTCTGAAGGGCTGCGGCTAGAGTCAAATGGTGAAATCCGTTCGACTAATATCTCACCAGGAGCCGTTGCCACCGAACTGACCACCACGATTACCGATAAAGACACAGCAGCAGGAATTAACCAACTTTATGAGATCGCCATTGATGCAGATGCCATTGCCCGTGCGATCGCATACGCCATTGAGCAACCTGATGATGTTGATGTGAATGAAATCATCATCCGTCCGACACGTCAAGAACTTTAAATTTAGGCTTACAACTTAAAAAAACTAAGTCAGCTAATCTAAAAAGAAACTCTAAATTTAAAGGATTTGATTTCAGAAAGCGATCGCCAAACCTAGCGCGTCTGTGCGGTAACAATTTCTAACGGCGGCAATAATCTTGGGATCTATATACTCTGTTTGCCAGCAGCATTCAAATAAGGCAAGCAAGGGGAGCAGGGGGAGAAGAGAAGCAGGGGAAGAGATAATTGCTTAATAATAACTCTCTTTCCTCCCCTGCCTCCCCTGCACCCCTGCCTCCTCTACTTATCCGAACCGTATTGACCGTTATGCTGGCAAGATTTTCCCCTTCCTGCTGATGTGGCTAGGTTTTAGAATTTTGATGGACAGCGAATCCTATCGTCTTTTTCTACCGAACACTTGAAATTTAATTAGCTAATGTTAGCCGTACCATCGCTGAGTGCATAGCGGTCAAACGCCGAACGATCTGCTCGATCTCCAAATCTAATATGCTGTAATCAATGACTGCCTGACGAATCGGTGTATGTCCTTGATTGACGGCTAGTTCTTCTATCCTGGCTGTACGCAGTGCTTGCAGGTATGGCTGGATTTTTAGCAGTGTTTCTTCCAAGTCAGGTAAGGGCGGTGGGGGAATTTCCTGCTGTACTGAATCAGCTAACTGCTCTAAGAGTAGCGAAATTTGGCAGACAAAGGTTTCTAATTCCGGGAGTGGTACTGTTCCTCGGAAATGTTCGAGATGTACTGCCAAAACTGTTACGGCGTTATTAAAACGTCCCATATACAGCAGCAGCGTCATTACTGGTTCTACTAATTCTTGGTGCATTTTCGGTTCGCGCAGCAATCCTTGGAAAGAGGCTTGGGCATTGCCAATTGCCAGTCCAGTTTGTCGCCGTTGACTGATAATACTAGAGTCAGGCTCTTTTGTCCCCTGGTAAACAGCCATCACATCCCGAAAGTATTTGTGACATTCTCGTAGCGCTGTGGCGAGTTGACTAGGTAAACGATCGCGTTCCCAGTTGGGCCATAAAAAGTAATGACTCGCAAAAGCCAGTCCCGCCCCAATTAATGTATTCAACACCCGAAAGCCAGCAAGTTGCCAACTAATAGGATGACCAATATCGATAATCAGTAAGACAAATATTGAGAAGAAAATCACTGAATACCCATAGTTGAAACCAATCAGGGAAACGCCAAAAAATACTGTCAGCAGAATAATGATGTCTAATACAGGCTTACTCGTGATGGTTGCAAGTAAGATAGCAGCTAAGACAGCTCCTAAGATTGTCCCGCCAACTCGCTGGAAAAACCGTTTGAAAGTTGCACCCAAGTTTGGTTTCAGGACTAATATAATTGTCAGTGTTACCCAATAGCCCATTGGTAAATTTGTAACACTGTATAATATCACGCCTACAGTTAGACTCACACCAATGCGGAGAGCATGGCGAAAGATTGCTGAGTCTAAGGTAAGGTTTTCTTTGAGTAAACTTAAGAGTGATCGCTGTTCTTCTTCAAATAAAAGAAGTCTATCTATATCTCGTTGACTCATTTTGCTGCGATCTGCCAGAGATTTAGCTGTCTGAGCCGTGTATTGCAATTGCTCGATCAGCTTTTTGAGCGTCAGCACCAGGTTAGTGAAAGCAACGAGGGTTGTGTAGTCGGTTTCACTCCCAGCAATTGCTTTTCTTTGCAGACTTTCTTGTTCTTTCAGTGCTTCAGAGATGCGCTTGAGATTTCCCAAGTCGATGCTAGCAGGCTTGCGAGATATGACTTTCGCTATGGCTTGAAGAATGACTGATATTTGTTCGAGTGCATCGTCTACTAATTGCTGGACTGTATAATATTGCTGTTGTTGGAAGTGAGTTTCTAGTAATTCTGTTAAGGCAACAACTAAACCAAGCAAGCGATCGCCATCCTGAATTAGCAGCAAAAATGGCTCATTTATCCAACTCCGAGACGACTGTCCAATCCGTAATGTACCTAAAACAGTGCGTGCTGTTTCTAATGCTTTTCTAATTTCGAGAATATTTTCAGTTGTTGCTACTTTACCTACAAATGCCTGAATGTAGTTGGCGATCGCACTGAAACAGTCAGCCAAAGCTAGCCGTATTGGATCGTAAGGTCTAAAAGGCCACATTACTAAGGAGAGTAGCATCGCCCATCCACCTGCGGTTAGGCATAGCAGCGATCGCACGAGTGCAACTTCCAAGTTTCCTGGCTGTGCGATCGTGGTAATAAATGATATCCCTACCACCAGACCAACATTGGCACCAGCATTACCGTACAGTGACGCAAAACCGGAAGCAATTCCCCAGAGAAGTGTCAGCACTACAGCTAGTACCGGAACTTGAGCGACTAGAGTACCCACAAATACTGAAACAGTTATTCCCAAAGTAGCCTGTGCCATCGCCTTAGCTTTGATTTGGTAAGGGCCACCAACATTCGCTAAGTTGACAAAGTGAGCCATTAAACCAACCAATAGTCCGCTTTCTCTTTGGTTAATGAGTTGCCCAATTAGCATGGGAACTCCCAACGCGAAAGCAGCTCGTAAGCCGTTGGATATTGCTGGTTTTCCTGGCTCTGATTGGATCAGAAATTTGAGGAAATTACTTTGATTTAACTGCATTGTTTTTGTTAACAAAACAAAATTTTTCTCGAAATTATCTTAATTTTTTGATATATTAAAACTTATTCTAATTGATAATGGGCAATTAAGAGCTTTTACAAAAAGTGAATCTTCAGATACATATTTTGTCACTTTATAAGTCATTTTTAATTATTTGTTAACAGATATGAGTTTTATCGTGAATAACGGCATGATTGCTGTGATTATCTGATAAAAAGCATTATTATGCTGCAAATATCTGTAATTAAAAATTGACTATTATCAAGATATATAAATAACTTTAATTGCTGATTGTAAAAATGTAAATAAATATTTACAATAAAATAAAAAAAGTAAAATAATGTCAACGAATTTGATAGAAAAAAATATTAAATCTGTCCAAAAGTAGAGATAATTTTTAAAAGACGAAAACAATAAAAACCATTTACTTGGATAAGGTTTGATGTCGAAAAACTGTTCTAACTTCAGGGGAGAATTCAGCAAGTAAAGGCTCCGGTGTTATAAACCTGAAGAGTAAATAAAAGGGACTGGGCATGGAAAAGAGGCATCGGGGCGGGGTGCAGCGGGCAAATGGGAAAACTCTTCTCCCTTGCTCCTTGCCCCCTGCTCCCTTGCTTTTTCCCCAGTTCCCGATACATAGAGAAAGTGCGATTCGTTGATTAGTGAATCACGGTAATCAGTCCGGAAATAACTAATCC
>NZ_JABXKO010000101.1:0-26281 GCF_017114965.1 Nostoc sp. JL31
TGGTTTACCCATTCTTGTTACTGTACTTTACCAGACTGAGAAATGCTATATAGTTATTACGAAATTAATTTTTTAATTATAAATATTACTATTTGTCAATAAAATAGTAATATTTATAATCTTAGAAAATATGAAAAATTAATTGTATTATCACGGTAAACTTCAGAGGTTAATCGTTCCTTGTTTGGGAGCTTGTTTCAAATTAAAGCTTAAAGGGCAGTTTTTTATCATCAATCATTCACACTCACAAGTTTGGGTAGTCTAGATATAGGGATATCCAAGAAGTAAGAAAGAACCTCTCGCCGCCAAGCATCATAAAGTACTGGTAAATCATCAATTTCAATACCAATAGCTTTTTGACTCAACTGCCAATGATCCCGAAGGTAAGGATTGCTTGCGATCGCTATTTTGGGAATGTGAGAGGTGTACTTATGCTGTACCGCCATTGCTTCCCACACCAGGGTACTTAGCCATGTTTTTGAACATACTTTATTTTTGCAACTAGAATAATAATACGTTAAATCAGTAGAGTTACCGTATGATACTATGAGATTTGCATAGATAAAGATAAAAAACAAGGAGGTATCTAGATTCTGTATCTCCCTAGTCCCCATTTAATTTGGAGGCAAGAATGTCAGAACCACACTACGGTATTTGGGCCCCTGTTGGAGGTAACTGTGGCCCTCTCAATGCGCCAGATGAACCGATTGATACTAGTTATGAACGCACGCGATCGCTAGTATTAAAAGCAGAGCGTTTAGGATATGTCGCAACCTTAGTCGCACAGCACCTTTTCAACCAGATAAGAAATTAACTTGCAAGACTTAATGTTTGATAAACTAACAATTAGAGTATCATATTCACTGTAATTTGCCGTACACTCTTTGTATATATTATGCAAACTCTATCTACTGCATAATTTAGTCGGACAAATCAGCGAGACCTCTGGTATAGCTACCACTAACGCAATTTTATAGACAAAAAAGCAGATGAGCAAAACACGCCAGTAATAGTAGCTCATTGTCGAAAATGACACCGATGACAAATTAAGTGGTGCTTAAAATGCAGGCAAGTGGATTTTTGCCTGTAGAAGCCGCTCACAGTGGCAAAGAAATATGTGACTGCCAAAAAGGAGAAAAGGAATTGCTAACAGAAAATGAACTACAACTATCTGCTGATGTGCTGGTAATTGGTGGTGGCCCTGCCGCTGCATGGGCAGCATGGGCAGCCGCATCCCAAGGAGTCAAAGTCATCATTGTTGATAAAGGTTTTCTGGGTACGAGTGGTGCTGCTGCTGCTAGTGGTAACGGCATTATGGCCCCTTCTCCAGAGAATTGGGACAAAGTTTTATCGGAGCGTTATCGCATAGGAAAAACCCTCGCTAACTCACGTTGGATCGAGCGTGTGATCGAAAAAACTTGGCTCAGTTTGCCCTTAGTAGAAGATTGGGGCTATCGTTTCCCTAAAGAAAATGGGGAATCTGTGCGCCAGAGTTATTATGGCCCTGAATATATGCGGGTACTTCGCAAAAACCTCTTGCGTGTTGGTGTGCAAATTTTCGACCAAAGTCCGGCTTTAGAACTTTTGTTGGCTGACGATGGCTCAGTCGCTGGGGCAAGAGGTGTGCAGAGGCAACATCATCGTAACTATACCGTTCGTGCTGGTGCAGTAGTCTTAGCGAATGGCGGTTGTGCATTCTTGAGTAAAGCATTAGGGTGCAATACTAATACCGGTGATGGGCTGCTGATGGCAGTAGAAGCTGGTGGCGAACTCTCTAGTATGGAAGCTTCCAATCACTATGCAATTTCGACCGCTTTTAATGCCACAGTGACGCGGGGTGTTCCCTTTGGCTGGGCTAGTTACACCGATGAAGCAGGTAACGATCTTGGTGGCTATATCGATGGTCGTCGCGATCCATCGTTCCTTCCCAATGCCCTCTTGAAAGGCTCCGTTTATGCCCGTTTGGATAAAGCCACACCTGAAGTCAAAGCAGTAATTGAAAAGTCTCATTTCATCTCTTTTCTACCATATAAAAAAGCTGACATTGACCCCTATACTGAACGAGTGCCTGTAACACTAATTTTAGAAGGTACAGTCCGTGGTACAGGTGGAATCCGTTTGACGGATGATAGTTGCGGTACAAAGGTTCCTGGACTCTACGCCGCCGGTGATGCAGCATCGCGGGAGTTTCTAGCCGGTTTAGCTTCTGGAGGCGGTGGCCCCAATGCTGCTTGGGCAATTTCCACAGGGCAATGGGCTGGAGTTGGGGCGGCTACCTTTGCGAAAAGTCTGGGCGCTCAAGCAAATGAACGGGTTGCACGTCCTACTGGTCAAGCCGGATTGCGATCGCCTACGGTGGGCGGAACGCCATTGCCTACGGCGGAGCATAGCTCATCTTCTGAAACATTCGATAGTGAGGCGATCGTGCGCGGCGTACAAGACCAGATGTTTCCGTTAGAGAAGAATTATTTGCGTTCTGAGCAGGGACTTCTGGATTCCCTCGCCAAATTAGAAACGCTGTGGCAGCAAGTACAAAAGAACCCAAAACAAGATACAGTGCGCGATGTGGAATTTTCTCGTCGAGCGGCTGCTCTGACGTCTGTAGCGCGATGGGCATATTTTAGTGCTTTACACCGCACGGAAACCCGCAGCGAACATATTCGTGTGGACTATCCCGAAACCGATCCAAATCAGCGTTATTACCAAGCAACCGGCGGCTTAGAAAGACTTTGGGTAAGGCGTGATTGGATTAAGGATGCCATCGCTACACCACCAGCACTAACCACTCAAACCACACCCTCTGTATCAAAGTTGTAGTAGGAGCAGAATCATGATCGAGCTTGTCAGCCATAAACTCTGTATCAATTGCAATCTGTGCGTCCAAGTATGTCCTACTAATGTTTTTGACTCCGTACCTAACCAGCCACCTGCGATCGCCCGCCAGGAAGATTGTCAAACTTGTTTCATGTGTGAAGCATATTGTCCTGCGGATGCGCTCTATGTTGCGCCTGAATCTCACACCAATGTTGCAGTCAATGAGGATGATTTAATTGAAAGTGGCATCATGGGTGAATATCGTCGCATCTTAGGTTGGGGATATGGCAGAAAAAACAATAGTGAATTAGATACTGCTTATAAACTACGCCAACTACCGCGCCCCTATCAAAGTTAATTTCAGTATTAATGAGTAGTCACGGGCAAGAGTTGATTCCTGTACTTGACCACTTTTAAACTGAGTATACTTTTCCCATAACTCAAGTAGGTTGTATACCTTTTGTTTCTTAGGGGTAGCGGTGTGGTCAGCTTTGTATTTGGCAAGGGTAGGGTCAAAATAACCAGCTAGGATATCTAACTCTATTCGTCGTGCCTGAATCTCAGCAGCAACTTTATTCTCAAGAGTGTCAGTTAGATTTAATGATAAGTATTTCTGATTGTCATTAAATAAAGCTCTAGGAAATCTTAATCTAAGATAACCTTAGATACTTCAATACCAACTTTCATGGTAATCCAATGACTATTTTGGATAGTCATTGGATAGTCATTGGATATTCAAAGGAGAGTTAAAACAAAGATTCAGCTTCCATGACCACCAATGTACAGAAGCTGAAACCCTTATATAGATTAACTTTTAAAGTGGCTCAGGTCGGAGTTGAACCAACGACCCCAGGCTTATGAGTCCCGTGCTCTAACCAACTGAGCTACTGAGCCATGTTTTTCCAAATCATTAATTAATATAGCATAGAGATTCGCTCAAGACTAGCCATTTTTGCAATTTTGTTAGAAGTTTCATCCCTATTGAGGTAATAGAAAGCAGAAGAGGGAGGAGACTCCCTCAACTAACAAGGCAATAATTTAGTTACAGACAGCCAAGAATTATAGGCGTTCCGGTAACATAGCTATCGGGTTAACAGCACCTTTACCTGATGGATGGATTTCAAAGTGGGTGTGTGGCCCAGTACTGTGACCAGTGGTACCCATTAAAGCAATTGTTTCTCCCTGATGTACTGCCTGACCAGGTTGCACCAGAATCTTGCTGTTATGAGCATAGCGAGTCGTGCTGCCATCAGGATGGCGGATTTCGACGAGGTTGCCGTAGCCACCATTGTTCCAGCCAGCTTTTTGTATCGTCCCCTCAGCTGAGGCGACAACTGGTGTGCCAGTGGAGTTAGCAACGTCAATTCCTTTGTGCATTCTACCCCAGCGCCAGCCATAGCCAGAAGTAAGGGTGCCCTTTGCTGGCCAGGTGTAAGCTAAGGTTGAGGAAGATGGAGGAGGTGTAAGTTCGTCAATGGGTCTGGGAAGATATTGATCCACTGCTGCCAAAGGCGGTAATACCTGTGGAGAAACTGTGGTTCCTCGCATCTTTCCTAAGGAGTCAGAGGCATTTACTCTTCCAGAAGGCGTTGCAATCCTTGTGGCAGATTGAGTGCGAGAGGGAGTCCACTGGCTAGCAGAACCTAGATTAGGCAAGAATTCTGGGTTTACTGCTTCGGTAGGGCGTACAGTAGTACGGAATTGGGATTTAATTGGCTGAACGCTATAGTTAGCCCGAATCGGTGTCGGGACTGGAATTGGTATTGCTACACTATTTGGTCTAGATGCAGGGTTAGGTACACTGAAATTATTGGGCGTAGAAATAGGAGTGAGCATAGCAGCATTATTTGCTTCGATCGCGGCTGCTGGCACAACTAAATTACCAGACTGTTGAGCGCGATATTTCTGCTGTAACCTCTGGATTTCCGCTTGTAAGCCCCGCAAACGGTCATTATTGTTATTGTTGACCCTTGCTACCCTATTTGTTGGTGCTTTAAACTGTTGCATTTCGGCAAAAGTTTGTGGCACTTGATTTTCACCACCGACGCCATAAGATTTAGCTGTAGGCAGAGGAGCAGTTTCTAAGGCGGTCGCACTATTCGCCTGAACCTGTACAGTTACCGGTGTAGGGACGGCAACGCTACTGTTATCGGCAATAGTTGGTGATGATAAACTAGGTAGATATGAGTTGGCACTACCAATATTCAAAGGGGAGGTAGCTACCTTTGGAGTTTTGCTAGACTCTACAAGAGTGGGCTGACTCGCTACAGTTGCCTCAGCTTGAACAGCAGGAATTTGAACAGCAGGAATAACTAGTTTTTGACTAATTCGCAGTTCATTGGGATTATTGAGGTTATTTGCTTTAACTAGTTCTGGTACTGAAGTGTTGTATCTGCTGGCGATCGCTGCTAGTGTATCTCCAGGTTTAACTTCGTAAGCTGTATGTGTCGAGGAGGCAATCACTATTGGCGCCGCTGGTACAGATGCACTTGTCTGTGTCTTCTGTTTTAACGTCGATATCAGGTTCGCTTGGCTTGCATCGCTAGAAGTCTCTGACTGGGCTGCTAATGCAGTCTTCTCAACGACAGTTGTCGGCTGCGCCAATTCTATATCAGCTTGTGATAAATTTTTGGTCTCTCCAGACTGTAACTGCGCCAGACTCTTTCTTAAACGGTTCGATTTTTCTTGTAAGCGATTTAGTGCGAACTCTTGTTGCGCCTTAAGTTGTGCATTTATTTCACTGTTGACTGCGCCAGATGTTGCCACTGTTTGTGGTTGGGCAGTTAGTGATGCGTTTGTACTATTAACACCATCAGCACTATAGTCAGTCAGATTATTGACTGTTGGAAAACTAGTTTCGGCTAAGGTATTGTTCAATCCCTGTGCCACTTTGGGCTTCAGGTAAGTGGAATTTTTATAACCTGCGTTTGTTTGAGAAAACGTGTTTGATGCAGGAATTTGCAAAGATATTCCACTTGCCGCGACTTGCCATTTAGCTTCAAGCCCAGGCACTTGTGAGACTGCCGTTGGTTCCACGATTACAGGATTTTCCGGCACGCTCGCTGCTGAGACTGCTTGGGACTCCAGCTTAGTGGAGGCGAATTTCACCTCGGTGTCAGGAACAGCAGGAATAGTTGACGTTGCCTTTTGGCTGCCTACTGGCACCGCTGCTTGGGCTTGATCGCTTTGTCGAGTCACCAAAAGGCTGGTTGCTCCCATAGAGATTGCCAAGCCAATCATCGCCGCTTTTGTCCGCACCCGGCTGTTAACTTTTGGATTCATCACATTTAGCAGTTCTACCGGGGCATCATCGCTGCTGGGGGTATTGTTCAACACAGCTTTTACTCTCTTTTTCAATGCTCGTTTCAAAGACGACCTCCTATGATCACTAGCGCTTAACTGACCTCGATTTTTCAGTTGGATACTAGTCAATGATTTAGATCACAACAAATGATAGATCGAGATCACATTCACCAGAGATGCTTACGCAAGATTAACCTGCTTCTCTGATTTAGACAAGTTCACATCTGTTAGCAAAACTTAAATTTTGCTGTGTTTACTTGTCCGAACCACTCCTAACACCACTTAGGACGATTATTACTCTTTAACCATTATCCGCGCTTGTCTTGCGTCAATCGCGGGGACTGGACAAACTATTTGCCAAGTCCAAGTCGCTGCTGAAAATTAAATTGCGGCGACTTCTGGAAAAGTTATGCCCCCTGCTGTAGATATCTTCAAGATATTTCTACCCCATCCGTCTTCCCAACACGAGACTTTACGTTGATTATTCCCTAAAAAACAACCGTATTAACTATCGGCTACTTTTGGGATGATTTCTGTCCTTCATTGAGCCAAAATAGCTCAAATGTAAGACATGACTGGATTTTAGCAATTTCGTTCCTAGTTTAGGATGTTTTAAATTCATCAAAATCTATCATTCAAATTTGGCAATATCCCAAGTTTCATATACAAATTTCTTATAATAACCTTACTATACTTGTAAGTATCTTCCACTACATTTTACGAATAAATTCAATTTTCGGTATATTGTTTTACATATTCTTGCTGTCACCAAGAAAATTTTTGCAATCACAAATAAATCGTCTAATAGGTTTCTGGAAAGGTTATAAGTAAATACACTTATGATCGTGAATGTAAGCAACTATTCTAAATAGCCTAACTGACGACGGGTTTCAAATAAGCCAATTGCTACACTCACTGACAGATTCAAGCTGCGAACCCCCGGTTGGCTCATGGGAATATAGAGGGTAGCATTGCAATCTGACAGAATTTCTGGTGGTAAGCCCGTGGTTTCACTACCAAACAGTAGCCAATCATCAGGTTGGAACTTAAAGCTTACATAATTACACTTTCCACCAACCGTATAACCCAACCATCTACCGCCACGCCCTTGATGTACGGTTTTAAAGGCTTCTAGAGATTCGTGATAGTGTAGTTTGACATAAGGCCAGTAATCTAAGCCAGCTCTTTTGAGGTAGCGATCGCTAATTTCAAACCCCAAAGGCCCCACCAAATGCAACTCTGTACCCGTAGCTGCACAAGTACGGGCAATATTACCTGTATTAGGAGGTATCTGCGGGTTAACTAAAACTACCTGAGGCATTATCCGTATCATTTAAGTATTGTATAAAACAATTTATTGTCAATGTTAAATCTACCAAAAGGTAGAGGCTATTCATAGGTTTTGTTAATAATAATCAAGCATCATCTATCGATTAGATTTTTAAAACGAAGTAAAAATCATCCCAGAGCAATGCCTGAGAGAATATTTGGCTACAATCGGTAAATATTAAGTTTTGTGTAGAAAAGGTAAGTACTTGTGTCTTTTAGGACTGGTACTGGCTGCAATAAAATCTACCATTTGTATGAAGACGGGAGTTGGGAGTAGCAAGTAAGGGAATAAGGGGATAAACAAAGTGTTTTCTCAATGCCCAATCCCCAATGCCTTTTGAGTTAACCCAGCAGAGACGAACATAATTTGTCTTCAAGTTCGATTTCACGCTCTTGGGTGGCGATAATAGCCTGAGTGATGACGCGCTGTGTATCAAAACCGACTGCGTGTAATTGCAACCACTGTTGAGCTTCATTGCCTTCGCGGAGGATTTTGTGCAAAGGGGAAAGGAAACAGCTAAAACCTTGTTGCTTGGCGATCGCCCAAACATCTTGGTACATTTGAGCAATCCAATCTCTTGCTACGATGCTTCTACCATCTTGCCAATGTCTCAACTGAGCATCGAGACTACCAGCAGCAGCAGCAGCTTCGTTGTCAGCTGTCAGAGTAATAAGTTCTTCAGCAGAGAAAGTACTTTGGGTTAACGGATCGATGCTGGGATTTTCGATTATTTGCAACAAACGCGCTTCTAATAAAGCAGTAATCGCCAGTAGGGCAATAGGATCTGTAACTAAATCGCAAATTCGCAGTTCTAGGCGGTTCAAGTCATAAGGACGGCGATCGCCATTTGGTCGCACCGATGCCCACAGATGCCGCACATTTTGCATGGTTCCGGCAACGAGTTGATCTTCCACCCACTGGATATGATCGGCGTGGCTGGCAAATAAGGGGACACGGCTAGGCGTTTGTGGGAAGACCCCCCAACGGGTAGAGTGATAGCCAGTAGCTTTGCCATCCAAGAAGGGAGATGAGGCGCTGAGGGCGAGAAATAGGGGCGCTTCCATACGAATGACTCGACATGCCCGCATTAATACTTCTGGGTCGCTGATGCCTATATTTATGTGTACGCTGGCGGTAACTACTTTCGTGCCGTAGGTATTCTCAATGTAATCATGATAGGGGTTTGCTGGATCGGAACGGAGAAAGCGATCGCTCCCACCCAAAGATAAAGTACTCCCCGGTATCAGGGTGTAATCGCCCAAACGATTGAGGTAGTTTCGCACCTCCCGCCGGGGACGCAGCAAGGCACACAATAAATTTTCGTAATTAAGGGATGGTTGAGTTATGTATTCGACGTTGCGGCTATCTGGTTCGCGCATAAATCCATCCAAAGCCGCAACAATTTTGTCGGAGAGACCGACGATTTCACCTTGAGGCGTGCCTGTGTACATCTCAATCTCAAAGCCTTTTAATAAGACCACCTTGTTCTCCTCGGCTCTCTCTACCTATAAATTGTATCGAACAAGACGAATCTCTGGATCTATCTTTAAGTCAATCAAAGGTTAAGAATCATTTAATTGCCAATCCCCGCGAAATCAAGAGGCATATTTCTGGGCTGGCTTCCGATAAATCTTACTATTGAAGTATGAAAAATATCCTAGTGTAGGTTAAGTACGGTACAAAATAAAATCATTGGGTGAATCACTGTCTTGAACAATATTGAGACGTATAAATTGCGCCCATACTTCATCACTAAGTAAGTTTAAAGCAGTTTCGGGATTGTTAATTGCGATCGCGCCGATAACTTTCCGCCATCTCTGTTGCAATAACTCAATAAAAGCCTCTTCAATAGAAACTTGACTCAGCAACGAAAGTGCAGTTTTGAAACTTGCTGAATCACCTGATAGGTTTTTCGACTTTAATCCCTGTAGCGCTACATTCAACCATACAGGCAGAAGTTCAAACCAATTATTTGTCTGTATCTCTTTGAGTGCAATATCTTCCATACCTAACGCACCCCACACACATAAAGACTCTACAGCCAGTTCATAATTGCGGTTTTCTAGAGTATTTTGCCATAATTTTTGAGCGTGATTTTGGAAGCGATTAGCGAGAAATTCATAAGCTTCCTGGACTTGAAGGGGAATTGTAACTTTATAAACTGACTCGCCTAGTGGTAGGTAATTGCCGCGATAAGATAGCCAGTTATGAGAGCCGCAAAGATAAATTTCTCGATCAACTATTACTTCTTTGACATGAGAATCTCCCAACCACAAAACCTGTACAGATGGTAAACCATCAGGTGTTTTTATCGCTCGAAGTTTTTTCTCTATTTCTGGTGGAATTGGTTTATCTTCATCTTCTTGTCGCTGCGCAATGCCATGTCCAATTAAAATCCAAACTCCGCGATTAGCTAACTTCTGTATCAGAGTAATAAATTTATCATTTACAACTACCTGATTTATCCAAGGAGAATAAATTAGTATCTGATGTTTAGCCAAATTTAAAACTTCTGAAAAAGCTTGGCTAATTTGTCCATCGCGTAACTGTACAGCTTCAACTAACCCAGTATAATTATCTATTTTTACATTTTTTACTGTGGCAGACTTTAGCGCCTTTTGGCGAATATTTTCGAGTCTAGCTTCTATTTCAGTATTTTTCTGCCTGAGAATAGCTTCACTTTCAAAATTGATGGTTTCGGTTGATAATTTACATAACCCTTGCAAGGATATTTTAGCTTCAGCGTGTATAACTTCTAACCAATTTGATGCTGACTCTAAAATTTGCTTTCCATTTCTTATTTGGATACTCAATTTATTCTCAAGAGCATCAAAGATAACGAAAAGCGATATCTTTCTCCAAATTTTTTGAGTCGAAGCTAGTACCTTAGAGGAAGTGACAATTTTACCCTCTTCTGGTAAATGAAGTGTTAAACCTGAAGCTTGAATACTTTTTTGGATTTCCTCAAGAGGTAAGGAAGCAATATCAGCAATTGTATTATCAATAGTTATAAAGTCTGCCAAATCAGGCAAATTTATTACTGTCTCATTTAAGGATTCAGATTGAAAGGTTATCTTGTCGCTTAAAGGGTCTGTAATAGCATAAATTTGTATAGGATATGGCGGCTGTGGTACAGATCCTTTTTCATAAAATGAACGTCCTTCAGGAGTAACTGTTAGTGGCGATGTTGCGAATAGAGTTTGTAAGGAACGAAGAGTTGTAGTAGTGGTTTTAATAAATACAGAATCAAGCCCAAGTATAGAGGCTAATTCATCCTCTGTTGGCGGAGGTTGAAATTCAATAGCAGCGCGGATGATAAATTCTTCGAGTACGTTAAACTGGCGTGGTTCTTTGATGCTCACTTCTACCGGAGTTTGATGCAAACTATAACGGAATTGACGCGCTGCTAAAACTGATAAACTCGGATTTGGCGCTTCAATTTCGTCTACAACATTTTTGAGATTGTCATCAATCGGTTTAGCAGAAGAGGCTAGAAACATCAACGTAACAAGATTGGATAATTCAATTTATACAAATACTTGTAACCCATAAGGCAAAGTAATTTTATGCTTTCAACAACCTTTGGCGACGACTAGACCACCAAGCAAATCCAGCACAAGTCACAAACATTAGTAGACCATAAATTGCCTCAGGAATAGCCATTATAGTACTATTCAGCAGCGTAGGTGTAGAAGCGATCGCGATTGCTAAAGTCCCATTTTGAATTCCTACTTCTACTGTAATTGCCGTAACGCGTTTTTCTCCTAATCGGGTTAAAGTTGCGATCGCAAAACCTAAAGCCATTGCAACCACATTCAAAACTAGAGTTGCCCACCCCACATCTATTTGTAGTGCCACCGGCACAGGCTGTTAAAATCATCACACCTACTGCTAATTGTGAGTTAAGGGGAAATACTGACGCAATGCCAAAGCCCACAATCGGCAACACGATCAACTGCGCCACTAAGCCAATCACCACCGCTTTGGGATAGGTTACAACTCGCTTGAAGTCCTCTAGGGTCAAGGATTAACCCCATACCTAAGATGATAATAATAGAGCCAAGGGCAGAAAAACAGATGTCAGAAAATTTGCTTCCATCCTTAACCTGCGTTGATAACAATAAAAGTTCCTCTGGATTTTACCGTATTCCCGTTAAAATTCTAGTTATTGCTTGTGACAATCAATATAATTAACCACAGATAAACATAGATTCTCATAGAGGCGCACAGATGTACGCCCCTAAGCAAGCCTTATTTCATTCAAATGAGAATCGCTACAGCAGTCGGGCTTCATGGAAGAGGAGTGGTTTCTACCTCTTCTAAGGATGGTGAAGATTCAGAAGAACTAACGTTACTTTCTGGTGTTGAAAGTTCATCATTTACAACTCCATCCCATGAATAATTGCAGATTTTAGTGCGAAGTAATGTACCAAACGTCAGGTTAATTACTACAGCGAAGGAATCGATAAAAATTAGATTCAAAAAGCGATCAATCATTAGACCCCCTTGAGCTAAATTGAGCATCAAGTGATAGTTGCTTTCTGACTACACCTGCCACAATGTCTTTTCCAGAAATGCATGGTGTATTAATACTTCTCGGTTGGGTAGGACAGCTAACTGTGCTACCCTAATATAAATATAATTTGGGATAATTTATTTTTTGGAAGTCTCTTAGGGAATTGACGGCTGTTGTAAATTAAGCTCTTGGAATGCTTCAGAAGACTCTTCCAATTTCATGCTACCAGCAGATTTACCGTTAATTTTTAGAGCGTATTTACCTTGGGGCAAGCCTTCTAAATAATAGACTCCAGCACCGTTGGTAACAGAAAAACGCCGAGTCCCCCGATCTGGTTGTATAGCTTCGACCCGTGCGCCTGCGATCGCTTGACCTTGAGTATCCGTGATTACCCCCGATCGCGTGTAAGAACGAATTAGCGGAATCATCATAGGGGTATAACTGTCAGCAATCACATCAACGGCTAAGGATTCAGCCGCAGCCTGCCAATCAGGCGGTAAACCTGCTGGTGATAGTAAATTGCATGAAAATATTTAGCCCAAGTTACGGTTTATCAAATTTAGGTTTTTTGCATCCGTATATTCGTGCGATATATGCCAATACTATTTGGTTAAGGCAAAAGACGCGATGAATCGCCGTCTCTACAATAATCAGCCTTTCGTCTTGATGGCGATTTATCGTATCTTTGCGATATTGAGATTGTCATCAATATGTTTAGCTGAAGAGGCGAGAAACATCAACAAAACCTCCATGAAGACTGACAATATTTGAAACTTCAGAATACATACTTCCGACTTTACCTGATTGATGGGTAAATAAATTATGACAACCCACAATTATCAGGAGTTCTTGAGCACGGGAAAAAGCAACATTTACCCGTTCTGGTTTCTTCGCAAATCCTACATCTCCTTTACTATTGTTGCGAACCATACTGACAATTACAACAGGTCTTTCCATTCCTTGAAATCTATCTACTGTACCAGTACGAATTTCTAGCGAAGGGAAAAGTTCAGATTGCAGACGTTCATCAATTTTTCTTAATTGAGCGCCATAAAATGTAATTACGGCGATTTCTTTTTTTGGTTCACCATTAGCAACTTTAGAAGCCCAGGTAGCCTCGAATTGTTGACACAGACGTTCAATCGCATCAATTTCTTGAGTATTAAAGTATGAAGTTCCATTTCGTTGCTCTAAAAACTGATTCTCTATAGGCGTTTTTACCCAGAGAAGATGCTGAGATTCTTGGATAATTTCGCCTGCTAGATGATGTGCGCGTTTTGTATCAGGCTCCAAAATCCCAGATTCTAATTTACCCTCATAAAACTGATTGATTGCTCCCATAATAAATGGATGCATTCGATATTGTGTAGTTAGCATTTGTTTGATGCTTTCATCAGCAGATTCAAACTGACTTTTAAACAATGATTCTTCTAAGAATTGTAGTTCATCTCTTGTATTACCCATTGTTTGAGCAACTTCTTCTATAGTGCTGGTATCAAGCATGGGTGGTAATTGCCGATGATCGCCTACCATGACTAACTTTTTGCCTTTCAAAGCTGGGATTAGTAACTCTGGTGGAGTACACTTACTAACTTCATCAATGATAACGACATCAAATGATTTGAATTCTTCCGAAAAACCTCTATTTGCAGCTTGAACACAGGTGATACCGACGACGTTTGCATTATCTAAATATATGCGCCTTAAATCGTCGCGATCGCCTTCAGTTGGCTCTCTTAATTTTCCTATCCAATCTTGAACAAAATTCTGATATTTATTGAGATAAGTTTCGTCTTTTTGTAGTTGCTGTTGCCAAGATCCAAAGCTAATATTTATACTACGTAATAATTCTATATTAAACAAGTCATTAGCAAATTTTTCTGGTTTAAATTTATCCGGTATTCTTTGCCATTCTGTCAACCACCAGCTTCTTTCTTCTATTAAACTTTCTGATGGCTGTGGTTGTAATTTATGTTCTATTTCGCGTAGACTAATTTGTAATTTTTGAAGCTGCGCTAGAGAGTTTGCAGTTTCTTCTTGTAGCTTTGATAAATGCTCGTTTAGAGAATTTTTAATTATCTCTAGCACAGCAAAAGGTTCTAATGATGAGATTAAGGTTTCAAGCTGACTGATAGAAGTTTCCCAGTAATTTACTTGATTTGCAAATTCTTGGGGTTGCTCCCAAATGTTTGATTGGGTTGCAAGATATTTTTCAACTAGAATACGTAATTGAGCAGGGATATTTTTTTGATTAAGTTCTTGCAAGATATTAATAACTATTCCAAGTTGGGAATTAGCATCTTGCTGTGCTTTTTCCACCTCAGCTTGAGTAATAGATATTTGCTGTTGGCTAACTTCCTTTTTCTGAAGTTCATTTAATTGTCGTTGCAGATGCTGAAGCTGTTGTTCAGTTTCCGTTTTGACTTTTAAAACGCATTGACGCGCATTTGCAAGGATAGTATCTAGCAATTCTTCCGTAAGACGGGTGAGAGTAGAATCAATGTTATTCCATTCCCATGATGCACCATAAGTCCGTTGCATTCTAACTAAGAAAACCTGGGTATTCTCAACTAGTAATTTTCGCTGTTTGGGGTTGAGTAGCTGATAGTTATTGAACTGTTGATAGGTTTCTTGCCATTGAGTGCGATCGCTCTTTGATAGCACTATTGGAATCTGGCTAAAATTTTGTTGTAAAAAATAGCTGAAATTATGCTGTTTCCCCTGTCTATCAGTAAAACCTCCATCTATTTCATAAGCGATCGCCTTTGCTAATACTTCCCATTCAAGTAGGTTAATTTTATAAGTTTTTGGTACTATTGGTAGTTTCAATGTGTTAGCAAACATCAACAAACCTAGCGGTAAGTCAACTAAATTTTCTGTAAGTGGTAAACCTGATTGATGACATTCTTTTAAAGTTTGATAGAGATGAGAAGGTGCTGTAGATTTCCATTCCTTAACTGCTGAGATAATGTAATCTATTTCCCGTTGGCGGTTTTGCCATATCTGGATTGTTTGCTGTATATTTTGCAGTTTGGTAAGATATTGCTGATAATCTGGTTGTAACTGATTCAATGAGGCGAAATTTTGTTTGACAACCTCCACTGATGCTGCAACTTCTAAGATGGCTTTACTTACCTCTTGAGCATAAGTCAAAGAAGTTTTAAATCCAGAAATTTCTATTGCTACAGTTTTATGCAACCAAGCCGCTAAACCAAAAGCACCAAGCGCTGGACGCACAAAGCCAAGTTCATCAGTATATTTGATAGTTTTACGAACATTTGCTAAAAATTCTTCTACTAAACTGTTACCTTCTGTGTAGGGCTTAAGAAGTGGCAAAAAATCTGTAACTCCTGAGGCTTCCCAGTTGATATTTGGTGCAGTATTTAATATATTTTCTAATCCTGCAATTAGTGATTCAACCTCGTTATGTTTTTCTACAGTTTCGTTGTAACATTTTTCTTGATTTTTAAAGTTAGCCTCTAGTTTTAACTTATTTTTATTGAATTTAGTTTGTTGCTGATTAAGTTCTTCTTCTGCTTGGAAGTAGGCTGCAAATCTTTGTGATGATGCCAGCAATTGACTGAAAATTTGGATATTTTCCAGCCGTTGAGTCAGATTATTTTCACAGTCAGTTGCAGTATTTTCTAGCCATCTGCCAATCACTTGGTCTTCTAAAAATGGCTGTCCTTCTTCCCCAACTTTTTCGGCTCTACCCTTGCGTATAGCCCGAATCACTGGGTTATGAACTAATCGGCTCAGGGCGTTATCTACTGCTAAATTGGCTTGAGATGCAATTAGAGTGCGTCCACCGCGAAGGGCAATTTGATAGCAAATTTCGGCAATTACGGTAGTTTTCCCAGTACCTGGTGGCCCTTGGATGAGAACAAGATCCTTAGCGGCAAGTACCTTTTCCACTGCTGCTTTCTGACCAGGATTAGCAGAAGATAATAATAAATCTTGTGGTTGAAGTTCAACAGTTGTTTTGATGTGTCTAGCCTGAGAAGCCTCGAATAAAAAGTTACCCAAATACGGATTTTGGGTGTAACCGTTATTCAAATCATCTAAAGCTTTTTTCTTGCGCTGAATCTGCTGAATATCACCAACTGCTTCAAAACACAAAAATCCTGTATCTGGTAACTTATAACGCTCTGCTGCCATGAATTCAGCTAAGTCGCGTTCTAATCTGAGGCTGATAATACAACGGTTGGGGTCAACTTCTTCAACAGTCCCTAATTGACGACCGCTAATCCAATTTTTGCCGACGGGAGCAGTTTCAAAAAGCTTTAAATCTTCGTTTTTTGTGCGTCTTGCTCGTTCCCAAAAGTTTTCTAATTCGAGGGAATTTTGATAAAAGCCGTCAAGGGTGGCTGAAGCTACATCTATTTCAAAACTAATCCGTCTTTTGAAGTTATAGTTATGACTTACATAACGCACGCAAAACTGACGTGCTTTCGCAATTTTTTCTTCAATCTGCAAAAACGCTTTCCAAGCTTTAAGCTGCTCTTCTGTGGGTACATTTTCGCCACAAACTGGTGCGCTTGCGATGCGTTTCAATGTTGCAGCCGGAATGTCGAGATGATGCTGATGATTAGGTAGAAAACGTAAGCGACAAGGTATAGCATAGCTATCAGCGTGTCCCCGTGAGGGTTGTAATAACTGAGCCGATAGTATTTTTAAACCGCCGCGTCCATCTTTTGGTACAGCCGCTCTAAAGCCTAATGTTTTTCTGAGCTTCTCAAGTCTTGTCGGTAACTGAAAATCATTGCTGTCTGTTGCTATTGTCAAATCCCAAATTTCTTCTCTTGCTTCTTTTCCTGCACCTTTGCGACGCACATAAAATAGAGAAGGCTTTTTACCGACGCATTCATACATTAACTCATTGGCGCGATCGCGCCGCTCTCTAAATTCGGGATATGATTTCAAGGCAGCTTCACCTTCAAGATGGCGGATAAAGCTATCAATTGCTGAAGCTATAAACATATAGCCCCAATCTTCAGAGTTTGTTTTAGTTTTCGAGGATTTTGCTGTTAGTTTATTTATCGCTACACGAATGCGTTCTGCATCAGATTCTGAGATTGCACTAGTATGGCTTTTAACTGCAATTTTTAGTTTTTCACAAATTACTAATAGCTTCTTGCTATCCAAATTCAATTCTTTTGCTAGTTCGTATATTCTGAGTTTGCCGTTATTCATCCAGTACTTCCTTTGCCGACAAAATAGTGTTTAAAACTCTACAATTTGGGATAGTATTGCCCACTAAATGACTATAGTTTGTACTGATGGTAAACTTCACTGGCGGCGCGATGCAGCAGGGAATGCCGCCAAACTAGGGATTTCATGTCATCAGCATAACCACCACCAATGACGCAAGCGACAGGATAACCGCTATTCACACAGGTACTCAAAACCTGCATTTCCCGGCGAAAAATGCCAGCATCGGTAAGAGCCAATTTGCCCAAGCGATCGCCTATATGAGGGTCAACACCAGCATCATAAAATACTAAGTCTGGCTTGACTTTAGACAATAAATCTGATAAGTAATTCGCCAAGGTTTGTAAATAAGCGTCATCTTCCATTCCCACCGGCAAAGGAACATCCAAATCGCTGTTTTGTTTCGTACCGGGGAAATTGACTTCGCAGTGCATGGAAAAAGTAAAAACGCTATCGTCGCCTTGGAAAATATAAGCTGTGCCATCTCCTTGATGAACATCCAAATCTACAATTAGAATTTTTTGGACAAGTCCGAATTTTTGTAAAACGCGACAGGCGATCGCTAAATCGTTGAAAATACAAAAACCAGATCCATAATTGGGAAAAGCATGATGAGTTCCACCAGCCGTATTACAAGCTAAACCCTGACTGAGTGCCAGTTTCGCAGTGAGTATCGTACCACCTACCGCTACACAAGTACGATTTGCTAATGCTGGACTCCAAGGTAAACCAATGCGTCGCTGTGCTTTGGGGTCTAGGGTTCCTTCACAGTAAGCTTGAACGTAGCTTGGGGTATGGACTAACTCTATAAATTCTGGTGGTGGACGTTCGGGAGTGTGAAATTGTTCTTGATTCGCTACACCATCGGCTAACAGCAATTCGTAGAGTTGTCGGAATTTAGACATCGGAAAGCGATGTCCTTCAGGTAGAGGAGCAATGTAATCTGGGTGGTAAATAATTGGCAAGTCCATAAGGAAAGAAAATCTCAAGCAGCTAATCCGACAACAAGGTAAATTTTAGCCATAATCACAGCAAAAATGCTGCTCTCCTAAATCTAAAATTTCAAATTTAAAATTGATATGATGGAATGGATTACACCGATTACATTTATTCTAGCTGGCTTACTGGCTGGAATAATTGGTGAAAAAGTTATCTTCAAAAAGCTGGAAATATTCGTTAATAATAAACGAATTGCCGGGGGTAATATTATATTTCACTCTCTGTACCGCATGACATTTATTTGGTTTGTCATTGCCGGTTTTTTTTGGGCAGTTCTGAGCGCACCCTTGAAACCAGATATTGCGATCGTACTGCAAAAACTTTTGACGATCGCACTGCTATATTCAGTAACTCTAGTTTTAGCCAGATTGACTGCTGGTTTTGTAAATTTATTTATTCGCAGAGCAGAAGGGGTTCCCACATCACTAATTTCTAACCTGGCTAAAATTACTGTTTTAGTTTTGGGAACATTAATCATATTGCAAACAGTGGGTGTTCAGATTACACCGATAATCACTACTTTAGGGATTGGTGGTCTGGCAGTTGGTTTGGCACTTCAAGATACCTTAGCAAATTTGTTTTCTGGTTTTTACTTAATTATTTCTAAGCAAGTTAGAACCGGAGACTATGTAAAATTAGATGCTGGACATGAGGGATATGTTATAGATATTTCTTGGCGGAATACGACAATTAAAGAAATTTCCAATAATATAGTCATTGTTCCTAATTCTAAATTGTCTTCTGCAATTTTTACCAATTATCATTTACCTGCAAAGGAAATTACTTTAACAATGGATGTGGGTGTCAGTTATGATAGCGATTTAGAACAAGTTGAAAAAGTGACTGTAGAAGTTGCTAAAGAAGTCATGCAAGAAATTGCACCGGAATTAAAAGATAGTGAACCATATATCAGATTTCATACTTTTAATGATTTTAGTATAGATTTTACGCTTTATATGCGCGTCAGTGAATACTTCGATCAGCGAATTGGTAAACATCTATTTGTCAAAAAATTACACAAACGCTATCAGCAAGCAGGAATTCAAATTCCTTTTCCGATTAGAGAAGTGTATATGCAAGATAATTCAGCTATGGACAAAAATTAGTATTTGCCATGTTAGTTTAATAACATGGCAAGCAGTATCTGTCCTCAAATTTAAATTGCTAATGCTCGTTTTTCTAATGGTAGTTCAAAGCGATCGCCTGGTTTTGGTTCAAGTACCTGCGTCGTAAGATTGTTTTTCTCAAGTAACGAACGAAATTCCTCAGCAGTTCCTTTAGTTTGAATGAATTTCATCAGCAATCCCTCAAATGCTATATCTCCACCAGCAGCAGTAGGTATTATTACTTGAGGTTGTAATGATTTTACTACTTCTAAAGCACTATTTTGTCCTTTAATAATCGGCCCAAGCAAAGGTAGCGTCATGTCAACAAACGGTGTAATCACTACATCGATAGGTGCAGATTGCTGAAGTTGTGGAGAATGATGGCCGTGAGGCTCGTAGTATACAGTTAAACTACTCGCCAATTCTTTGAGGAGATAACTATTTTCTACCAGAGTGGGGCCAATGGGAGAACCGGGGAAAGCCTTGATTTCAATTTGATTATTTAAAGTGAAACTTTCACCATGAGCAAGAGTAGTTACTTGGGTATAACCTAACTGCTGTACAACCTTAGCAGCATTGGGAGAAGCTACAACCTTGATGCTGTGGTCGAGTACCTGAAGCGTTGGTGGGTGAGCGTGGTCTTCTAAACCCTGAGACAGCAGGATCAGATCAATGTTATCTGGTATTGGGCGATTTTGCGATCGCGAACCTTTAAATAACCAATCCAAATTGCTGAAAATTAACGAACCAACCAGCCAAGGGTCAATCAGTATTCGTTTCCCACCAATTTCTAGTAACCAAGAGTTGCTGTCGAACCAAGTTAAAAACATAAATTTTGTGAAGATAACGCCTACCTTCATTATCAATGGTGTCAGCTTGCTTAGTAAGCACTCAGTCCAATACCTACATTTCAGTGCTGAGTGCTGAGTTAGGAGTTAGGAGTGTGATTATTGCTTTTTTTACTCAGCACTCACCCGGATTTCTCACCACACCTCTTAAAGGCTGTGCAAGTGCCGGGGAGAAGTAATAAGTAATGAGTAAGAAGTAAGAAGTTTTTACTCATTACTCATTACTCATTACTCATTACTTCTCTTCTACTCCATCAAACGCCTTGAGCTTGTGAGAAATGCGGGACTCAGCACTCAGATTTCGGTCAGAGAACATTACTATATTTGAAGAAACACTTTATGAATCTTATTAATGACTGTAACTACACAACCGCTTGCAACTCAAGATGCCTTTGAAAAATTCTTTTGGACTTGGCAGGGTAACAAAATTCAGTACACTGTCATGGGTACAGGACGCCCTTTGGTATTGGTTCACGGCTTTGGCGCTTCCATTGGACACTGGCGCAAAAATATCCCAGTTTTAGCGAATGCTGGCTACCAGGTATTTGCCATAGACCTTTTGGGTTTTGGTGGTTCTGATAAAGCGCCCATTGATTACAGTGTAGAAGTTTGGGTGGAACTGCTGAAAGATTTCTGCACATCACACATCCAGGAACCTGCTGTATTTATTGGCAACTCCATTGGCGCACTTTTGAGCTTGATTGTACTGGTAGAACATCCAGAAATTGCTGCTGGTGGTATTTTAATTAACTCTGCGGGTGGGTTAAGTCATCGTCCTCACGAATTGAACCCACCGCTACGGATGGTGATGACAGCTTTTAATCAGTTTGTGCGATCGCCAATTACAGGTAAATTTGTCTATAACCGCATCCGTCAAAAAGCCCAAATTCGCCGCACCCTCTACCAAGTTTACCGGAACCGTGAAGCCGTCACCGATGAATTAGTCGATTTACTTTATACACCCTCTTGCGATCCAGGAGCGCAACAAGTCTTCGCATCTATTCTCACAGCCCCTCCTGGCCCTAGCCCAGAGGAACTTTTGCCCAAAGTAGAACGTCCTTTATTAGTAATTTGGGGTGCTGACGATCCTTGGACACCAATTACTGGGGCCAAGATTTACGAAAAGGCGCGGGAGAATGGCAAAGATATCAAAATTGTTCCCATTCCCAATGCCGGTCATTGTCCTCACGATGAGGTTCCAGATGTTGTCAATGCCCAGATTGTCGATTGGCTAGCGCAAAAGTGATAATTTCGCCTTTCTGCCGATATGTCTTAGCCCAAGCAACGTAAAAATGGGGCTAACAATCTGGGTGAGTTGATCTTAATCTTTTAATTGCGCCTTGACATAATCAAACTCGTATGGTGTGTGAAGAAATGGAGCTTGATGTGCGTAATGGAGATAAAAGGGTAATTCCCTTAAATCACCATCCAGATTTTTCAGAACTTGGCTATCAAGTCATCAGCGAATTAGGACGCAACCGAGAAGGGGGACGGATTACTTATCTAGCTAATGTTTCCAAATCTAATCAACAGGTGGTAATTAAAGAGTTTTGTTTTGCTCGTGCAGGTGCTGATTTATCAGGTGTAAAAGCATATCAGCGCGAAATAGAAATCTTGCAACAACTCAATCATTCCCGCATTCCTCGCTATATAGACTCTTTTGAAATGCCAGGGGCTTTTTATCTGGTACAAGAATATAAAAATGCCCCATCATTAGGATTAAAACGCAGCTTTCATCCTGAAGAAATTAAGCAAATTGCTCTCTCAATCTTAGAAATTTTGGTTTATCTGCAAAAGCAAGTTCCGTCAATTATTCATCGGGATATTAAGCCAGAGAATATTTTGGTTGATGAAGAACTGAATGCTTACTTGGTGGATTTTGGATTGGCTAGAAGACAGGGTGTGAAAGTAGCTCTGAGCAGCTTTATCGCAGGAACTCCAGGTTTTATGCCACCAGAAGAACAATTTGGTCATTCTCTGACAGAAGCATCAGATTTATATAGTTTAGGAGCAACGTTGATTTGCTTACTTACTAATACCCGTTCTGTTGAGATTGGCAAATTAATTGATGATAACTATCGCTTTAATTTCCAGCAATTAGTGCCGCAAATCAGTCCGCATTTCCGGTGGTGGTTGATGAAAATGGTGGAACGTAATCGAAAACGCCGTTATGCTAATGCGGCTATTGCTTTAAAAGCACTTGGGACAATTGAGGTTATTGGTAGTGCGACTGGCATAGATACTTTCATCAGTACAATCAAATCTAGAAAACGAGCTACTTTGTTGGGACTAGCTACTATTGTTACACTGGCTGCGGTTGCGGGAACTTTGATAAGTTATCAGCCTGGTAATACGGTTAGGCAATTGTTGGAAGCTAGAGAATGTCAAAGCTTTGATTTAAGTTCAGGTTGCCAATAAAAAATCGGAAATTAAGATTAATTAGGTTGCATCTGGCTAAGGATTACAGCGGTTTTCAATTGAATAGACTACACGCGTAGGGGCACAATATATTGTGCCCCTAAAATTATGTGTATTCCATGCTTGTGAAAATTGCTGGAATTTGCATTGAGTATCAAATACTCGTTAACGGAGTTCAAAAGCTCATTAATGGAGCTAAAAGACTCATTAATGGAGTTCAAAGACTCATTAATGGAGCTAAAAGGCTCGTTAATGGAGTGCAAAGACTCATTAATGGGGCTAAAAGACTCATTAATGGAGTTCAAAGACTCATTAATGGAGCTAAAAGGCTCGTTAATGGAGTGCAAAGACTCATTAATGGGGCTAAAAGACTCATTAATGGAGTTCAAAGACTCATTAATGGAGCTAAAAGGCTCGTTAACGGTAATGCACTATCAGTAATTGTGTAGTTATCTGCTGTAGTAAACTACATCTAAGCCAGAAGCCTGCATTCAATAGTTGATAGCGCTGTGAAAAAAATCCTGATTGTGTCAGCCAATCCTACGACAACAGATAAACTTCGCTTGGACGAGGAAGTAAGGGAAATTCAGGAAGGGTTGCAACGCTCTCGCAGCCGAGATAAGTTTGAACTGGTTACTAAATGGGCGGTGCGGCCTGACGATTTGCGGCGTGCGCTTTTAGATCATAATCCTCATATCATCCATTTTTCTGGACATGGTGGAGGAAATCAAGGTTTAGCCTTGGAAAATAATACAGGGGAAATGCAGCTGGTGAGTACAGAGTCACTGGCAAGGTTATTTAAGTTATTTAAAGACAAAATTGAGTGTATATTATTAAATGCTTGCTATAGCGAGGTGCAAGCTGAGGCTATTTACCAACACATTAACTGTGTGGTTGGGATGAATCGGGCAATTGGCGATCGCGCCGCGATTAAATTTGCGGTAGGCTTTTATGATGCACTAGGTGCTGACAGGTCTTATGAGGATGCTTATGAGTTTGGCTGTAGCGCGATTGATTTAGAAAGTATTCCAGAGTCTTCGACACCAGTGCTGAAAAGCCGGAACAATCTTCAAGGTGCTATCTCTGCTAACCAAGCTATTCCAGATACCGAGATAAAACCAGCAGTCTCCTTAGAAAATCCAGAAGGGCAGGTATCTCTAAACTCTGCGTTCTATGTGGAGCGATCGCCTATTGAGGTAGACTGTTATGAAGCGATTCTTCAACCAGGGGCCTTAATTCGCATCAAAGCTCCCCGCCAGATGGGCAAAACTTCCCTCATGTCGCGGGTTCTCCATCATGCTAGTCAACATGACTATCAGATAGCACCCGTAAATTTCCAGTCAGCCGATGCAGAATTTCTCGCCAATTTAGATCAGTTTTTGCAGTGGTTCTGTGCCAGCATTACCTACGAATTGAATCTACCAGAGAAGCTAGACGAGTATTGGAAGGGTGTTTTAGGTAGCAAGAATAAATGTACAAATTACTTTCAACGGTATTTATTACCCGCCATTAATAGCCCTGTAGCTTTGGGTTTGGATGAAGTAGATGAAGTCTTCAAGCATCCCATAATTGCTGCTGATTTTTTTGGATTGCTACGAGCTTGGCATGAACGGTCAAAGAATGAGACAGTTTGGAAAAATCTCCGGTTGGTGATTGTGCATTCTAAGGAAGATTATATTCAGCTTAATATTAATCACTCGCCTTTTAATGTCGGCTTACCCATTAAGTTGCCAGATTTAAATCAAACACAAGTACAAGACTTGGTACAGCGTCACGGACTCAATTGGTCTAAGTTACAAATTGAAGAATTAATGACACTGGTGGGTGGTCATCCTTATTTAGTGCGGGTAGCACTTTATGAAATTGCCCGTGGTAGGATGACGCTGGAAAATCTGCAATAAAATTGCTGTAACTGAGGAAGGGCCTTATAGTGACCATTTACGTAGTCATTGGCTGAATTTGCAAAAGGATGCAGAATTGATGGCTGTGGTCAAACAAGTGATGATGGCAAATCGCTCCGTGGATGTAGGCACAACTGAAGCGTTTAAACTCCGCACTATGGGGTTAGTTAAGTTTCAAGGCAATAAAGTAGTGCCTTTATGTGATTTGTATAGGCAATATTTTGGGCATCGCTTGGGGTTTAAAAATTAAAAAAGTACATTAGGAGTGCAATAGGACTTTCATCTCCAATTACCATTTAGCAAAAAGGCTCAACAATGGTTCAATTTATTCAAGGAAGAGAGATAACCTTAGCCCAACTAATCGAGCAATTTGGGCTACAACGTGCAGACAACGAACAGTTTTTTTTAGAGTGGCAGCAAGATTTACCTGAGTTGAGTGATTTAGAAAAGCAATCTCTCAACCAAGTCAAGGCAGAATATTTGCATTTATCCCGCTACCAAATTTTAGAACCTGTAGTCAAAATGGTGGTGCTATCTCCACTATTGCGTCTAGCAGGTTTTTATCAACCGCCTTTTTACATCGCCTCAGAAGAAGAGGTAAGAATTTCTTCTGAAGACGAAGGCACAATTATTAGAGGACGTATTGATATCTTGGTGTTTCATCCTTTATTTTGGGTTCTCGTTATTGAGGCGAAACGAGCAGAATATTCTTTAGAGGTAGCAATTTCTCAAGCATTAGCTTATATGTTGGCTAATCCTGGTAATGATAAACCTACGTTTGGTTTTGTAACCAATGGTAGAGAATTTCAATTTATTAAGTTGACGAACCAGGGTACACCAAATATGAATTATCTTACACACTGTCGCTCAATCGTGGGGATGACCTAGATACTGTGGTAAAAGTGTTAAAACGCCTAGCTTATTTAGTTTCGGCGAGTTAATATTCAAAAACAGCGATCGCTTGGTAAATTAGAGATGCGATCGCAGTTCTGAACTCGGTGTTTCAAGTTCTAAACACCAATGACCGAGCAAAAAGGTCGAACTTCCGAGTTCTGAACACCAGTGACCGAGCAAAAAGGTCGAACTTTCGAGTTCCGAACACCAATGACCGAGCAAAAAGGTCGAACTTCCGAGTTCTGAACACCAATGGCCGAGCAAAAAGGTCGAACTTCCGAGTTAAACCTCCGGTTCCACTCCCAGCGCTTTTAACTGAGCAGCTAATCTCTCTGCACGCTGCCGTTCTTTTGCTGCTAACTCCAAACCCCACAGTAATAGTTCGCCATTGTCATCCCACCAACGTAACCAATAACCTGTGCGATTTTCTCGGCTTCCTTGCCATACGCCTAAAAACAAGTTCATTTCGGCAATCCAGTGACGATTATTTGCATCTGGTGTTTGCAGTTCATAATTTCCTAAATCATCTCGCCGATAAACTTCTAAAACTCCGCCATCTGGTTCAAAGATGGCATAGTTTGGCACTTGTAAAATCTGCTCATAATAAAACCATTTACCAGGGGGATAAGTAGGTTTACTCGAATACTCTCCACCTTCGGGATCTAAGAGAAATTCCATCACAATTACGGGAATATCACCTTGGAGTTGTGGCGTATAACTGCGCTTCACTTCTTCTCGTGAGACTCGAATAGATGGTACATAACCCCAATCTGGTGCTTTGACGACAAATCGATTATTCAAACTGGTGCAGATACCGTAATTAGTGATAGTTAAAGCATCGGTGGGTAATCTGCTGGCAAGTTCCAAGAACCTATCCCACTAATACCGAAATATGGTAATCTACTTCTCGTATGAGAGGGGTGTATCTGTGTATGGCTGGG